>JANMRB010000235.1:0-10807 GCA_031370825.1 Ilumatobacteraceae bacterium
CAGTACCGCGCCTTCCTCGAGGACATCGGCTACCTCGTGCCGGACGGAGCGCCGTTCGAGATCGAAACCGAGCACGTCGACCCCGAGATCCGCAGCGTCGCAGGTCCGCAGCTCGTCGTCCCCGTGACAAACGCGCGGTACGCCATCAACGCCGCCAACGCCCGATGGGGATCGCTGTACGACGCGCTGTACGGCACCGACGCGCTCGGAGAGCCGCCGACGCCCGGGCCCTACGATCCCGTCCGTGGGGCCCGCGTGATCTCCTGGGCCCGAGACTTCCTCGACGAGGTCGCTCCCCTCGCGCCTTCAAGCAATCGGCCGCGTTCCCACAGCGATGTCACGGCCTACTCGGTCGTCGATGGATCCGCGATTGCGACCCATCGCGACGGCGAGCGGAGCCGGTTGGCCGATCCCACTGCCTTTGTGGGCTACACCGGACTTCCCGACCAACCGGCATCGATCCTGCTCGAGCATCACGGGCTCGGGATCGAGATCAAGATCGACCGGGATCACCCGATCGGCGCGGCCGATGATGCTGGTGTAGCCGACGTCGTGCTCGAATCCGCGCTCACATCGATCATGGACTTCGAGGACTCGATCGCGGCCGTCGACAGCGCCGACAAGACGCTCGCGTACCGCAACTGGCTCGGCCTGATGACAGGCTCGCTGACTGCGGAGGTGACGAAGGACGGCAGCACGTTCACGCGACGTCTGGCCGAAGATCGCGTGTTCACCGCGCCCGACGGTTCCACCGTGACTCGTGCCGGCCGGGCGCTGATGCTCGTGCGAAACGTCGGTCATCTGATGACAACACCGGCAGTTCTGGATCGCGATCTGCGACCGGTTCACGAGGGCCTGCTCGACGCGATGATCACCGTTCTTTGCGCCATGCCCGGTTCGAATTCGGAAACTGGCTCGATCTACGTCGTCAAGCCGAAGATGCACGGCCCGGCAGAGGTCGAGTTCACGAACGAGATCTTCTCCCGAGTGGAGCGCGTGCTCGGTCTCGCGCGCAACACCGTGAAGATCGGCATCATGGACGAGGAGCGCCGTACCACTATCAACCTGCCTGAATGCATCCGTGCGGCCAAGTCGCGGGTCGCTTTCATCAACACCGGGTTCCTCGATCGGACGGGGGACGAGATCCACACGTCGATGATCGCCGGACCCATGGTTCGCAAGAGCGAGATGAAGGCCCAGCCGTGGATCAAGGCCTATGAAGACTGGAACGTCGACGTGGGCATCGGCTGCGGATTGCGCGGTCGGGCGCAGATCGGCAAGGGGATGTGGGCTGCACCCGATCTGATGGCCGACATGCTGGACCAGAAGATCAATCATCCACGCGCCGGTGCGAGTTGCGCGTGGGTTCCATCGCCCACGGCCGCCACGCTGCACGCCACGCACTACCACCGTGTCGACGCGCATGCCCGCCAGAAGGAGTTGGCCGATCGCCTCGTTTCAGATGGACCACGGGCAACGGTTGATGATCTGCTCAGGATCCCCTTGGCCACTGACCGATGGACCGCGAAGGAAGTTCAATCAGAGCTCGACAACAACGCTCAGGGGATTCTCGGTTATGTCGTGCGGTGGGTCGACCAGGGCATCGGATGTTCGAAAGTGCCCGACATCGCCGACGTGGGTTTGATGGAGGACCGGGCGACCTGCCGGATCTCTTCGCAGCATCTCGCCAACTGGCTTCTTCATGGCATCACGACTGCGCAAGTCGTGATGGCAACGATGAGGCGGATGGCCGAGGTCGTCGATCGGCAGAACGCCGGCGACCCGATGTACCTGCCGATGGCGCCGGCTTTCGATGGACCCGCGTTCCGGGCTGCGTGTGATCTGGTGCTGGCCGGCACGGAGCAACCGTCTGGCTACACCGAGCCGATCCTGCATTCGCGTCGGTTGGAGCGCAAGGCACTCGACCGTTTGCGGATACTCGGTCTTCAGCCGTAGTACCTGACCGTCACATCCGTCTGGCAGATCGATCTGGCGAAATCAATCATCGAGACGCAGCTGGCCACCCAGGCCACTGATCTCGATGAGTCGGGCGATGCCGGGAGTGGGGTGGGCGATGATCAGGTCGCCACCGCCTTCCCGGGCCCGCGTCGCAGCATCGATCAGCACCCGCAGGCCGCTGGAATCCATGAACGAGACCTCGGAGACATCGACGGTGACTTCACCCTCCGGAAGCTCGACCATGGCCGCGCCCAGCAGTGGTGCGGTGTGAGCATCGATCTCTCCGCGCACCTTCCAGCCCGTGGCGGTCGCGGAAACTTCCAGTTGGCTACCCAGCTCCGACATGGGCTGGAACGGTATCCGGTGAACCCTCTGTCGCACACCTCGATCGCGCATGATCACCCGTTCAGGTGACGTCGTCGACACCCTCGGCGTCCATCCACTGACGCATCTTCTCGAACGACGCCCGCAAGAGCCGCGACACCTGCATCTGCGAGACGCCGACAGCCTCAGCAATCTGCTCTTGTGACAGTTGGTCGTAGAAACGAAGCCGAACGATCTGGCGTTCGCGCTCCGGCAGCCGAGCCAGCAATCCCTCGACGATCTGGGAATCCATCGCCCGCTCGTAACCGGCTTCCTCGGACGCGAGGGCGTCGATCCGGTCAAGTGGCGTCTCACCATCGCCGTCGTTGCCGGTGGAGTGAATCGTGCCGACGTGGTACGCGGATGTTGCCGCAAGCCCGCGTAGTACGTCATCTCGCTCGATTCCGAGGTGAGCAGCGATTTCGTCGACCGAAGGCGACTTTCCGGTCTTGTGCACCAGTTCATCGGTGGCCCTGCGCACGGCGAGATGCAGGTCCTTGGCAGATCGCGGGACCCGAACGGCCCAACTGTGATCACGAAAATGGCGCTTCAGCTCTCCCTCGATCGTGCTGCCGGCGAAAGCAGCGAACCTCACGCCGTAGTGAGGGTCGAACCGGTCGATTGCCTTGACGAGGCCAAGCATGGCGACCTGGCGCAGATCCTCCTCGGTGCCGCCCGATCGGCTGAATCGCTTGGCGATGTGCGCGGCCAGACCCATGTGACGCTCGACAAGACGGTTTCGGATCGAGCGGTGGCGGGTCGCCGCGAACTCGAAAAACAGGTCGAGATCGTCCAGGTCGTCGACCGCATCCACATCGCCATCATCGAGATCGTCGGTCATGAATCCAGCACGGTTGCCATCGAACGCCACGCTATCCGCCACCACTCGGGTAGACCGACAAGCCGTCAGCGAAGCGTTGCTGTTACGACCACGGTGTCTTCGGCCGGACGCTCCACGTTCACGCGGTCCGAGAGCTCGTCGACGATCATCAGTCCGCGACCGCTGGGTGCGAGCACGGCCGACGGTCCCCAGGACCCGCGAGGTGGTGGTCCGCCGTTGTGTGCTCGGCTGGTGAGCGCCATGACCAGAGAGCCATCCGCGTCGAGCGACAGCCGCAACTTGTACGGATTTCCCGGGGATGCTTGGACGGCGTTGGAGGCGAGCTCGCTCAAGACGAGCTCGGCGCGTTCGCGAAGATCTTCATCGACATCCTGGTCGATCAGGCAGGCCACCATGTCGGATCGAGCGGCGCGCAGTGTTGAGGTCGTGCCGTCGTACTCTCGGTCGAGAACGACTTGGGGTCGGAGCTCCCAGCGGCTCATCAGGTATCAGCGCGCCCCACCCATCCCGGGGGTGACAAGGCTCTCGTCCTCATGAGACGGACTCTCTCACCCAGTGCGCCTGGCGCGTAGCGGGCGGCATGACGTGATAGGTCGCCGCATGCAGCGCAGCCTGAGCGCGATTCCGGACACCGAGCTTGCTGTACAGCCGTCGGACGTACGTCTTGACGGTATCGACCGAGAGGAACAGCTCCTTGCCGATCTCGGCATTGCTCATTCCGAACGCGATGAGCGCCAGCACTTCCCGCTCGCGCATCGACAGCGACTCGTGGTCCCACGATTGGCGGCCGCGCTGAATGTTCTCGAAGCCGATCCGTTCGCCTCGCGACACCCGCTCGATCACGTCGACCAGCGAGCTACCGGTCTGGGACTTCAGCACCACGCCCGACACCCCTGCATCGTCGGCCAAGTTCAGGAACTCAGCCCCTGCATCCCACGTGTACAACAAAACGTGTTCGACCAGGCCGTCCACAACCATCTGACGGGCCCGATCGATGGAATACCGACGTCCGGCGAAGGTGTCGAACAACGCAACACCTGCCTTGCGAACCGGCTCGGAGCCGATGTCCATCTCGACGATGGTCACGCGATCCGAGTAGGGGCCAAGCATCGCCGCCAGCCCGTGAACAACGATCTCGTAGTCGTTGACCAGAGCAACTTCAATCGGTTTCGCTCCAGCGGCCATGCAGTGGGACTACCCTCCCCCCGCTACGGCCAAACAGAGTGCCAAACCGAAAGACCAATGTCGACCGGCCAACGTGCCCGGAGTCGGCAAGCTGTAGCGTGCTAAACGATGGCCAACGAACGCGACTCGACCTCAGCGGACGGCGATCACTTCGAGGTGATCGTGCCTCTCCGAACCCGGTACGCGTCCACGGTCAGGATGATCGCTGCATCCCTTGGAGCCGAGGCTGGGTTCACCGTGGATGAGATCGACGATCTTCGGTTGGCGCTCGACGAGGTCTTCTCCCTGCTGGCCGAACGCCACGTGGGCGAGCGGGTGCGTACCAGGTTTCGTCTCGACGGACATCAACTCGTTGCCGGCCTCACCTTGGAGTCCGGCTCCGTGGATGTCGAGCCCGACGAGCTCGCGACGAACATCCTTCGATCCGTCGTCGATGAATACGAGTTCACCCAAGCCGGGGTGACGCTCACCAAGCGGGCGTCAGAGAACTGACCGGTTGGAGCGGGCAAAGATGGGGTAGACCTTCCACCACAGACCGAAAGCGAGCAGATATGTCGAACTCCTTGAAGAATGTCGTTGAGTCCAGTGCCAACACGCTGTCAGACACGTTTTCAGATCTGTCAGGCACGTTTTCAGATCTGGTCGGCGAGGCCCGGTCCCGTCTCGAGGACCTGCCAGTGCTTGCACGCCCCCGACGCAAGCGTGCCCGCCGTCGTTGGGGTTCGATCGCCTTGTTGGCCCTGGTCGCAGTTCTGTTGCTGGCGATGACCCAGAAGAGCCGGCGGCAAGACGCCGACCCGGTGGATCAAACCAGCGTCCGCCGGCGCTGACCCGGTCTACTTGCGCTTGATCACGAGCAACGCGATGTCGTCGTCGGGGTCGTAGCTCTCCGTCATCTGTTCGAGGATCGAAGCGCACATCGCCTGCGGCGACATGTGCCGCGTGCGGTCTACCGTCTCGAGGAGACGCCGCAACCCATCGTCGATCGTCTCACCACGGCGCTCGACGAGGCCATCGGTGAACATCACTGCGATGTCGCCGGCCTCGAACGGGAAGTCGGCGGTGACGCTGTGCTCCTCCGGAGCGCGGAAACCAAGAAGGGGTCGTCGACCACCTTCCAACAGCTGGCTGTTCCCAGATGCCGGCGCCAAGATCACGGGCACGTGGCCGGCACTCGAATGACGAGCATGCCCCTCAGGATCGAACAGCACGTACGCCAGGGACGCGCCGATCGTGTCTGCGCCTTGCACCGCAAACAGGTCAACAGCGGCAATCGCGTGATTTGGTTCCGCGTCGTTGGCTACGGCGGTAGCGATCGAGGCGCGGAGTTGGCCCATCGCTGCGGCGGCGACAAGGCCATGACCCACGGCGTCGCCCACGACTGCCGCAACCCGACCACTGCCCGCATCGAGGACCTGATACCAGTCACCACCGATGGCCATCCCGGACGCCGGTCGATATCCGGCAGCCACCTCGATCCAATCCGGCGTACGTGTGAGCGCTGGCATCAGTCGGTGTTGGAAGGTCAGGGCGATGTCTCGGTCACGCTCGTACAACGAGGCCCGCTCCAAAGCTCCCGCGCAACGCGACCCGAGAGTCACGAGCATCGACAACTCCTCGGGTGAGATCTCCCTGCTCTCGTTGAACGTGAAAACGAGAGAACCGACCGTTCGGTTGAGGACTCGCAGAGGGACTCCGAGTGCAACACGCACGGGTGAATCGGAAACGACGTCCGCAGTGACGACAGATCCCTTGTCGATCGATCGTTGGGCGACGTCGAGCTCGGCTTGCCTGGTCAGCGGATCGAATGGTGCCGTAGCGTCCGCGACGAGCAGATCGCCATCATCAGCGGTCAGAAAGAGAACGCCGCCGTCCGCACCCAGACCCGCCGAACCGTAGGCGAGAACGGCGTGGACGATCTTGGCACCAGTCGCGGCAGAAGCGATGCGGCCGCTGACCTGCTGAAGGGTGTCGAGCGCAGCACGACCACGTGATTGCCGATCGAAGAGCGCAGCGCTGTTCAGCGCCCCACCGACACGCGTGGCAAGCTCGTCGATCAGCTCGATATCGGATTCATCGAACGGTGGTTGGCCGTCGCAGCGGATCAACTGCATTGCTCCCAGCACGCCCAGCGCGCCGATCAGGGGAACTGTGATCACCGATCGCAGGCCGATCTCTTGCAACACATGACCCTCAGGAAGATCGGCGAAGATCGACGGGTCCACGTCGGCGAACGCCTCACGTCGACCAGACTTGATCACACGCGCTGCGCCCCATGAGGCGTCAGGATCGTAGGGATAGTCACGCTGAATCTGCTCGGCAAGCTCGACCTTGGCCGGATCCGTGTGGGCCACCATGATCGTCGGACGATCGCGCGGACGGTCGATCGAGATCACGATCGAGCACCACTCGGCCAACTCGGGCACGACAGATTGCGTGACTCGTTCGGTGATCTCCGCCGCATCGACCGAGTAAGCGAGAACGTCGTTGACCTTCGCGAGATATTCGACTCTCGCCCGCTGATGCCGCTCCAACTCGAGCAGGCGAGTGCGCTCTTCGATCTCGCGATGACGCTCGTCGATATCGATCGCCAAGCCAAATGCTCCGATGACCTCATCGCCATCGTGGGCGACGATCACGTCACCAATTCCTTCGATCCAGTGGACGCTGCCATCAGGCCACCTGCATCGGTGGTCGAAACGGAACGGTTCGCGCTTCTCCATGCCTACGGCAACGGCTCGTTCGACCATTTCACGATCGCGTTCGTCGATGTGCTCGATCCATTGTTCAAACGTTCCCGTGAACGGTTCGCTCTCGTGGCCAAACAGCATCGCGACGTTCGCGTCCCACACGACAGAACCCGTCCGTCGATCCCATGACCACTCCCCCATCCGTCCAGTGGCCAGCGCCGCCTTGAGGCGGTCCGCACGACGCACCATGGATAGCGAATCGGCAAGTTGGTGATCGCGGGCAGCACGCGTGCCGGCGACCCAGACTGCGAGGGCACCACCGAAAACCGTTGTGGCCATGCCGACCCAATGGCGACGCGATCCGGCGATGTCATCGGCCCAACCAAGCATCACCGAGCCTG
This sequence comes from Ilumatobacteraceae bacterium, assembly GCA_031370825.1. Lineage (GTDB taxonomy): Bacteria > Actinomycetota > Acidimicrobiia > Acidimicrobiales > Ilumatobacteraceae > JAENVT01. The sequence continues at coordinate 7,440 of JANMRB010000235.1, forward strand.
CAGTAGCGACGATCGCCACGACGAGCGTGCCCCGCCGCGTCCCACCCGCTGCAATCAGCGGAGCGAGAACGAGTAGAGGGATCAGAACGATGGAATCGGAGGTCCAGTCCACGACGATCAACACCGCGCACGCTGTCAAGCCTGCTGCGACATACGCACGCCGGAAGTCCCGGTTGATTGAATCCTCCCCGAACACGTCGCAATGATGACAAGGCGCCGAGACTTCTACAAGATGCGGGCGGCGCTGAATCGTTCGTGAGACAGCTCGGAGTGAGCATTAGCTGTACATCAAGGAGCCTGGGGTTGTCAGCACCTCGCCTGTTTCGAGCCACGTCTTCAGGCCTGAAAGGATCATCGGCCACCCGCCGTACAGTTGATCGTTGGCGCCCTCACGCAGTTGATCGTGCGTGACCGTGAGCCGGCACGAGTCCTGGACGGGCTCGATCTCCCAGGTCACCCGTGAGGTTCCCTCGCTCTTCACGTCATCACCCCACAGCGCAACCATGGTTTGTACGAGCCGGCGGGGCGGGTCGACCTCGAGGTTCTCACCCTCGCCCAACACGACGCCCGGTGCGCCCGGATTGCTCATCTCGAACCGGGAGCCCGGCGACCAATCCGACGTGATCGTGTTGCCGAATTGGAACTTGCGCCGGATCTCGGGATCGGTGATGGCGTGCCAGAGACGCTCAGGTGTCGTGCGGATGTAGATCTCGAAGACCTTCTCCATTTCATTCTCCATTCTGTGTTTGAGGCCGACGAGCGCTGCCGCCCATGGCTCGGTGTATTTGCCCACCCACCTGTCGTGGACGAGCCGAATCGGGATGGGATTGAGGAAGTGGAGCTTCTCGCGGCCTCGACGTTTGGTCACGACGAGCCCGGCTGCCTCGAGAAGGTTCAGGTGCTTCATCACCCCGATGCGGGTCATCGAGAAACGTTCGACCAATGCGCCCAACGTTTGACCGTCTTCGCGGTACAGATCGTCGAGCAGCTTGCGCCGTGTCGGATCGGCGAGGGCTTTGAACACGACGTCCACGACGATGATGATAGGTAACTATTTAGTTACATGTCAAGCGAAAGTGTCGGCGCTATGCCTCAGCTGGGGGATGGCATCGATTTGCACGGCGTATTCCGCCGCCGTACGGATCTCATCCAGGCTGAACGGACAGTCCGAGATCCACGTTGCTCAAGACCCGGGTTGCGCATCGAGCGGCACCGCATATCGCGGCTCGGAGGTCCGAGTGACCAGCACAACGTCGGCCTTCGCGACCGGTTCCGACGTCGACTTCCGGGTGATCGCCGATTCGATGCCGCATCTGGTGTGGATTGCTCGGCTCGACGGATCGCCGGGGTACGTCAATCAGCACGCCGCGATCTACGCCGGACCGGACGGCGCGTCCCGGTATGGGTGGGACTGGCTGGCGTGCCTGCACCCCGACGATGTCGGGCGTGCTCGAATGGCGTGGGAGTTGACCGTGCACCAACAGACACACCGTCGAGTCGACTGTCGGATACGGCGCGGCGACGGAGTGCATCGCTGGCACGCGTTCCAATTCCAGCCAATGCGGGATTTGCATGGCACGACGCGTCAATGGCTGTGCACAGCAACAGACATCGACGACGCCAAGGCTGTCGAGGCGGACCTGCGTACAGCTGAGCGTCACTCCACGGAAACCCTCCACCTTCTCGAAGGCTTGCAATCCGATGCGCCAGTCGGCTTCGGTTTCGTGGACCGCAACTTTCGAATCAGGCACATCAATGCGACCTTGGCTGCCGTGAACGGTGGAACCGTGGCCGAGTATCTTGGCAAACAGGTATCCGCTCTCGTTCCGCAGATGTGGCCGTTGCTCGAGCCGCTCTTCCGCCAGGTTGTCGAGACGGGCGAAGCCATCCTCGAGCTCGAGATAGATGGCCCGTTGCAAACTGACCCCGCCGGACCGCCGCCGCTGCTGCTGGTCAGCTTCTATCCGCTCAGGACCGACCACGAGGTCATCGGGATCGGGTTCGTCGTGGTCGACATCACGGCGCGGAAGCTGGCCGAGCATGCCGTGAAGTTTCAGTCAGACCTGCTTGCCGCCGCTGGCCAGGTTATCGTCGCCGTCAACCTCGATAGGGACGTCATCTATTGGAACAGGGCTGCCGAGGAGATGTACGGCTGGTCGGCGGCTGAGGCAATTGGCCGCCCTTCTGTGGATCTGATCGTCCGCCACGAGTCGCCCGACCGTGTCGAGGTGATGCTCGCGACGATGCTCCGAGGCGAACGCTGGTCGGGTGACTACGAGGTGACACGACGCGACGGAAGCAACGTCTGGGTGTTCGTCACCAACACCCCAGTGTTCGACGACGACGGTCAGCTGCTCGGCGTCATCGGCTCGTCCATCGACGTCACGGAACGCAAGATGGCCGAGCCCGCTGGCCGGCAACTTGCCGCCATCGTCGACGGGTCGGGCGACGCCATCTTCGGATCGACCGTCGACGGGATCGTCACGAGTTGGAACCCCGCCGCAGAGGCACTGTTCGGCTATACGGCACTCGAGATCATTGGGCGACCGTCTGCGCTGATCGCGCCCGACGACAGAGTGAATGAGCAGGTCGAGATGCGCGCCCGGCTCATCGTCGGTGGCCCGCCTGAACATCACGAAACCGTTCGTCGCCGCAAGGACGGAAGTCTGGTGGACGTTCTCATCACGGCTTCGGGCTCGCGAGACGCAGCCAGCAGGGTGGTCGGCTTCTCCGTGATCGCACAAGACATCACCGAGCGGATCAGTGGTCAGCGGGCGCTCGAGGCAACCAGCAAACGTCTGGCCGAAGCGCAGCGCATTGCGCTGCTCGGCAGCTTTGAGTTCGAAGCCGCGACGGGGGAGGAAACCTGGTCTGACGAGTACTACAGGATCCTCGGGATCGATGCGGCGGTAACGCCGACCACCGAGCTGTTCATGTCGACAGTGCACCCGGACGACTTGCCAAATGTTCACCGCAACTGGACCAAGTCCGTCGAGCACGGCGGCCACGTGTTCGACATGGAGTTTCGCATCATCCGCCCTGACATGACAGAACAGTGGGTCCGCACACGCGGTAGATCTGAAGTGGCCGCGGATGGCACCGTGGCGCGCGTCGTGGGCACGATGATGGACGACACCGATCGGGTTGCGGCCGACCGAGTGCGGAGGTCGGCGGAAAACCGCTTCGAGATCGGCTTCGAACAATCCGCGATCGGCGCTTCGATCTCGGATCTCGACGGCATCCCGGTCCAGGTCAATTCGGCCGCCTGCCTCTTCTTCGGGCGGCCACCGGAACAGCTCATCGGTGCCCGCTGGACCGACTACACGCACCCGGACGAGGTGCCCCTGGGGCAAGTGGTGTTGAGCAGG
>JANMRB010000261.1:0-2413 GCA_031370825.1 Ilumatobacteraceae bacterium
GCGCCTCGAGGCGTTCGCCGATCACAGACTCAGGTGAGGTAACGCCGCCCCATAGTACGGTTGCGACAAACCGCTCGGAGTGGGACGGAGAAACCGATCAGCGGACTCTTCCAGACGACAACGACGCAGAGCCGGGCATTGCTCCCGGCGGTCATGTCGAAGTATCAATACGAGCTCCAAGAAGCGATCCGGGCCAGCCTCCAAGATGTGATCGCATCGGCGCCAGGAGGAAGGCGACGACGGCTGGCTCATCACGATCGACTCGGAGAACGCGATCGACGCTCTGAACCGTGAGATCTCCTCAATCGATGGCACCCTGCCACAGGTAAGCAAGGCTCGCGGCACCGTGAGTCTGCGAAGGCTGCACGTGCTTCCTGACCACGATCGAGTTCCGGCCCACCCCGAGAAGCAGCGCGCTGATGCCGCGACGAAGGGCCAGATCGGCCGCCAGAAGATCTTCGAGGGACTCCTGGCGGGATTGGATGGCAGCGCCTCATGACCTGGCCCTTGACAAGATCACGCGCATATGTACAAGACCGAGCACCGCCACAGCGGGATCGCGTTGTTCACCCCCGCCGACGTCCATCACGGCCGGACCGAGCAGCTGCTCGAAGTCCGAGCCGGTGTCCTGGCCAGTGCCTACGCGGTCCACCACGAGCGCTTCGTGCGGGGCCTACCAGCGCCCCGATCGGTTCCCGCCGAGGTCTGGATCAACCGGCCCGCGAAGGAGGTGACGCAAGCCTGATCTTCCGACGCTGGTGTCTCACTTGGGTTGACAGGTTTGGACCCCGCGTGGGATGGTGACTCGGTGTGGTGCTCCGGGTCCGACCGCTGAGAAATGCTCAGTCCTTTCAGGCGTCGACACCAGTAGTCGTTCTGTACTTTCGGCCTCGTGCCAGCGCGAGATCGCCCGAGATTCCGGGATAGAAAGCGGAGGGATGATGCGACGACAACTCGCCGTGTTGGTGGCGCTCGCGTTTCTTGTCGCAGCCTGCGGCGTGACCTCCACCCCGCCGCCCTCATCGGTTGTCACCGCCGAACCCATAGCGACGCCTGCCCTGTCGGCTACAGCGTCAGGTTCGTCGAATGCGAGTACCGAGCCATTTGCGGGGAAGCCATACACCCTTGCTGTGCCGGATGGCTGGAAAGCCTTCGACCTGTCCAACCCGGCGAGCAAGGCGGCCCTGAATACCTTCGTCCAGGTCAACCCGGCGTTCGCGGCGGGGATCCAGGCGTTCGAGTCCACTCCAAACGTGTGGCTTGCGGTGAACCCACTCCTCGGCAACGCTCTGGTGGTGCTCCCGATCGGATCGCAGGGCCTCGCACTCGACACGATCGGGCGAAGCCTGACGGCCCAGTTCCTCTTGGTCCCAGGGTTAGCCTCGCCACCACCGGTCGCCCAGCCCACATCGCTTCCAGGAGGTGACGCCCTCCATTGGGATATGTCCCTGACTGCCAACAAAGCCGGTGGGGGGACGGTTCACGTCGAGGAAAGCGTGTACCTGTTCGTAAGCGCGCAAACGGCGGTCATCGTGGAGTTCGTCACGCCTGGCGGCGGCGTGCGCTCGAACGAGGCCACCATCATCCAGTCGTTCCGTTTCCGGCCTTGACCCGCAAAGGGCGGGGTAGCCGATGGTCTCGGAGCCTGCCGACGGCGACGGAGGGTCGATGATGGAGACCGCGAAGATCATCCATCGGCTCACGATCAACGAGACCGGGATCCAACTTGACACGACGACGATAGGACCAGGGTCGGTCACCTTCCTCGCCACGATCGTCGGACAGCCTCGTAGGGGACCACTTCGTCCGACTCGCTGCACATAGTCTGCCATCCGGATGCGCCATCTCCGGCCCGGCGCCTTCCACGGCGAGTGGAACTACGCGCTGCTCCCTCGCCTCATGCTCCCACAGGAATGAGAGGGCCTATTTCGTGGCAGTCCCCTACCGACGCGCCGGTTTCGGCGTCACTGGAGCACTTGAGCTACCTTCGGATTCGACCTGAGACACTACCCGGAAAACTGTCGAGGACCGGACATGGCTCATGCTGGGGGCCTCCGCACAGCTCGACCTCGTAGCCGGTGGCCCGCAGCAACTCGGCCTGCTGCCCGGCGAGCCCTTGCTGATCGCGGTTGACGACGACTGCCCTGACCACGGGGCGACTCTCGCGGCCTCGGCGGAGCGGCATCAGCGTCATTCGTCATCACCTGACGGGCCGAGTGGCCTACCACGCTGACGCTTGACGTGATGGTGCTGCATGCAGCACCATCACGGAATGAAGCGGATCACGACGTCGGTTGACCTCACGACATATGCGGCCCTCGAGGACCTCGCTCGCCGCGACGGCGTGTCAACGTCGCACTTGCTTCGTGAGGCCATGGAGCGCTACGTCGCGGAGCGGGACCGGACGCTCGAG
>JANMRB010000311.1:0-8332 GCA_031370825.1 Ilumatobacteraceae bacterium
TCGACCTTGCCCTTACCGATGAACCAGGTGTGGTCGGGCGTGTCCCGCCGTTGCACGAGACGACCAGCTTCGTCCGCCCCCGCCGTGTCGATCAGGAGCGCCAGTTCGTCGAGACCGGCCTCAGTCTCGGCATCGCTGCCACCGTTCAAGGTGACGCCCACCAAGACGATCTGCTCGCGCTTGGTGCGCTCGATCAGCGTTGCGCCGAGTGCTTCGTTGTATGGCGTCGACATGATTTCCCTGCTGCACCTGCCTTTAGATGTGAACCGTGATCGAACCGACAAACTGCGCCGGACCGACGAGGGTGGCATGCCCGCTCTTGGGAGCGTGCAAACGTACCTTGGCATCTCCGCCGTCCATGTGCACGGTGATTTCTTCGAGATCGGCTGAAACGAGCCCCCACGTCGTGGCCGCCCAGGCGCTGGCGCATGCCCCCGTGCCACATGCCTCGGTGATGCCTGCGCCGCGTTCGTGCACTCGCATCGTGATGGCATGAGGCTCAGGGCCGGCCTCGATGACTTCGAGGTTGATCTCCGGAACCAGCCCGCCGAGCGCCAACAAATCGACGATGGCCACATCTTCGACCGCGACAACGGCGTGAGGGTTCCCGACACTGAGGTGACTCACCGGCCGCAACGGGTCGGTTCCCACGCGGTGCCAGCCGTCAGGCTCGTCGATCGCCGAAACCGGGCCCATATCCACAGCTGCTTCGATCACGTCTGGATCCTCAGTGGCACACAAAGTCACGAGCCGCTCACCCGCATCAGTGAGGATGCACTGCGGGTCGACGTCGCCGCGACGAAGCGACAGCGCCTGGGCGAAGCAGCGGATGCCGTTGCCGCTCATCTCGGCGCGGGACCCGTCGGAGTTGTACAGCACCATGCGGGCCGCATACCCGGTCTCACTCTCGCCGATCAGCAATCCATCGGCCCCAATACCTCGACGGCGGTCACACAATCGCCTCGCCAGAGCAGGTAGGTCTTCGACGTGGGGGTGGAAGGCGACCAGGAAGTCGTTGCCCAATCCGTGATGCTTCGTCAGTTGGAGCTCTGCCATGCACTTTCCAAAACCGGGAGCGCCGAGGCCACCGGATCGCCGTCGATGTCGATCCAGCGTATGCGCGGGTCGCGGCGTAACCACCGCTCCTGGCGCACTGCGAACTGACGCGTGCGGGTGACGATCGACTCGATCGCTGCCTCGAGCGAGCCGACGCCATCGAATTGGGCGAACAACTCTTTGTAACCGAGCGCCTGTCGCGCGGTGCGAGAGACCTGTCCCCGGGCCAGCTCGGCAACCTCGTCGACCAGACCGGCGGAGATCATCGCGTGGACACGACGGGCGATTCGTTCGGCCAGCAACGGCCGCGGCCAACGAAGTCCGAACTGAAGAAACGGAACGGGTGGGAACGTGCCGATGCCGGGGCCGAACGAACTGAACTTGCGGCCGCTGGCGATTGTGACCTCGAGGGCGCGCACCACTCGCCGGCCGTTGGTCGGCTCCATCTTCGCGGCCGCAGCAGGATCGAGCACGACCAGTTGAGCGTGCAGCGCTTCGACGCCCTCGACGGCGATCCGCTGGTCGAGCTCCCTGCGAACCTCAGGCCATCGCCCGGGCATCTCCATGGGGTCCGTGACGCTGCGCAGGTACAAGCCGGTGCCGGCGACGAACACAGAGCGGTGTCGACGACCGGCGATGTCTGACATCGCTCGGTGAGCCGCGACGGCGTAGTCCGTCACGGTGAACTCATCCGCCGCGTCCACGAGGTCGAGACAATGATGTGGCACCGCGGAGCGATCGGCGATCGAGGGTTTCGCGGTACCGATGTCCATTCGGCGGTAGACCTGCATGGCATCGGCGACCACCAATTCGGCGTTGGGATGCCGACCGGCAAGGGCCATGGCAACGTCGCTCTTGCCCGACGCAGTCGGCCCGAGGATGACCAGTGGAGTGGCTGCAATCACCCGGCGAGAACGGCAATGCGCCGCTTGTGCACTGGCTCCGCGAGCAACTCGACGAAGCTGCCAACCAGGTGATGAGGAGCCGCGCGAGTGATCTCGACCATCGCGTAGGCACCGGCGCGCAGCGGGTGTGGTGGCGCAAAATGCACCAGCTTGTTCTGACGCGTTCGCGCCGACAAGACCGACGGGTCTTTCTTGCTGGGCCCCTCGATGAGAACCTCTTCGACCCGCCCGACCCGCGCCTCGTGCTTGGCCAGGGCGCTGCGCTCCACCACGACACGCAATCGCTGAAAGCGTTCGGCGGCAACGGCGGGATCGACATACTGGTCGGTCATCTCGGCAGCTTCGGTACCTGGCCTCGGCGAGAAGACGAACGTGTAGGCGTAGTCGTACTCCGCGGTTGCGGCCACCTCCAACGTCGCAGCAAAGTCGTCGTCGGTCTCGCCCGGGAAGCCAACGATGATGTCGGTCGACACCGCGAGGTCGCAAACCGCGGCACGGCCCGCGGCCAGTCGTTCGAGGTAGCGCTGAGCCGTGTAACCGCGATGCATCGCGGCCAGGACGTGGTCGCTTCCGGATTGCAGCGGATAGTGCAAGTGCTCGCACACAGCGGGCGTCGATGCCATTGCTGCGAACGTCTCGGCGCGCATGTCCTTGGGGTGCGGGCTGGTGAAGCGCACTCGACGAATGCCATCGACCGAACCAACGGCAGTCAGTAGCTCTGCGAACATGGGTCGCAGCCGTGCCTCACTGTCGCCCGCGTGCCGGGCGGCCAACTGCAGGTCGCGGCCGTAACTGTTGACGTTCTGGCCGAGCAGGGTGATCTCACTGACGCCCTCGAGCGCGAGCCTGTTGACCTCGGCGACGACATCCGCGAACGGGCGACTGATCTCGGCGCCACGCACTGCCGGCACGATGCAGAACGCGCAGGAGTTGTCGCAGCCGATCTGGATCGTGACCCAGGCGTTGTAAGTGGTCTCGCGGCGCGCCGGAAGCGCGCTGGGAAACATCGCCTGATCGTCGAGCACCGCCTCGTCGAGAATTTCGGTGATCGGACCGACGTGACGGGAACGCTCAATGAGCTCGGCCGTGCGATGGACGTTGTGAGTGCCGAGCACGACATCGACGAACGGTGCTTTGCGCTGAACGAGATCTCGATCCTTCTGTGCCAGGCAGCCGGCGACGACTATTTGACGACCATCACGCTGCTCTTTCCATGGCTTCAGCCAGCCCAGCGTCCCGTACAGCTTGTTGTCGGCGTTCTCCCGAATGCAGCACGTGTTGAGCACCACGACATCGGCATCGGCCTGATCGGTGACTGCGACGTAGCCATCTCCTTCGAGCAGGCCGGCGATGCGCTCGGAGTCGTGCTCGTTCATCTGGCACCCGAAGGTGTGAACGATGTAGCCGCGGGTCACGGGCGAAAGGCTATCGGTGTGCTCTCTGCTCAGGTAGGGAGTTGCATCGAGCCGTCGGCCATGAGCGTGAACCCCGGATTGTGGGCGAGCTCCCACAAATGGCCGTCGAAATCGGCGACGTAGCCCGAATAGCCACCCCAGAAGGCACGGTGTGGTTGCTTGACCATGGTGCCACCGCACGACAACCATTCAGCGGCCACACGATCGACCTCCGCCTCTGACTCGAGGTTGATCGCCAAGGACATTCCGCGAAAGCCGCCGCCGTCGGAGGAAACGTTGGCATCATCGGCGAGATCCTGTCGGCCGAAGATCGACAGAGCCAGCCCGCCAAGTTGGAAGAAGGACACGTCGTCGTTCGAGGCGCTGGACTTTCGCCAACCCAGCGCCTCGAAGAACGATGTTGCCCGGGCCACGTCGGCCACGCCAAGCGATACCAAGGTGAGACGAGCAGGAACCGACACTGGTTGTTCAGTCGATCGTGATCGGCTCTTCGTCGGCCGGTGTGAACTCTGGAGTGTCCTGGCCACCGAGGCCGGCCTCGACACGAACCTTCTCAGAAACCTCGACCATGATCTCGGGATTTTCCGCCAGGAAGCTCTTGGCGTTTTCGCGACCCTGGCCGAGCTGCTCACCCTCGTACGTGAACCAGGCACCGGACTTCTTGATGATGCCCATGTCGACGGCGATGTCGAGCAGGGTGCCTTCGCGGCTGATGCCCTTGCCGTACATGATGTCGAACTCGGCCTGACGGAACGGCGGGGCGACCTTGTTCTTGACCACCTTGACCCGGGTGCGGTTGCCGACGATCTCGGCACCATCTTTGATGCTCTCGATACGACGGATGTCGAGGCGTACCGACGAATAGAACTTCAGTGCACGGCCGCCGGGGGTGGTCTCTGGCGAGCCGAACATGACACCTATTTTTTCACGCAGCTGGTTGATGAAGATGGCGATGGTGTTGGTCCTGCTGAGGTTGGCGGTGAGCTTGCGCAGTGCCTGGCTCATCAACCTGGCCTGCAGGCCGACATGGGTATCGCCCATCTCGCCTTCGATCTCGGCGCGAGGTGTGAGAGCTGCCACCGAGTCGATGACCACAACATCGACCGCGCCGGAACGCACCAACATGTCGACGATCTCGAGTGCCTGCTCGCCAGTGTCGGGCTGGCTGATCAACAACTGGTCGATATCGACGCCGATGGCGCTGGCATAGACCGGATCCATGGCGTGCTCGGCGTCGATGTAGGCGCAGATGCCACCGTTGCGTTGCGCCTCGGCCACGACATGCATGGCCAGTGTCGACTTGCCCGACGACTCGGGGCCGAAGATCTCGACGACGCGCCCACGGGGCAAGCCACCGACGCCGAGAGCGAGGTCGAGTGAAAGCGCCCCGGTTTGAATGGACTCGATGCCCATCGAGGTCTTCTCACCCATCCGCATGATGGACCCTTTGCCGAACTGCTTGTCGATGGCTGCCATCGCCACATCGAGTGCCTTTTCGCGATCGTTGTTCACTGTCGTTCTCCGTTTCCTGCCTGGTGCATGGGGATCTTGCTGAGGTGGAGGCCGGGTTGCACGACCTCGATTGCGTTGACGGCCACCATACGGAAGGGGTGTTACACGGTTCCGTGTGGCGTTGTTCGAACAACAGCAGTGTAACTACGAACAGTCGTTCGATCAAGTATTACCGCGATGCGGCGACCACTGCCGCTGCCTCTACCACTTCCGTGGCGTCGGGACGATGAACCGCAAGATCGAGCGCCAGCCAAATGGTGTAGGTGAACGGGTAGATGATGATCGGCATCAACACCGCAATACCGACCAGCGACAGCACGAAGGGCAGGACCGGAATATCCGGCGACGTCATGACGAACCCGACCGTCATACCGATGGTCAGGACGAGGAACGTCAGCACCGTGTTGATCGTGACCGCACCGAGCTCGAACCCTTCCTCGCGTCGCCAACGGATGCCACATGTGCGACAACGGTCGTACTTGCCGAACCATCCACGGATGAAGGTGCGGCGCGATCCACACCACGGGCAACGCAGCAAAACAGCGCGATGCAACATCCGACCGAATGATGGCTCTTTCGACGGCATCTCCGTCACCCTAGAGACAACGGAGACTTCATCAGCCAAACTAACGACGTGCGCCGAACCCTCGCTGGTCTCATCTTTGGTCTTGCCTACGTGTGCGCAAGCTTGGCGATCAGCGGGTGGCTGCTGCACCGCAGCGCGTTCGACCCGAGCCGTACGGGTGATCTGGCCGGCGTCGTTCTGCAGGACCCCCGGATCAAGGCAGAGATCTCCAACACGATTGCCGACGCAGTCTCCGAACAACGAGGTTTGGACAAGGCGGCAGTGCGTCAGACCATCGCCGCCGTTGCTGCTACCCCGCAAGGAACTCAGCTCTTCAGCAAGGTGCTGCACGATGCGCACGCCCGGATGATCGGCGAGTTGAGGGGGCCCGTGCGGATAACGGGCGATCAGATGGTGCAGCTCGTGCGCAACCAAGTGGTGGGCGACATGCCATCGGTCACGTTGCCGGTCCCACGGGTTTCGTCCCTTGATCTGATTCGTCGGATTCTTCGTTGGATGATTCCTTTCGGCGCGCTGTTGGCTGTCGGCTTCTTCGTGATCGGGTTCATGCTGCACCCCAACCGGTCGGCACTGGTGCACAGCCTCGGGTACGGCATGGTGCTGTTGGCGTTGTTGATAGCCGTGCTGGGCTACATCGCACCGCGCTTCATCCTGCCGGCGCTCAGCGACAGCATTTGGGCCGACGTACCGGGGCGCCTCGCCAACGATTCGCTTCCACTGTTGGTCGGAATGGCAATCATCTTGGGCGTTGGCGGTTTCATGCTTCTCGTGGGAACTGGTTTGCTGAAGCGCAGGCGACGTTGGAACGCGCCGGTAAGCACCTATCGATATCGCGAGGAACGCCCCTGGAGCTGACGCCGCCGACTGACGCCGACTACGAGGTCAGTTCCGCGACGAATTCTGCGAACACGGCGGCGTAGTGCATGGCGTCTGATTCGGAGTGCATCACCGAGATCAACCACTGCTCATCGAGACCGGGCGGCAGCAGCACCCCACGATTGATGCCGTGCATCCACTGTGCGAATGCGAGGTCAAAATCGGTGGCCTTGTAGTCGCGATAGTTCTCGATCTGCGTGGGCGCCCATGTGACGCAGCCCTTCGCACCGAACTGAACCGTGTGCGCCGGAAGGTCGGCATCGGTGATGGTCTTCTGACACGCCGCCAGGACGCGTCCATTGAGCTCGACCGTTGCCTGTGTCGCCTCCGGCGTGCACACCTCGTTGAGCACCGCCTTGGCCGCAGCCATGCACAACGGGTTGCCGTTGTACGTACCGAGGTGCAGCACCCTGCCGCTGGTGATCTGATCCATGCACTCCTGTGAACCGCCGAACGCACCGAGAGGAAGCCCGCCACCGATGCTCTTCGCGAGGGCGACCAAATCGGGCTGTACGCCGACCGCGCCCGTGGCGCCACCCCAGCCGGCAGTGATGCCTGTCTTGACCTCGTCGAATATGAGCATCGTGCCGTACTTGCGGGTGATCTCCCGCACGGCCTGTAGATAGCCGGGCTGCGGCAGGCAGATGCCGATGTTCTCCATCACAGGCTCGACGATGAAGCAGGCCACGTCGCGCCCGGCCAACGCCTTGTCGAGGAGATCAGGCCTGTTGTAGGGAATGACCTTGGTGTCGCCAAGCACCGCGCGGGTGATGCCGGCGGTCGCGGGAATGGCTCTGGGCTCGTCGACCGGGCCGGCCTCGCTGATGGGTGGCTTCATCGAGATCATCACTTCGTCGTGATGACCGTGGTAGCCGCCTTCGACCTTGACGATCTTGTCGCGACCGGTGAACCCGCGCGCCACACGGATGGCATCCATCGTGGCTTCGGTACCGCTGTTCGTGAACCGCCACATGGGCAGCTTGTACCGAGCAGCGAGCATCTCGGCGACGTCGGCGTTGAGCTCGCACGGCGTGACGAACAACGTGCCGTCGTCGAGTTGATGCTCGATGGCGCTTCGCACAGCGGGGTTGCAATGGCCGGCGAAAAGGGCGCCGAAGCCGAGATCGAAGTCGACGTAGTGGTTGCCGTCGACGTCTTCCATCCACGCGGCCTGGGCCCTGCGGACGACGATCGGATGCGGATCGTACGACTGGAAGCTCGACGGCACGCCGAGCGGCATCACCTTGCGGGCCCGCTCGGTGGCTCTCATCGAGCCTGCGGTGCGCTTGATGTAGACACCTAGTTCTCGCTGTGTGATTTCTCGGGCTTTCGTGGCCAGCTGACGGGTGTCGATGGATTCCATTGCAGTCATTCGATTCTCCAAGCGGATTTCGTTCTGACAAGCCTACCTCACCACGGAATCCATCGTGACCGTTCAACGGTGACCGATGTAAGCGTCGCGAAAGGACTGTGGAAGTCGGCCAGCGGTGTGGCAGACTGGGCGACCTACATGGTGGCCGTAGTTCAGCTGGTAGAGCGCCAGTTTGTGGTACTGGATGTCGCGGGTTCGAGCCCCGTCGGTCACCCCAATCGAACAGTTCGGGGGCACCCCGGTGCCCCTACACTGCTCGGGTCCTGGCTCATGCCTGGGCGATGCGCCTCTAGCTCAACGGCAGAGCAACGGACTCTTAATCCGCAGGTTCTGGGTTCGAAACCCAGGGGGCGCACCAAGAAGTACCAGGTCAATAGCACTTTCTGAAATCGATCGCCAGTCTATCGAATGAGATAGGCACCAACAGGTATCTCGACAACGCCTTCGAAGTTCGATAGATTTTCGCAATGCCACTCGACAGAGCAAGGTTCGAAGCCAGAGTTGATCGCTCCGGGCCACATCACATCTGGCTCGGCGCCAGGTCGCCCGGTGGTGGCGGTCAGGTCCGCGTCGACGGCAAGTTGCTCACCGCGGCCCGAACCGCGTGGGA
>JANMRB010000313.1:0-16120 GCA_031370825.1 Ilumatobacteraceae bacterium
TGCCCAGCTTCGCGGATGGTGTCCGTGCCGTGCTCGCTCAAGTCTCCTCGGACGACGGCCGCATCTGAACTCATCGAGTCTCGCTGCGCTTGTCGTACGAGGAGAGTGCATCGCCGACAGCAAATATCAACCATATGAAACCGGCGGTCTGGGATGCCGGCCAGCGTTTGTGGGAGCGGGGTTATGGGACTGCACCGGCGCCGATGCGACGCCTTGCGTGCCTCGTGGTCCTGCGCGCTTGGCGTCGTTCGGCTCGCGCGTTCTGCTCACTTCGCGTATCTCTGGGGTGGCGCGGATCAGGCAGCTATGCGTGTGCGATTAGCACGTTCGAGGACGGGCCACGGGCGCGAACGGTCAAGGTCCAACGCACAAGCATCTCGTCCGGTCATGGGGCCGGCTGCGGCCACGTCGTCGCAGCCTGAAATGAAAGGGGCGGCGGCAGCGGTGCTGACGCCTGACCGGACCGACAGTCCCGAGCCCGAAGTGTCCGGTACGCGGTGGTCGCCACGGACATCGAGCGCTGACGAGCTCGATCACGTGACCGATGTTGGGAACTTCGCTCCGGAGGCGTCGCGGGCACGGCCGATATCGGTCACCTGACCGATGCGCCAGCGCACTGACGCGGGTCACTCTTTTCAATGCACGAAACAACCCCGAGATGGAGCGAAGCCATGTACCGAAAACTCACACACGTCTCCGTCGCGATCGCCATGACCGGGGCGCTCGTCGGAGCAATCACGCTGGCCGCCGAGGACACCGCGGCCGGATCGCCGACAACCGGGGGGCGAGTCGTCGAGGTGGTCGCCCTCGCCACTTCGATCAACGACTTCGTCGACATCGGGCCGACAGGACCGAGCCCCGGTGACGTGTACGTATTTAGCGAAACGCTGGTGCGACCCGACGACGAACATCAGATTCTCGGACGCCTCGAAGGCCGCTGCAACCTCATCAACCCGAGCGAGGGCCGTTTTGAATGCACGATCGTCAGCTCATTGCCCCACGGGACGATCACCACGGCCGGCATCCTCGTCAACGCCCCGGGCGCCACGAGCGTAGGGGCCGTCACGGGTGGAACCGGCGCCTACCGGAGCAGCCGCGGCGAGGCGACCGTGCTCCTCGGAACGAATCGACATGAGATCCGGTTCGTCTTAGTCGGCTAACGCTCCATCCCCGAAGACGATGTGCGCCGACCGTGACACTGGCACGCCGATCGGCGCGGCGTTCGACGGTTCTCGCGAGGACACGAACTAACTGCACGTTTATGTCCTCACCAGAAAAACGCGACAGGCAGCCGAGCAGCGCCGAATGCCTAGTGAGAAGCGCTCGACGTATGGAAGATCAGGAGCACAGAACACCCGTATAACGAAGCATCTGCGCACGCTCGCGCGATCAGCTCGCCGGACGCTCAGCGTGGCAGCCGCGACCCAGGGAGATGCGTCATCCATCCGGCGGTATGGGGCGTCCCGATCAGGGTGTCGTCGCTACCCAAAGGATTTTCGCCATCTCGGCGCGGAAGTCGTTGTTGGCAGCGCGCCGATGGTGCTCCGCCAACCAACCATCGATCTCAGAACGCGTGGCGACACCTGCCGCGACAGCCCGGTTCAGGCTTGGCTCCAGGTTCGTGATCCGCTCGAAGTCGCTGAAGGTCCACCACGAGCGCTCCTCGACGCGATCGCGGATCACACACCCCGCTGCGGTGAGCAACTCACCAACGGCCTCTCCGATCGAAGGATGTCGGGCCACGCTGATCCACCCCGTCGGGACGGGCGAGCCGTTGACCGAGAGCGTGGACCAGTCGGGCTCGAAGATCGTCAACAGGCCGTTGTTCTGGACGCACCGCACCGCCTCGGCGACGACCGCGTCTGGGTTGGCGACGTGCATCAGCACACGCTGGATCAAGCACCCGGAGAAGACGCGGTCTGCGAAGGGGAGCCGGTCGCCGGTCGCTCGCACGAGTGGAGCACCACCGCGACCTGTCGCGGCCTCGAGCATGACCGCACTCAGGTCAACACCGACCGCGGCGACGCCCGCTTCTGTCAGCGCGGCGAGATCGCGACCGACACCATATCCAATGTCAAGGACGGGTGCCCTTGACTCCCGCAGTGCGTGCGTGACCGCCATGTAGTGCCTCATGGCGGTCAGCCCAACCTGCTCGAGGTACGCGATCAGACGGGACGGCTCAGCGGACGAGTCGACTGAGGAGAACGCTGACATGGTCGCCTCCTGTCTCGGAGACCCAGGCGGCCGGTCCCCGAACAGAAGCTCCCCCGTGGTTGTCCACGCTCGTAGCCGCCAGTCGCAGTGCCAACAGCATCGCGCACTCGAATTCTCCACGTCCCGGCGTTTGGGGCAGTTCTAGGAGTACGCCGTGTTGGCGTCGCTCATCGTCACATGTGATCCGTCGCCGGAGGCATATCCGGTAGTGGGTGCAACGAGGATCGCGGCGGCCCGCGCTGCGGATGGTCATAATTGGGGCGTGCAATCGGTGATGGTCGTGTGTCTTGTGGCTCTGCTCCTCGGCATCGTGCTGGCCGTGAAGTGGGGACACCTGGATTTCGAGCCTCCGGCCCCCGCTGAGAGAGTGACCTTTGGGGAGCAGGCCAAGCGTGTCGTCTGGTACCTCGACATCGTGATGATTGGTGGGGTCGTCGCGGGGCTGCTCGCAGCGGGTGCCGGCGGCCGGCTCGCAATGCGGTTGCTTGCCGTCACGGCCGGAGATGACGCCCAGGGGCGGATCACCGAAGCTGACGAGGTCGTCGGGAAGATAACGGTCGGGGGGACCATCGGCTTCGTCGTTTTCGGCGGCCTTTTCGCGGGATTGGTCGCGGCCGTGATCTATCTGGTCCTCCGCAGGTGGTTACCGTCGGGTCGGCCAGGGGCATTGGCGTTGGCCGGGCTCCTGTTGGTGACCCTGGGAGCGCACGTCGAGCCTCTTCGATCGAACAACCCCGACTTCAACCTGGTTGGCCCGGACTGGCTCGCCGTGTCGGCCTTCACGGCGCTGGCGGTTCTCCACACGTTCGTTCTCTTCGCGGTGATGGCTCGCGTCAGTCGCTCCCTACCTCTCTTCGCCGGCACCCCCCGCGTCGCCCTCGCATACGTGCCGCTGGTACTCCTGTTGCCCACCGCGGTGATCGGAACGGCTGTTGTGGTCGTGCTGATGGCCGGCGCGGCTGTGTCGACCAGTCCTGCCATCCGACGAGTCTGGGCCAATCCCCGGCTGCTGGTCGCTGGCCGCACCCTGATCGCCATTGCCGCTTTGGTCGCGTTGCCGAGTTTCGTCACCACGATCGCTGACATCCTCTGACCACCGCTCAACCACGTCGCGGTGAGGGCATTCCCGAATGCGCGAGCACATCGATCTGGGAGATCGCCCCGATGTGCCGCTCGGTCGCGGGCGGGCCGGCGGGACCGATCGTTTGCGAGGGTCGCTCTACTCGTGGAGCGTCAGTACGGGTGTGTCCGAGAAGACGTTGTCGGCGGTGAGAAGTGGCGCGTCGATGTGGATCGCCGAGGCTGCGATCCACAAGTCGTTGGCGTGGGCTCGATCATGGAGCGGATGGCCCGCTCGGCGACAGGCAAATCGGAGCTCGGCGACGGTCGAGAGGAGCCGATCGCTGACGGGAACGACCGTGGTTGTCTGGATCGACTCATCGAGGCGGTCGCGGCGCGCCTGGCCCCATCCGGCCACGAGGGCGCCGTAATCGGAGCTCGCCAACGGTGACAGCCGCCAGGAAGATCTGGTGTCCGGCCATCAAGCCGATCTGCGACTCGAACCGGGGACGGCGGCGACGGCTGAGCGACGCGCTGAACACCCCGGTGTCGACGACGACCCTCACGAATCGAGCGCAGCAGCGAAGGCCTCGTCCTCGTCCTCGGACAACTCCTCGATCAGGAGCGCGTCGATAGATGCCAGAACCGGAGCGGCGGCGAGCTGCTCATCGGTTAGATCACTCGGCAAGAGCGCGGTGCCGTGCGGGGGCTCGTGCTGACGGTCGGCGGCGTCGCTCACGCCGACCATCGTACGCCCGAGCTGCGTCAGCCGCCGGCGACGAAAGCGACGACGACGTAGGCAGCGTGGCGATCAAAGTTCTGCCGGCGCCGGTCGTAGATCGTCGTGGTCCTCGGATCTGCGTGCCGGGCGGCGAGCTGCACGTCCCGCAGCGGGACGCCGGCGTCGAGGGCGGCCATGATGAACGCGGCCCGGAGCATGTGCGGGTGCACGGCTCCGAGGCCGGCACGCTTGCCGATGGACCGAACCCAGCGGTGCGCAGTCCGGCGGTCGAGGCGTTCGCCGTCACGGCGGCGCAGGATCGGGCCTTCGCTGCGTTCGCCGATGGTCAGGTCAATTGTTCGCGCGGTCCGTGGGACGAGCGGGATGGTGGCGGGCTTGTTGCCCTTGCCGAGGATGCGCAACGTGCGATGGCCGCGTTCGATGCCGAGGTCCTCGACGTTGGTGGCGCATGCCTCGCTCACTCGCAGTCCGTTCAACCCGAGAAGCACCGCCAGGGCGGCGTGATCGCGGTCGTAGTGCTCGGCGGTGAACAGAAACACGCCGAGTTCGGAGCGGTCGAGTCCTCGCCCGGTCGACGGGTGTACCTGCGGCCGTCGGACGTACTGCGCGGGGTTCGAGGCGATTCGTCCATCGATGTGGGCGAATCGATAGAAGCCGCAGACCGTCGACAGGCGACGGTCGATCGTGGACGCGGCCAGGCCCCGGTCTTCCATCCAGCTTCGGTACAGCTCAATGTGGGGCCGGGTCGCGGCGAGGACGGCGAGGTTGTTGTCGGAGGCCCACTGGAAGAAGCCGCGGAGATCGTGGCGGTAGGCCTCGAGCGTTCGGCCGTTGTAGCGGGACAGGAACGCGACGGCGGCGAGCTGGGCGTCGTCGATCGCGAAGGCCTCGGCAGGCAATTGCAGGTCGGTCGTGCTGGTGGCGATGGTGGTCATGGCATCCTCCCTTGTGACGTGAGAGGGCCACGCAACCACCACGCAGAACCGCGTGCCGACCGAAGCGCATCGGTCCCGGCGTTATACGTAGGAAGTTGTCAAGCGCCTTGTCCGGCGACGCGTTCGAGGAGGCCGTCGAAGATGGCGGCGCGGTCGGGTTGATCGTGGTCTCGGGCGTGGTCTCGTTGGCGGAGCAGGACCGGCGTGAACTCGGCGCCGGTGTGGAAGTAGGCGCAGGTTTCGCAGGCTGATTCCATGCGGCAGTCGAGCTCGACGGGTCGGGTGCAAAGGCCGTTGCCGAGCATGAGGGCGTGGGCCTGGGTGCGGAGCTTGGCCATGGCCGCGGTCTCGATCTCAGCGGGGAGGGCGCCGGGGGCGGCGGTGGCGTAGAGCCGGTCGATCTGTTCGCACACGGACGCGTATTCGTCGGCGACGACCCGGTCGGCAATGCGGGCGTAGACGAGGGTCATCTCGAGGGACCGGTGCCCCGAGGAGCGCGGCGATCGCTTCGAGACGCATTCCGCGGTTGATCGCCTGGGTCGCGAGCGTGTGGCGGAGCTGGTGGGGGTGGACCGCGCCGATCCCGGCGACCCGGCCGATGCGGGACACGATCCGGTAGACGGTCCGCCGGTCGATCGGGGCGTGTTCGTCGGCGATGAGCCGCCGCTGTTGGCGGATGTGGTCGCTGTTGGCCGCGGTCCAGTCGGCGAGCAGGGCGACGAGGTCGGGGTGCAGCGGGATGAGCCGGTCGTTGCGGAGCTTGCCGACGGGGATCCGCAGCCAGTGGGCGTCGCCCATCACGACGACGGCGTCGCCGGCGAGGTCGCAGAGCTCGCTGGCGCGCATCCCGGTCCGGGCGAGGATCTCGGCGACGATCCGGTAGCGCGGGAGGGGGTGGGCGCGGGCGGCGGCCATGAACGCGGCGGCCTGCTGGTCGGTGAGGAACTTCGGGAGCGGTTCGGGGCGTGGTGGGATGTCACCGTGGAGGATCGGGTTGCGCTGGTGGGCGTCGGGCCAGTCCCATTCGATGAGCCGCTCGAGGAAGATCCGGATCATCCGCAACCGTTGGCGAGACAGGTCGCCCCACTCGCGTTGGGACTCCGTCGACGCGAACCACGGCTCGACCACCGCGACCACCGCGGTCATGCCCGCGCTCGGAGGCTCGCGTGGTCGGCGTCGATCAACGCGGACGCCCGGTGGTATTCGGCGGCGAGCCAGGCGTCGCTCAGATGGAGGTAGATCCGGGTCGACTCGATCGACCGGTGCCCGGCCTGGGCCTGGACAGCCTCGAGCTCCATGCCCGCTTCCCGTAGGCGGGTCAGGCACGTGTGGCGCAACTGGTGACAGGTCGCCTTGGCGAGCCCGGCCCGCTGCCGGGCGCCCTGGAGCATCTTGTCGACCCCGTCCGCGGTGACGGGCAGACCCCGGTGCGGGCCCTTCAGGGTGACGAACACCCGGTCGGTCGCAGTGCCCTGAGGCCGTTCGCCGCGGAGGTAGTCGCCGACCGCGGCGAAGAACGGATTCGAGATCGGGACCACACGCTGGTGACCGCCCTTGCCCTCCGCGATGAACAGCGACCGGTCCGCGACCCGGACATCCTCGAGCCGCAGGCCGATCACCTCGCAGCGGCGCAGCCCGCCCAGCAGCATCGCCAGGACCAACGCCCGGTCCCGGTCGGTCCGCAACGCGCTGATCAGCGCGCGGGCTCATCGGGCGACAGGATCCGCGGCAACGTCCGCGACACCCGCACCAGAGGCACGTGTCGGCGGCGACCACCGAGCCGGCGGGTCATCAAACCTCTCGGGACCGGGTTCGAGTCGACGCCGGTGTCGCCCCGGGCGACGAGATACGCGTACAGGCCCGACACCGACGACAACCGCCGGGCGATCGTCCGCGCTGACAGGCCCGACTCGCGGTCGACGATCCGGACCACGCTGCGATCACCGCGCTGATCCGCGAGGAACTCGAACACGTCAGCCGCGGCCACCTCCGCCGGCGGCTTGGCCACCACGCTGAAGAAGGTCTTCAGATCGTGCGCGGTCGCTCGCAGCGTGTTCGGTCGAGATCGTCCCGCGACGAACGCCAGGTAGGAGTCCAACAGCGGGTCACCCAACGAGAAGCGGTACTCGCCCGCCGCCGTTGACGACCGCACCAGGCACGGCATGAAGGTCATCCCGCCACGCTCACACCACCCGGCAGAAGACACCGGGATGCACGAAGGATCATCCGTGTATTAGGCGTTTGAGGGCACCTCATCGCGGTGGCGCGGCTGAGCGTTGTGGGCGCGTTATCGGTGTGGGGCTCGCCAGTGCGGAGCGACGCCGTCAGCGATAACCCGAGCACTGACGCCTCGCCCTCGACCAACTATCCGCGACGCCGAGAGGTGTCGGCGTCGCATCAGCACCCGCGGCCGAGATGATCGCTGTCGCGCCGGCCGCGAAGACGCCTACCGGCGCCAGCAGGTACCACATCCAGGTCGGGTACTCCTGCCACAGGGTGGAGGGGATGATGCTGATGATCACGATGGCGGCGCTGCACATCGCCACGAGGCGCACCTTGGGAGTTGTTATCCTCGTGCGACCTTTCGCGATGTGTCGCGAGCTGCATGCTCGTTGGGTGACGGCTCGACTCGCCGGCGTGCGTGTCGCGTGAGCGGGTGAAGTGCTCGGCCGGTAGCGAACATGAGTCGGATGGTCCATTCGATCCGCCGGGCGGGGTGGACCTCGAGCACGAAGGACGCTTCACTCGTGCCGGCGTTGGCGACGCGGTGTACACGGCGCCGCGGAACTGTGGCGGTGTCGCCGGCGCTGAGCAGCCGGGAGGTGCCGCCGGTATGGAGCCGGATCGATCCGGTGAGGACTTCGAGTTGTTCGTCTTGGCGGAGATGAAGGTGCCGGGGAACGAAGCCAGCCGGTTCGAGGCGAACGACGGCTCGCACCGACGCGCCGCGGGTGTCGTTGGCGGTGTGCGTGAACGTGAGGTGCTGGCCCGTGAGCGGGTCGTCGATGCTGGGACTACCTGGTGTCATCATCAGTGGCTTCTCTCTGCTTCAGCGCGGAGGCGTTGAAGCGTGTGGGTCATGCTGCGAACGCCGTCGCGGCGTCTCTTGGCGTGCATGCCCGGCAGTCGATGCAGCAGCTGCACAAACCAGGGCATGGCGACGACCTCGTACGACTCGACGACCCTGGTGCCCGTCGCCGTCGGCTCCAGGCGGTAGTGCCACCGCGTCGATTCCCGCCCCTTGAAGAACGTGCGGAACGAGAACTCGCGGCCGGGGTCGCTGACGGTGACCTCGCATGGACGGGACCAGCGGGCAGGGCCCTCGCGGCTGTGGCCGATGAAGCGAGCACCGACGTCGGCGCGGGTGGACCCGTCGGTCCACTCGCAGCGGCGACACACGGGACTCCACTCGCCCATCCGGGTGACGTCGGCGATCAGTTCCCACAGCTGCTCGGGCTCCGCCGCGATCTCGAGCGTGACCTCGTCGTGCCACCCTCGGGTCGTTGTCATTTCATCTGACAGTATGTAAGGTAAATCTCGTGGAGTCAAGCGCTCTCTCAAGCCAGCGATGACCAGGCCCTATCGACTCGGACGCCGACAGGAGCTCGCGCAGGAGACCCGCGACAAGATCCTGCAGGCGGCCGCAGGGCTGCTCGTCGAGATCGGCTTTCGCGGCGTCACCATGCAGCGCGTCGCCCTCGCCGCCGATGTCTCGCGCGTCACCGTGTACGACCACTTCAAAGACAAGGCCGGCCTGCTCGAAGCGCTGGCATGGTGGACCGTCGCCCGCCTCGACATCGACCGTGTCCGCCGCGCCCGACTCCAACCCGACGTCCGAGCCGCGCTCGGAGACTTCGTGCGGGAGAACGCCCACTTCTACGACGCTGCTGGCGCGCAGGGCCGCGCCATCCTCAAGACCGCGAGCTGCGACCCCGACGCCGCTGTCGTGCTCGAGGCCACCTACTTCAACGCCCGGCGCGGCTCGATCGGGGAACTCGTCGAACGGCTCGCGGACGAAGGCGAACTCAGTCCCACCTGGCCCCGCGACCGCGCCGTGGACGTACTCATGGTCCTCACCAGCCTCGAAGCGTTCGAGACCCTCACCGAACACGGCTCGCTCACCATCGACGCAGCCGCCGACCTTCTCGGCCAGATGACCGACCCCCTCCTGCGCCGCTAGGCGCAACGTCTCCATCCAGCTCCGGTACAGCTCAATGTGGGGCCGAGTCGCCGCGAGGACGACGAGGTCGTGGTCAGAGGCCCACTGGGGAAGAAGCCACGGAGATCGTGGCGGTAGGCCTCGAGTGTTCGGCCGCTGTAGCGCGCCAGGAACGCGATGCGGCGAACTGAGCGTCGTCAATCGCGATGGCCTCGTCAGGCAACTGCACATCAGTCGTGTTGGTGGTCATGGCGGTCCTCCCTTGTGAAGTAAGAGGGGCCACGGAACCACCACGCAGTTACGCATGTCGACGAGTGAGCCGACCACCAGCCGGCGTTTGGTGGCACCCCCTTGGCCGTAGGACTGGTCGGGTTACTGGGGCACCCGGCTCTGGTACGAAGTGGAGCGTCTTATCGCGGGTGCCGGCTCCAGCTCCTGGCCGGCGAGAATGGCGACGTGTTCACGGCTGCCTTCAGTCGTGATGGTGCGAGTGTCGTCACCGCCAGGGGAACCGTCGGTCTCACATCCTGGGGGTCGGGCGCACGAAGGTGTCGGACGCAGCCTTCTGGTCGCAGCCGGCGGCGAGTATGATTACTGCGTGGTAGTGGCGAGCGACGGTATCGCGTCGCTTGAGCCGGTGCCGACTCCGGCCTCGATCGAGCGGGTGATCCAGCTGTTGATGTCACTG
This sequence comes from Ilumatobacteraceae bacterium, assembly GCA_031370825.1. GTDB lineage: Bacteria > Actinomycetota > Acidimicrobiia > Acidimicrobiales > Ilumatobacteraceae > JAENVT01. The sequence continues at coordinate 9,798 of JANMRB010000313.1, forward strand.
CCGCTTCGGCGCCAGGCAGTCGACGCTCGCGCCGTGCTCAACGGCCAGTTAGGCGACGCGTTGGTCGAGAAGGAATCGTCCCTCGCCATCCCCCTGACGTTTCGCACCGCATCCGGCGACGAGCTTCCACTCGATCATGACGGGCTCGGGCGCGCGCTCCCGAATGCCGCAGCCCGGCTGTGCGTGCTCGTCCACGGGCTCATGTCGTCGGAATCGGTGTGGCGGTTCGCCGGTCGGCAGCAGTCCACCTATGGCGAGTTGCTGGCGCACGAGCGCGACGTCACCCCGGTGTACGTCCGCTACAACACGGGGCGGCACATCTCTACCAACGGGCGTGAACTCGCCGCGAACTTGCAGCGACTGGTGAGCGCTTGGCCCGTGCGTGTGCGCGAGATCGATCTCATCGGTCACAGCATGGGCGGCCTTGTGCTCCGCAGCGCCTGTCACTACGGCAGGAGCAGCGTGACCCTGTCGGACCGGTTGCGACGTCGCGGACCGTGGCCCGCCAAGGTGAAGCGAGTGGTGCTGCTCGGGGTGCCGAACAGCGGCGCCAACCTCGAGGTGATCGCCAACCTCACGAGCACAGCGTTGTGGTCGGTACCTATCCCGGTGACGCGGCTGATCGGCGCCGGAATCGACCGGCGCAGCGAGGGGATCAAGGACCTTCGCTGGGGTGCGGTGCTCGACGAGGATTGGATCGAACGCGACCCCGCTGCCACCGTGCGCCCCGAGCGTCATCGGGTGCGCGTCCCGCGCCACGCCGAGTACCTCATCATCGCCGGATCACTCGCTGACGAACGTAACGCTAACGGTCCTCATCCCATCAACCGTCTACTTGGCGACGCGCTCGTGACGGCACCGAGCGCCGAAGGCCGACTCGTCAACGACGAGCCTGCCCTGTTCCCGAACGCCACGGTTCGCCTGTGCCCGAAAATCAATCACATCGCCCTCGCCCACCGCGCGGAGGTCTACGACGAAATCACCACCTGGTGGAGCGCCGTTCGCTGAAGACCCCACCGGCCCCCACGACCACAGCGACCGCGAACGCGAGGGCCCGACGCACCCCGATCCGATTCCCCACATCGACCAGGCCATCACTCGGCGTGGCCGACCGCCATGCCCGCAGTGTCATCGTCCCGGCGTTTCGGGGCGCCCTCGGCCGTCGATGGACTGAATGGTATGGGACACCCTGAGTGAGACGTGATCGTGAGCGGAAATCGGTTTCTGGATCGGCAATTTTCGAGCTATCTCGAGCGTTCGTCAATGGCCGGTCACCGGAATAACCGCGGGTTGACCTCAGCTGCGTTGAGGAGCCACCGTTGACCATTGTCCCGTGATCGGAGCGCGCGTTCGATTGGGTTCGCGTATCTGCGCAATGGCGCGGAAAGGTGGTTCGGAGTTCGGTCGAGGTGCGACTCGGGCTCAGTGCGGGAGCGCGGCGGTTTGGCCGATCGGGGCAAAGCCCCAGCCCAACTGCACAAGCATCTCGACGAAGTTCGACCCGAGCCATTGATCGATGATCTGTCCGTCGTCATCGAACTTGAACGCCAGCAGAAACGCTGTTTCGACGACACTGCCAGTCGGCTCTTGGACGAACAACCACGGTCCCCGCTGCGTGCCCCGCGTGCTGTAGAACACCACCACCATGTCGTCATCGGCGACGATCCACTGCACCTGCGCTTGAAGATCGGGGAAGGCTTGCACGACGCCCCGACCTGCACCGAGCACCGCAGGGTTCGACGTGAACTCCGCTAGCGCGTCCGCATCGTGCCCGTTCATCACGCGCTCGATCAGATCCAGGACTCGCGACTTGTTTCGCTCGGCTGACACGGAGCGAATATTGCCCTGATGGAGCGCTCGCCGCAAGCACGATCGGGAGCGCAGAACACCGCACGTGTATCTCAGCATCTGCGCACGTTCGCGCGATCATCTCGCCGGACGCTGACCGTGACGGCCGCGACCCAAGAAGATTCGTCATCAAGCCGGCGTTATGGGACGCAGCGCCGATTCCGCCTCGTACACAATCGAACTCTTGACGATCCACTCAGCCCTTTGGTCAGGGAAGGAGCCCTTCGGCATACGCCCAGGCGAACAGCTGGGCACCATCGGTGGGTAGTCGCATTGTTGTGGCTGCGAGCTGATCGACGATGTTCTCGGCCTCAGGACGAGTTAACAATTTCTGTTTGTACGCGTTCGTGACGAGCCAAAGTGTGCCACGAACATCTATGCCGTCCCTCAGTCCAATTCGCGTGGCCGCCGCCTCGTCGATGAGTGCGGTGCCACCGTGTCGCGACGCCCAGGCGAGCACGCCAGCCTCACCGTTGTTCTTCGTGGGGCCACCGCCAAGCTCGCCCTTGTATCTTGCAAACGCGACGAGATCATCGATTTCAACGAGTTCGCGGATCTCAAGCCACGGCAGGATGGGGATTGTCCCGAGAGCGGCATGCTGAGCGATGCCGTCGAAGATCTCTGTTATCACCTGTTGGACGGTCACGCAACGGAAGCCTTCACAGAGAGTGCCGAGGGTCCCCAGTTGGTTCGCGCGCGCGAAGTGGCTGAGGGCCGTGTTGTCAAAGACGAGCGTTTGTGTCACTGCCGCATAGGCTCGAAGTCTCGTCGGAGAGCTTCGAGGGGAACTCCTTCAACGTCGGGGAGATCGGCGCTGGACAACGAGTTGTGGAGCAGTTCGAGCGTACGTTCGCTGGTGAGCTTGCCGGTTCGGTACGCGCTCACTACGCGTCGGCCGTATCCTGGCGGGACTTCGTTCGCGTCAAGTTCGGCCGTCCATCGTTCGCCGATTTCGACGATGTCGCCTGGCCTCGGTGGATCCTCAGCGAACTCTTCGCGTTCTTTCGCCGAGACGAGACGCAAAGTCCTGAGATGGCTACAGGTCGCCGTCCAGCTGACCCGATAGCGGGTGGCGATTGCGACGGCAGCGAGGCGGGTCTTGCCGAACTCGGACCAGAGTTCGGTGACGTCCGCGCGAGGCAGCAGCAGGTGGATCGCAAACGCGTTGAACATCTTTTCGGTGTGCGAGTTTCCGATTGTGGTTTCGGACGTGTACGCGTCGCCAGTGAGGTGATGTCCCAGTTCGTGCGCAAGATTGAATCGGCGGCGACCCGCCTCGACGGCGGAGTTGATGACGGCCACACCCCAACCGTCGATTTCGGTGTAGGCAGCGTCGCCGCCGTTCGGCCCGAGATCGAGGGCGAAAGCGAGCAGGCCTACTCGTTCGACCGCCCTCTGGAGGTCGTAGAGAGGTCCGGTCGTGATCTCCATCCTTTGGCGAGCTTCGGCGGCGAGAGCTTCAGCGTCTGTGACGGTGCGTGGAACCGGGCTGTCGAGACGCTCTCTGGACGGGATGATTTTGGCGTTGAGTAGATACTGGACGTCACGCGCGACGAACTCGACACGTGCATCGAGCCGTGTTGTCGCGGTTGCACCGGGCGAGGTTCGTCGGCTGACGACAGCGGGGGGTGACTCGGTGACAAACCAGTCGATGGGCCTGTCGAGGGCCGCCGCGATCGCTACGAGTTCGGTGGCCGTGACCTTGCGTTGGCCGGTTTCGATTTTGGAAAGACCTGTGCGGACGATTCTAATTCGGTTGGCGAGCTCGTCTTGGGTGAGGCCGGCGTCCTCTCGTCCGGCCGCGATCCTTCGTCCGAGATCTGCATGCGTGGACACCACCGACTCTGACACTGTTCCATTTTGGCACATGTGGGGCTCGAATCCAATCGACAGTTCGGCAGTTCGTCAGTCGACGCGGTGACAGTTGACCTCATTGGACTCCTGGCAGGCATGAAATGGGAGAAGGCAAGACGAGAGGATCAGGTTGTCGCAAGCGCGCTCCACAGCACGGCTCGAACCCGTCGGCCGATTTCGCATCCGGCACGCCGCGCGGGCTATTCCGGTAGTCGTTGCGGCTATTCCGGCGGTATGGGATGCGTCAGGTCGTGGTCGACGCGCGCGTTCTGGGGCACGTGTTGTCGGCGCGCTGCGTCGCGCGGCCTTACCGGTACCACCGGCGTCGAAGTTGGCTATTTGTCCGAGCCGCGGTGAACTCGGACCGTCAGCAGTGTCTGTCGACGCGCGGTACCTCTAGGACGGCAATCACCGGCCGATGATCACTGTGCTCCCAAACCACTTCGTCTTGGACGGCATAGCAGCGCGAGACAACGACTGACTTCGTCGCGAACACGAAGTCGTTCTGATAGGGGACGTTCTTGGGGTTCCGATTGAACAGGTAAGTGTTGACGTGGCCGCATTGGTCCCCGCCGTTGCAGGGACACCTCTCCAACGGCGGCTGCGGGTCTTCTCTGAAGGGCCCAACCAGCTCGAGTCCGTGCGTCGCCAACCGTTCGAAGACCAGCCGAAAGCGGTCCGCCCAGTGCGCCGACCAATTCTTAATTGACGTGGCACGGTCGTAGGCATGCCAGATGTTCAGGTCTCCGGCCACCACGATGTTGCCTCCGGGCCGATCAGCAAAGAGCACAGTGAGATCCGAGATCGCGCGATGCAGCGACGCGTCCGCGTACAGATCGCCGCCGTCGCGTAGGCGATCCCACATCCCGTACAGGCTGACCACCGTCACAGGTCGACTTTGCAGGCCCCCCAGCGTCGAGCGTGGTGGCAACTACACTTGCATGATTGCGGCAAAGCGCGGAGTCTTCGCCTATTGGCCTGCTTGAACCACTGTCTCCACTAGTCGTCGAAGGTACCGAGGATCAAACAGCACCCCGCCGCGGCCCGGGGCCGTACGCATGGCGTTGGCACGAGTTCCTCGGTGGACATCTGTTCAGAGCGAAAGCCTGGCCCGAGTCGCCCTTTTGACTGGCCGACAACCACGCCAATCAGTGCGCTTGACGATCCAGATAATGACGATGGGTCCGGTGGTTATCCACGCCTTCCCTCCAAGAGATCATCAGCCGTATGCGTCACGTTCGCGGTCGTAGGGGAACAAAGCCCGTGGCTCGGCTTGCGGGCTCACCTGGCGGTTCGTGTCCCGATGGATGACGCCCGTTCGGTACGCAGCGCTCCGCGGGTTCGGAAGACCTGGTGGAGCCCGCCCCGGGGATTGTCCCATGCGCACTCAACGGTCTGACGCCTTATCAGAATGTGCCGCACGGGGGAGCAGGCCCCAGTACACGGCACCAATGACCTAGCGCGGTCGCGAACCCAACGTTGGCTCGTTCGACCCAGCCAGCGTACCCGGCGATCTGTGGCAGTAGCCAACCTGGATCAATGGGCCATGTGGTCTGGAAGGACATCGACACGCGCGTCGCGCCTGTGTTCGGCGTGATTGGCAGGGCCGATCTTGAGGCATCGAATTTTGGTGACGTTGACTGCGGGCGCGGTCGCGTTGATGCGTTCGAGCTGTCGGCCTTTGGATGGTGGGCGAGCACCCCACGCCCGGAGGTGGTAACACCCTGGCTTGACGGGGGAGCTAGCGAGATACTGGGGACGTGTTCGAGCGCACCGGCCGAGGCGGTTTGGCGGTCGCGTTGTCGCTTTGGAGCCGGTCGGACTCGCGACGGCGTATGGGGGCGTTGACCGGGCTCGCGCTCTTGATCACACTGACTGGCGGTGCGACGCTTGCCGCGTTGGCAGGCGCGCGCCGGTCAGCGACCGCGTTCGAGCGACTGCGGGCGCGCACGTTGGCAATGGATGCGGCGGTGTTCGGCGGTCCCGAGCAGATACGCGCGGCTGTCGCTGACCCGCACGTCGCGGCGTGGGCACCGTTTTCGATTGCGGGCGTGGCCTCGGTCGACGATCCCGACCTGTACCCGTTCGTCGCGCCCGGAGATGATGCGATCGGACGCGTGATTGAACGGCCATTGATCCTCCAAGGTCGCCGCGCTGATCCGACCCGGCCGGACGAGATCGTGCTTCCAGAAGCGGTCGCACGCCGAGTGCATAAGCGAGTCGGTGACGAGATGAGGTTTGTGTCGGTGAAGCCCGGCGACCAAGACACCCTCGAGAACGATCGGCCAAAGACCGATGGTCCGAAGTTCGCGTTGCGGGTCGTCGGGATCTCCCGGGCATCAACCGGGCTCGTGGTGCGCGATCGCGATATCCAGTTCGTCTATCTCACGCCGGCGTGGACCGACCGGTACGCAGCGCAGATCGCGAACCTCGGTGGAGGGACAATCGTTCGCTTGCGGGGTGGCTTCGCCGACTTCGGCGCTTGGTCGCGTGCGGTGAATCCGGAGGCTGACCCGGAGTCTCATCCGACGCCGCTGTTCTCACCGGCGCCGGTCGAGGACTCCGTCTCGGTGATCGTCGACGGGCTCCGGCTCTTCGCGCTGATCGCGGCCGTCGTGGGT
>JANMRB010000297.1:0-8807 GCA_031370825.1 Ilumatobacteraceae bacterium
GAAGTCCGTCACCGGCTTGATCTCGGCACGCACACGCTGTTCGTCGGGGAGGTTGTCGACGCTGCCATCAACGACTCCGAGGCACGGACTGCCTCGATGAGCGACACCCGCATGAAGTACGGAGGCGTCAAACGTCACTGACTACGACGATGCGATTGTTGGATCCGTCGAATGTCCTGGCCATTAGCGGTTCTTCGCTGTGACCAGCCACGTGTGGCCCACGAACCGGACGGCACCGTCGACCAGCTGGGCGCGCAGCTCGGCGCGGGCCTCGTCCAGGACGGCTTGCCAGCCGTCCGGCTCGAGGCGCGGCTCGAGCTCGGCTCGAACGGCCCGCCCGACCGTGCCGCTCAGTGCCATCGTCAAGCGTTCCTCGACGCCGTCGCTGCCATCGATCGCGTAATCGCATAACCCGTCGCTCGGCTCGATCGTCACGTCCGACCAGCCGGCGACGGTGAGCACCTCGTGTATCCGCTCGGCGTTGGCCAGGCCCATCGGGCCGGGCGCGCCGGGCATCGGCCGGGCGGGCGGATCGGCCAGGCGCGCCGTGAGCGCACGGAGGCCGAGCGAGAACGTGTCGGTTTCGCCCTCCCGCCAGCACACGAACGCGAGGCGCGCGCCCGGCGCCGTGGCAGACCGGATGTTGACGAACGCCGCCTCTGGGTCTGCGAAGAACATCACCCCGAAGCGCGACACCACGCGGTCGAACGGCGCGCCCGGCGCGGCAGCGAGCAGGTCGGCGGTCTGAGCGTCGGCCGTGACCACTGTCGCGGTCGGCACACGCCGGCGCGACGCTTCGACCATCGTCGCCGAAATGTCGACTCCGACCGCGTCGGCCCCGGCCGCCACCGCCGCGTCGAGAAGGGTGCCCGCCCCGCACCCGACGTCGAGCACCCGCCGCGCCGAGCCGAGGTCGGCAGCGCCCAGTATCGCTGCGGTGAACGGCGCAAGAACGGCGTCGAAGATCCGCTCGTTACGCACCCACCCCTCGGCCCCGGTCGTCCAATTGTCGCGCATCGCCTCGTTCGCCATGCGCGCCAACGTAGCTACGTCGGGTTGGCCGAGGTCAAAACGGTTCGTCGTAGGGGTCGGGCTGGGTGGTTGATTGTCTGTCCGGTGAGGGCCGAGCAACGAGCTGGGCGAGATGCGGACCGCAGAACTGCTCGCCCTTCTGCGGAGTGTTGTTGCACGGCTTGCCCTTGTTGGTCGTCGCGCGGCACTTTCCCGGCTCTGATGCTTTGCCCGCTGTAGCCGCGACACCGACATCGGCCTCCGCGGTGTCGTGAGCGAGGAGAGCCGTTGCCGGGTAGCGGCATGCTCCGTGGTGGTATGTCATCTTCTTGTCGACGAGAACTGAGGCGATCGGGTCACCGATGGCGAACCGCTGTCTGCACGTACCGCACTTCCCGGCGTACTTCGCAGGCATCGTCGGCTCGACGCCGACGGCCCCAAAGTCGTCGTCACCGCCTCGTGCTCGGTTGACGTTCATCTTCGCCATCGGGTCAAGTCTCGCGCTGGGACGCGTGCGATTTGGCGAAGCCGGTGTGTGTCGGCTGTGTCACGGCGATGCAACATCTGGCTCACACCCGATCTGTGGATGCCTGCCTAGACCGGATCGAAGATGTTCGACTCGAGCGCGTCACCGGCCAGGAGCCGAGCGATCCGGTGACCGCCATAAATCGAGGGGAGAAATCCGACTCCGTTGCAGCCGAGGTTGTACATCAGGACTGGGTTTCGGGGCTCGTATCCGATGAGCCGAACCTTCGATTCCGTGTAGGCCATGAGCCCATGCCAGGCGTAGTCGTAACCGCTACCAGTTGTGTGAGTGGAGTCCACCATCGGCATGATGTCGTTGTCGATTTCGTGCATGATCGCGGCAGGGAATTCGGAGTCGGGCACGTAGGTCGCGCGATTGCCGAGCGCGGCCTCTGGTCCCCCGATGCAAGTGAGCGTGGCCGGGCCCGTTGGTTGGTCGTACGGCCGTCGGGTCACATACACGTACGGCGTGGAGTCACCGATGATTGCGTTGCGGATGTAGCTGATGGTGGCTGGCGTGCGCCCGGCACTTTCGAGGAATGCGGCCATGTAACCGACCCTGCCGCTGATGCGGTGATGCATGTGAGTCGCGATGTGGCTGCCGACGCGATTGTCTACGACGTGGTCGACAAAGCCGTTGGTGCACATCACCACGTGACCTGCTGTCACGCGGTGATCTCCGGTGTCGATGGTGGCGGTTGTCGCGTCGAGGTCGATATGACGGACCAACGTGTGGTCGACGAATCGGAAGCGATCCTCGAACCTGGCCTGAAGGTGTTCGAGGATCTGTTCGATCAGCAGCGCGCCGTTGATGGATCCCGTCCTCCCGGACAGCACAGCGCAGTAACGACGGTCGGTGGTGCCCAGGAGCGCGAGCACATCCGCAGACGTGACGACCGAGTAGAGGTGGGCGTATTCCGAGGGGATGTCGCCGAGGAATTCGGCTTCCTCCGACACGACGCAAGATCCGACGCGAAGGCCAGCGCGCTCACGCAGCGCACTGTCTCGCAGATGCACCATGACGTGATTGAGGGCAAACATGCCGAGGTATCCAGTGAAGCGATCGATACGCGCCTGCGCCCCGGAGTCGGCGACCATGATGTCGAGGAGATCCCACGAGTTGTCGACCCCGCGTTGAGCGGCCATCACTTTGTCGAATCCGTACGAATCGACGAGATCGGACAGTGGGCGCTCGAAGTAGGTGGTCAGTTGCCCCGCATTGTGGCCCGTTGCTCCACGTCCGGCTCTATCCCGTTCGATCAACAGCACCCGGTTGTCGGTGTCTCGAAGCAAGAAGAAGGCGGTGGCGAGGCCTGCAATTCCAGCGCCGACGACAGCCACGTCCGTCGTGACGTCACAGTCGAGCGGCCGCGGTTCCAGATCAGTCCGGAGCTGGTCGATCCACGGCGAACGACTCGCGATCTTGTCGGTCATCGCGGCGACAATAGAAGATCCATTGCCGTTGCGGGTCAACGCTTCAGTTGTTGGTGAACGTCGTCGGAAGGCCTCGCGCTGCAAGATCGTCCCTGAAATAGCCGCGCACGTTGCGGACGTCATCCGTCAGGGATACCGCTGCAGTCCACACGCCCGACTCGGAGAGCGCGGGCACCGTCAAGACATTCGAATAGGTGCCGTCGAGTGCAGTGCCTGCGATTCGTGAAGTCAGATACAGGAAGAGATATTGACCACTCGGACTGACGAACGACACGATCGGCGACGACCACGGGATATCGATCCCGGCCAGATCGTCGGTGACCCTCGCCGTCACCGTGATCTGTTGCGCACCTTGAGCGGCTCGGTCACAGTCACGTTGAGCGCAACGGCCCCGATCGCCGCGTCGGGCAGTCCGCCTCTGCGCTGGACGACGAGGTCACGACGCTCATGTGGCCCCAGCACGAAACCGCCGAGCCCTTGGCGGGTGTCCATCAAGCGGGCAGGCGTGAGGCGTAGAACCAGCCGACGACGTCGACGACGACATCGGTCGTCCGCTGAGCGAAGATGCTGACCGCCCCGTCTGACCCGACACCGACGATCACCAGGTTGGCCACTGTCTCCTGCGCGACGTAGTTCAGGTTCGAGGCGACGGGCCGATCCTGACCGGAGGGCCACACGGTGAGGAAGCCTTCGGCGGACGGGTTCGTTACCGTCACGTTGATCGCGACGGCGATGGCGCCGGATGGTGGGACCGGGTCGCGGCCGGCGACTGGCATCACTCGCGTCTCGCCGGCACGCAGCCGACCGCCGCCCAAGCCCTCGCGCGTGTCCACGAACCTCGTCGGCGTTACCGGAAACAAACGCCTTCGACGCATCGGCTGCAGTGGTCGGCACAGTCGTACCGCCCACGACCACAACGCTCAGAAGCAGCGCGCCGATCGACGCCAGTCTGAGCAGCCGCGCACCCGCCTGCATGTCACCCCTCCCGTCGAGCAGTGCGTCATCATCGTCTGCCCGCGTTCAGCGGTCAAGGGCCTCTCGGACAATGCCGAGCAACGCAAGCGCCTCGCGCAAGTCGTGGCCGCCGAGCTTCTCACGCAGCAATCACTCCACCACGCACGCTGCAAGAGATGTCGCCCGAGGGAAGGCCGGCATCGAGACCCGACTGGTTTCGGGGGATGCCCTTCGGACTTAATCCGATTGGACAATATCGACTGCCCTTCCGCTCTGTGAGGATGACAACCCGGTTGGACCAACGGTGGAGGTATAGGGGAGTGAAGGGACTGGCTTTTTTTGCGGCGCTTTCGATTGGCGCGCTATCCGTGTGGGGCGGCCGAACGCATGCGGCGACGGCCGACACGGCCGCAGCTTCGGTCGATCCGGCAATTGCTCTGGTAGGTGCACCGGTCACGTTTACGTCGACCAACCCGTGCACAGTTGCGTGCTCGCTCACATGGCGCCGGCCCGACCTAGGAATTGCAAGATTCGGTGGAGTGATCGTCGGGCGAGGCGAACAGATCACCCTGACGTTCGCCGAACCGGGAATCTACCGATTGGTGCTCGACCTGGAGGAGACATGTGTTGGCACCTCGCGGCTGGTGTGCGACTCGACCGCCGCCGTATCCGTGGAGATCGTCACCACGCTGCCACCCGAAACGACAACGACCACCACCACGGAGCCGCCCGATCCGGCGACGCAGTCACTGGTCGCGCCCAGCGACCTGAGCGTCACAAGGGTAGATGGAAGGAATCGTCTGACCTGGACCAACCCGGAGAGCTCGGCAACCTCACTCACGCTTGAGCGTTGTGAGGACGAAGGATGCACCTCGTTTGCCCCGATCGCCATCTTGACCACGTCCACGACCAGCTTCATCGAGTCCCACCGAAAAGACGGTGGGTCAGGCATGACCTATCGGCTCGCCGCCTCCGACTCGACGACGACGGTGTACTCGAACATCGAAATCGCCGCCGCCGACGACTCAGACGACTAACGAGAGTTGCGTCCGAGGGCGACCGGGCTCAGCATCCAGCCAACCTGCCCTTGCTCTACATGGCACGCCAGCCGACCTCGCGCAGTTGACGGCGGTAGCGCGGCGGTAACTTGACTGACCTCATGAGTAAGTCCTGGCCGTTCGGTCTCGCCGTGGTCGTCTTTGGCGGTCTGGCCGGCCTGGCCATCGCCGGGCGTCCGGTGCCGAGCGATACCTTCGTGCTCGACCCGAGCATCGGCGTCGCCGAGTCGACCTCGTCGACATCGGTGGTCGCCTCTGCGACCTCGAACTCGGAGCCGGTCATCACGACCACGATCGCCGCGACCACTACGGTGCCGGCGTCGACGTCGGTCGCCCCGACCACGACCGAGGCGCCGACCACGACCGAGGCGCCGACGACCTCGCCTATTTCCGGCCCCTTGCCACGCAACCAGGTTCGGTTGGTGATCGCCAACGGCGACGGCCGCTTCCAACTGGCAAACATCACGGCTGATCGGATCCGGGCACTCGGCTACATCATCGACCTCGGCGATACCTTGAACCGCGTTGGCGAGACCGTCATCTACTACCAACCCGGTTTCGACGACGAGGCAGCGTATGCAGCCACCGACATCGGCGTGCCCGACGCGCTCATCATTGCATTTCCGACCAACGCATCGCAGCCGATCACGAACTCCGACGCCCGTGGCGACATCATCATCGTGCTCGGCCCAGATGCCCCGCGTTGACCACCACGACTGAGCCGACGTGTCGAAGGCCGCGGACTCGCGGCCACATATGGGTTCTCATATGGTCATGGCTCGACGTCAAGTGCTCGTTCAACTCGACGACGACCTCGTCGACCATCTTGATCGACTTGGCAAGACCCTTGGCACGAACCGGTCGGAACTCCTCGGGCGCGGCGCCCAAGCCGTTATCGACGCCGAGGACACACTCACTGCAGACCGCGACCTCGTCGCCGCATATCGACGACAGCCATTGGAACCCGCTCTCGTGCGATCTGCCGCTCGGCTCGCCGCTCGCACGACACCGGAGTGGTAGCGCGCAACGAGATCTTCTGGGCCGACCTGGGACCGCCAGCGGGTCGACGTCCCGTTTGTGTCAATACCCGCGACGCGACTGCCGCAGTGCTCACGGCGATCCCGGTGTGCACCGATCACTCGAACGACCCGCGGCATCCGCTCCGAGGTCGAGATCGGGCCGGACGAAGGCCTCCCCGAGCCGTGCGTGATCAACTGCAACAACATCGTCACCGTGCCCGTCGACGCGCTCGACCGGGAGCCCGTGGGCCATCTCGGCGAGGTCAAGCCCTCGGAACTTGACCGTGCCCTGCGATACGCGCTCGACATTCTCTACTGACCGGCGAGCCGAAGCCGCCACCACCGAACCGCAGAGTTCAGTCGATAGGTACCCGCCAGACTTTGGTGACGTCGTGAGCGGAGATCCACACCGCATTGTCGTCGGCCGCAACGCTGCCGCTGCCGGAGGGCAGTCCGTAGCGAGCAACGACCGCGTTGGTGGACGGGTCGATCTTGGCCACCAAGGCATCGGAGACGCGAGCCCATGCGTGGCCACCTCCTACTGCCATGTCGCCGCCGCTGATTGGACCGTCGGAGACCACAATCGAAGCGACGACCGAGTTGGTCGCCGGATCGACGCGGGACACCGTGCCGTCGGCGCTGTTCATGACCCAAACGCTGCCCTTGCCGATGGCCAAGAATCCGGCGCCGGCGCCAACCCGTATCGCGGCGACAATTGCTCCTGACGATGGATCGACTCTGCTCAGCGTCTCCGTTGCAGCGCTGGTCACCCAGAGACCGCCTTCGCCGGAGCGCAACGCACTCGCCGATGGCGGCGCGTCGAACGTGCTCGTGACGGTGTTGGCCACCGGATCGATTCGGGCGATCGTGGTTCCACGGTCACCGAGAACAAAGACGCCATCCTCACCCGCTGCGACGGACGATTCCTCGGTGATCGACGTGAAAGGCAACGCAATGGTTGCGTCGACGGTTCCCGATTCCACATTGACGCGTATCAACGTGGTCGAGGCACAGTCGCCGACCCACAGCGAGTTCAATGCGGTGTCCATCGCCAGGCAGATGTTCGTGCCTGTCGACACCGTGCCGATCAGCGTGCCGGTCGTCAGGTCGTACCTGGCCACACCATCGTCCACATTGGCGACCCACGCAGAATCACCGGCGATGGTCACCCAATCAGGGAACGGAGTGGCATCGATCGCGACGACACCGCCCATTCCCCCGATCGATTGAACTTCCGGCAGGGCATCGTCCGCCTGGGTCACCGGAGGAGCCAGCGTGATCGGCGGATCTGACGTCGTGACGGTGGTCGAACTCGTCGCCGGAATCGATGTTGTGATGGCTGTCGACGTCGTGGCGCTTCCTCCGCAAGCGACCAACGCCACGGTACAGAGCGCTCCGCGCATCCATGCCACGAGCGGATGCTAATGCGCGGCCGGCCTTCGCCGCCTTCGGAACCAACCGTCAGTTTCGTTCGCATCTCGTGACCTCCGATGTCACCCTCGCACGTCGTCAGCATCGCAACCGGCGACACCCACATACTGCAGCGAGCGGAACGCGCGGTTCTTAACGACGCTCCGCGCCGTGTGCGACTGACGCGCCTGACGAACCGTGGGACGCGCCTAGTCAGGCAGACCCGAGTGGCAGCGTGCTGTTCTGGCGGGGCAGCTCAATGAACGTGCGGCCCGGCTGGAGCTGGATGATGCTGCCGTTGTCCGCGACCAATGCAAACGGGTCGTGTACGTCGTTGCGAGTCCAGGTGCCATGGATGTAGTTGCCGCCGGTGAAGACGAACACTTCACCGCTACCGAGCGTCTGCGCGTCGGGGCTGCCGGAGATGCCCGGGGCGTACTCCATCGCCAACACGACGACGTTGTTGGTGCTCACCTGACCGCTGTTGCGGTCCATGTGCCGGCTGCCCTCCATCGTCCGGTAGTACACGCCGTCCTTCGCGTTCCAGTCCCAGCCGACATCGATGGAGTCGAGCTTCACTGTCACTCCGGCGCTCGGTGTGCCAGCCGCGGGCGCGCCCGGATCGCGATAGGCGAACTGCTGCTTGGCTGGTGGCGCGAACGGCGGCGTCTGGGTGTACAGGGCAGCCGTGTTCGAGTAGAGGTTGTGGGGGATCTTGCGATCCGCCGCCCGGTGGTACACCCGCGCCCGACTCGGGCCGATGTTGACCAGCTCGCTGTTGTTGATCTCGTTGGTCACCGTCTTGTTGCCACCGCTCCACGCGAAGAGCGGATGGTCGAGCGCGGTGAACAGGTCGACGTCTTGGAGCCGACCGGAACGGATCGGTCCGACGGGATCGGCGTCGCCGCTCTGAAAGACCATCGCGAAGCGCGTGATGTGGTCGTTGACGATCTCCTCGAACACCAGGTCGGCTTCGTTGAACCCGCTCTGCGGGCGCGCCCCGCTGGCGTTGTCGATCTTGACGATCAGCGCCGGGCGAGCGGCGACCACGGGGTCCGGGTTCTCCAACCCTGTCAACGGATAGATCGGCTTGGCAGGCACCGTCGTCGTGGTCGCCGCCTCCGTGGTGGTCGTCGCCGCCTCGGAGGTGGTGGTCGCTTCCTCCGTGGTCGTGGTCGCTTTGGTGGTCGTCGTGGTCGCCGCCCCTGTGGTGTCGGCCGACTTGCTGTCGCTGCTGCATGCGGCAGCCGCTCCGACCAGGGCGAGCAGGCCTAGGGCGGCCCCGAAGC
Source organism: Ilumatobacteraceae bacterium (assembly GCA_031370825.1). Classification (GTDB taxonomy): domain Bacteria; phylum Actinomycetota; class Acidimicrobiia; order Acidimicrobiales; family Ilumatobacteraceae; genus JAENVT01. The sequence continues at coordinate 8,701 of JANMRB010000297.1, forward strand.
GGCGGCCCGCCACCTGCCTGGTAGGCTGGCGAGAGGGGTGCCCGGGCGTATCCGATCGTGGTGAGTACATGGTGATGGCAACATCCAAAGAGCTGGGGGAACACACA
>JANMRB010000300.1:0-5756 GCA_031370825.1 Ilumatobacteraceae bacterium
ATCGGCGATCCTTGCCGGGCCATTGATGCCCGCGGAAGTGTCGTTGGGAACCACGCAGAGCCTCAGTGACTGGGTCGTGCGGGGCGCGTTCTTCGTCGCGATCGGCGCGACGTTGCCGGCGATGATGCGCCGCGGGACGACCACCATCCAGCAGGACCGGCGCGACATTCGGATCGAGATGGAGATTCGCCGGGCACTCGCACGGGGTGAGTTCATGCTCTTCTACCAGCCGATCGTCGACCTCCGCGACGGCCACATCGTCGGCGCCGAGGCGCTCCTGCGCTGGCAGCACCCCGAGCGCGGCCTGCTCCTGCCCGAAGACTTCATCCACGACGTCGAGCGGATCGGGTCGATCGCCAACTGGGTGCTCCAAGAAGCCGCGACAACCACGACACGATGGCGCACGACCTACGCGCTGGAAGGGTTTCAGATCTCGGTCAACGTGTCGGCGCAGAACCTTGTCCAACCCGACTTCGTGACCCAGGTACGCAACGCTCTCCAGGCCGCGCAGCTCGATCCCACGCACCTGTGCCTCGAAGTCACCGAATCGTCGATGATCGACGACATCGACAGCGTCGCCATCCGCCTCCAAGTTCTGCGATCGATCGGTATCAAGATCGCCATCGACGACTTCGGGACCGGGCACGCCACCCTCTCCTACTTGCAACAACTGCCCATCGATGTGATCAAGATCGACCGCAGCTTCGTTGGGGATTTGGGTACCCGCCGCAACGGTGGCGCGATCGTTGCCTCGATGTTGCAGCTCGCACATCGAGTCGGTGCCACCTGTATTGCCGAAGGCGTCGAGACCGAGATGCAAAGCGAAGTGCTGTCACGAAACGGCTGCCCTCTCGCCCAGGGATATCTCTTCGCCCGGCCAATGCCCGCGCTCGAGTTCGAGCAGCTACTTGCCGATGCGACTACCTACGCGACGACTTTTGCTTGGATCGATTCCGCAACGACGGCGTAGTTCGACTATTCAGCCAGGGATGCCTCGACCGTGATCTCGGGCACGGCGGCCAACGCTCGGCTCACGATGCACCCCTCTTTGGTCGCCTCCGCCTGCTTGATGAACGCAGCTTCGTCGAGACCAGGTACACGCCCGACGGTGACGAGGTCGATCTTTGCGATCGTTGGTTTTCCGTCGATCTGCCTCAGCGAGACCGTGGCGTCGGTGTGAATCGACTCGGGGGTGGTGCCGGCTTGAGCGAGCGTGTTGGCGAGAGCCATCGAGAAGCACGCCGAGAGCGCGGCGCCGATCAGTTGCTCGGGGTTGGAGCCGGCTCCATCTTCGAATCGGGACTTGAACGTGTAGCCCCCGCTGATGCTGTCACCGGCCATGAACGTCCCGGTGCCTGTTTGCAGGTCACCTCTCCACTCCGCATTTCCCTTTGCTGGCATGACGAGCTCCTCGCAGTCGTTCGCTTCGGTCTATCGAGTCCGATTGAATCACAGTCGTTTGCCGGTGATCCAGCGCACACGGCTCGGATCTACTCTTGACTTCGCTCACTGAGCGCTGGGCGGGAGCCCGATGCTTTGATGATGCGTCAACAAGGTTGTACGGTTTGACTGTGGCAGAACCGCGATGGCTCGACGAGCGCCAGGCCCACGTCTGGCAGTCGTACCTTCACATGAACCAACACCTGTACGCCGAGCTGGAGGACCAGCTCACGCGCGAGTCGGGACTGTCGGGGGCCGACTACAAGGTGCTCGTGCCGCTGTCGGAGACACCCGGCGGTGTGCTGCGGGCCCGCGAACTTGCGACGGAGATCGGCTGGGACCGCAGTCGCTTGTCGCACCACATCAGCAGGATGGAGAGGCGTGGACTGGTCGCCCGCGAGGAATGCGAAGCCGACGCGCGGGGGCTGATGGTGCGACTGACCAAGGCCGGTAGAAAGGCCATCCAAGGCGCGGCGCCGAACCACGCGGAGAGCGTGCAGAGTTATTTCTTCGACCTGCTTTCCAATGCGGAGCTCGCAACACTCGCTGCCGTGTTCGATCGTGTGCTCGAGAACCTGACGAGCGATGACGAGGAGATTTGATGGATGACACGCAGCTGCCCGTGTTAGCCCTGCAGGAATGGGAGGGGACCAAAGACACCCTTCACTTGTGGGCGCAGATCGTCGGCAAGACGCGGCTCGCGCTGATGCCGCCGCGCAACCACTGGTGGAACGTCAGCCTGTACCCGTCGGCTCGTGGGCTGACCACGCGGCGTATGCCGCTCGCAGCTCACAACCTGGAGATCGAGCTGGATCTCGTCGATCACCGGCTGTCGGCTCGCACCACGGAATCGGAGGCCGGGTTCGAGCTGCACGATGGGCTCTCGGTGGCCGACTTCTATGGCCAATACATCGCCACCCTCGAAGGTCTCGATGTGAGGGTTGCTATCAAGGCCGTGCCGTTCGGCGTTCCCATCACGACGCCCTTCGCCGAAGACCACGAGCACGCGAGCTACGACACCGACGCGGTCGGCCGCTTCCTCCGCGTCCTGCAATGGAGCGCCGACGCGCTCGAGGAGTTCGCCGGTTGGTACTGCGGCAAGAGCAGCCCGGTGCACGTGTTCTGGCACGGCTTCGACCTCGCCCACACCAGGTTCTCCACCAGGCGGGTGGAATCTCGACCCGGCGTCGACATGGTCACGGCGGAGGCGTACTCGCACGAGGTCGTCAGCTTCGGATTCTGGGCAGGTGATCAGAACACTCCGTTCCCCGCCTACTACTCGTACACCGCGCCCGAACCGGCCGAACTAGCACAGCAGAAACTGCGACCAGCACAGGCCGAGTGGGTGCCGCAAGGCAAGGGCTCGCTCGCGATCCTCCGCTACGACGACGTCAGGACGGCGGCCGACCCCAAAGGAACACTCCACGAGTTCTTCCAGAGCGCGTTCGAAGCGGGTGCTTCGTTAGCGGGCTGGGATCTGATCGACACGGCGACAGGGTGGTGCCCCGTCCCAGCTGAACGCCTCTCCCGCCTGTCGGGAGATTCCTAGTCGCCGAAGACGTCGTGGCTGAGCTGCACGAAGAACGTGTGGTCGTGGCCCTTGTTGGGATCCTCTGAGTTGTACTTGGCCGTCGAGGGCCCGCCATCGGGTACGTGATCTTCGGAGTAGATCGCGCCGACCGGACACACGTCGGGCTGGTAGCACGCGGTGCACGACGTGCACTCGTCGAGGTTCACGTACAGAAGCGTGTCGGCGAAGATGGCGATCGAGTCGGGGTTGGGCGTGTGAGTGTTCTCGATGACCCCGCTGCCGTGCTCGGCCTCGGAGAACAAGATGTTCTTCTGCGGGTCGAACTCGTAGATGCACTGAACAGGGCACACGTCGACGCACGCCCGATCTTTCACACCGATACAAGCCTCGGTGATGATTGCGAGTCCCGCCACGGCTGGGCTCCTTTCGCTTCGTTGGGTGGTTCCCGTTTCGGACGCCGCTGAAACGCGTGCTGCTATTGCTGATAGCCCTCGACGACGCGTACAGCGCGCACTGTGGCGTCGTTCGGATCCTGGCCCGCCTCGCGACGTGCGCGCCGTTGGCGCAACAGATCCCAACACTGGTCGAGCGCGACCTCGAGCTCGCGAAGGTGGGCGACCTCTGCCTCGGTCGGAGCGGTCCCGGCGTGCTCTCGCTCGAGCTTGTGCTCGTCCTCGACCAACTTGCCGATCCTGTGAACGATCTCGATCTCGTCCATTCGGTGTGTCCTTTCACGCGGAGCCCAAAGCTTTTCTACACCAGGTGGGCGTGACAGGTTGACGCGACCCACCCACGGGGGTGCACCTTCCCCCCGGGGACCAACTCTCGAGGGGGTTACCGTGCGAATCAGAAAGACTCGTCGGCTGTACAGCGTGCTGGCCGTAGTGACGGTCGCGGCAGCGATGACATCGATTGCGCCCGCGGTGGCGTTGGGGGGCGACGCCGAGGTCAGCGTCGGCAGCCCGTCGAGCCCGTACATCCAGAACTCGCAGAACGAACCGACAGTGGCGATCGACGCCAACAACCCCTTGATCGCGGCCGCGGGCTCCAACGACCTGATCGACATGGCCCCGTGCAAGTTAAGCAGCTGCGACCTGACGACTGACATAGGGCTGTCGGGGATCTACTTCTCCTCCGACGGAGGCTCCACTTGGACCCAGCCCACGTACAGAGGCATCAATGCCCGCTCGGGCGCGAAAGTGACCGGTCCGATCGGCACATTGCCCAACTACGTCGAGAATGGACTGTCGTCGCACGGCGATCCCTCACTGGCCTTTGGGCCCAGGCCCGGTCCCGACGGGTTCTCGTGGACCAACGGCTCACGTCTGTACTACGCCAACATCGCCTTCAATCTCGGCGCCGCGACGACCTTTAAAGGGGCCTCGGCCATAGCGGTGTCTCGCACAGACGATGTCGCGGCCGCGGCGGCAGGCAACAACAACGCCTGGTTCGCCCCCGTCATCGTCTCCAAGCAGAGCTCGGCGACCTTCTCCGACAAGGAGACGTTGTGGGCGGACAACGCTGCGACGAGCGCGTTCTTCGGCAACGTCTACATCTGCAATGTGGCATTCCGCAGCAACGGCGGCGCGCCGGAACCGGTGATGGTCGCACGGTCGATCGACGGCGGCGACACCTGGACGCAGCGCCAGATCAGCCAGGCGGCGAACACGGGCTCCGGGGCAGGGTCATCCGGCGGCCGGCAGGGCTGCACGGTCCGCACCGACAGTCACGGTGTCGTGTACGTCTTCTGGAACGGCAGCCTGAAGGGTGCCGGCGTGCAGTACCTGGCACGATCCTTCGACGGTGGCGTCAACTTCGAGAAGTCTCGGGCTGTGGCACTGGCGAGCGATTGCGGCGCTTTCGATCCGGTCAGCGGTCGCGTCACGTTCGACGGCATCGCCGGGGCACGCACGAACAGCTTCCCGATTGCCGACATCGCCAACGGCGCGCCGACCGGAGCTGGCGCAACCGACGAAGCAGTATTGAGCTGGTGCGACGGCGCCCAAGGGCTCGGAAGTGAGCAGGCGTTGGTGACGTATTCGATGGACCATGGGCAGTCCTGGGGGACTCCTGTCAATCTCGCCGAGGCCGGCGATCGTCCGGACTTCCCGGCGGTGGCAATATCCCCTGATGGTGCCGACATCTATGTCACCTACGACGCCTTCTTGCAGACCTGGCAGAGGACCACCGCATTACCCCGCCTGGCCCAAGGCGTCGTTCGCCACGCGGACATTGGCGCTGGGGGCGTACCCACGGGTGCCAGCACGCTTCACCGCGGCACCGTCGGTGACGCTCGCGCCTCGAGCCGAACCCTGAACCGAGAGGCCGTCTACGACTACGTGGGCATCGCCGCGACAAACGACGTCGCCGTCGCGGTGTGGATGGATCTGCGCAACGCCGAAGTTTGCCCCGCCGTCAACGCCTATCGCCAGTCCCTGTTTACCGGCCCGGCACTGGCGGCACCGTCACCCGCTACCGCCTGCCCAGCAACGTTCGGCAACCTCGACATCTACGGCGGAGCCTACGGCGACCCGACACCATAGCGAGACCTCGACGCATCATTCCGTTCTACGGATCCGTGGACGCGCATGCCACTTGACAAGCGCGGACAAGAGCCTACGGTTTTGCGTAGCAACCAATCGGGAAGCAGGGTCCGATGGCAGAGCAACGCGAAATCGATGAAACGTATTGGACGTGGTGCTCAAAGTGGCACATTCCATATCCCTGTCGTAAACACAGGACTGTCATCAAATGGTGCTACGACTTCACGTTCTTGGTGCAAAGC
>JANMRB010000085.1:0-6516 GCA_031370825.1 Ilumatobacteraceae bacterium
GTGCACCCAGCGGTCGCGCTCGAGATGATGGCGACCGGCGAATGGAAGGGCGAAGGCGTCAAGGGACCAGAGGCGTTCTCGGCTGACCCGTTCCTGCCGTTGCTGGCCGAGCACGGCGCGCCATGGTCGATGCAGGAGCGCAACGCCTGGGACGCCTCATCGCCCGCCTGAAGAAGGTCGATGCCGAGCGGCTGCTGGCGGATTACGACGGTGATCCCATCGACGCACTGTCAGCGGCAATGCGGATCGCGCTCGATCTGCCCGACGCGACGTGGCCGACGTTGCTCGAGGCGGCACCGATCGAGACCGCGCGCCGCGACAAACTGCTCGCCGGTGACGAGCCGAGCCTCGATCAGCTCGCCCGCGAGCTCAACGAGTTCCGGTCTGTCATTCCGTGACTGTCCCGATCACCGGTTGAGCCAGAACCAAGCGACGGTCGAAGCCAGCTTCGGTCGGGAGAAAGCCGTTGCGGTCGGGCCAGAGAAGCTGCACGAGCTCGTACCGCGCGCCGCGGTACCAGGCCACGCCGGTGGCGAACAGCGGGCTCCAGGTCGCCATGTCGACGGAGGCGAAGATGCAACGCAGATCGTTGTCGAACAACCCCATCAGCTCGACCCCGAGGGGAATCTCCGTGCCGCCGCGAAGCATGTCGGCCAACAGGTCGTACAGACCACGCGCCGCCGCAGGTTGCAGCCCAAACAGGACGACCTCGGGGAAGCCGAACGCCTGTGGGAACCCGATCGTGTAGACGTAGCCCGCGACCGGTGGGACGAGATCGGGTTGCGGAGGCACGGGCTCGATTGCCCAGCCGTGCTCTTCGATCATCCATTCGATCTTCTCCGCGTGCGGGATGTGGAAGTCGGGAAGATCGGTCACAGCAGCGCCTCGCTTTCGAGGTCGAGCACGTGCTGGGCGTGGCGAGTCGCCATGGCTGCGAACATCGCCTCGCTGCGGTCGTTCGAGCCGACGATTTGAGAAGCAATCACGCTCATCACCACCCCTGCGTAGGCGTCGCGTCGATACTGGTGCCACAGTTGATCACCGTCAACACCGATGCCGTAGTCGGCGAGCGCTTGACCGTATTCGTCGACGAGGCCGCGTTCGATCTCGCGCCGTTGGGCGGGCAGCACGCCGGCGCCAAGGAAGTAGCTGACATCGGTGATGCCGAGCCCGTGCGCCGGTGTCTGCCAGTCCACCGCGGCAACCGGTGATCCACCCGCCGGACCGGCGAACATCAAGTTGTCGAGTCGATAATCGCCGTGCGTGACCGTGTTCGCCGGGTCGCGCTGGCCGATCCAGCTGACGATTCGCTGACCAAATCGTTCGATCACCGCTGTGGCCTCAGGGGACAGGTAGATGCCGTAGACGCTCATGAAGCCGGGCAGGAACATCGACCACAACATGCCCAGTTGCTCCCCATCCGTCGTGCCGCGCCGGCTCAGCCACTCGAGGCCGTCCAGGCGCGCATCTCCCCACCGTGGTCCGTGCAGCTTGGCCAGCTCCAGAACTGCAGTGCGTGCCTGATCTGGAAGGCAACCGGTGATCTGGTTGCCCTGCACCGCCGGAGCCAGATCCTCCATCAACAGCACGAAGTCACCGGTGGCCGAGTGCCATTCGGCGTGATGACAACGGGCGACGCGAATGTCGACCGTCGGCGCGATCTCGAGATAGAAGCACACCTCGCGCTCGTAGTTGCGCAAGGCAATCCCGGTTGCCCGGCTGGTGGGGTCCGGCGACGGCATCTTGGCGATCAGCGAAGCCGGGACCGAACCGTCCGATTCCAGTTCAAGGCGGATGTTCATGCCGACGAGACCGTCGCCTATGCGGTGCGACTCGCGCACGCACACATCGGAGTTCAACACCGAGCTCAACCACGCATCGGTCAGCCCCTCCGGTGTCATCGCCTGCGAAGGTAGCCTGCGACGCTGATGGTCACCGATCCCGCCGAGATCTCGCGCGGCGGGGGTTCACGGTATCGGTTCCTGATCTCGCCGAAATGGATCGCGTTCCATCTCCTCGTGGTGATCCTCGTCGTGGCGATGATCAACCTCGCCTTTTGGCAGCTCCGTCGTCTCGACGCGCGGCGACAGTTCAACGCCGAGGTTCGCGCAAACGCCAACCAACCCATCGCAGCGTTCGAGGATGTGCGTGGCACGCTGACCAAGCTTCCGACCGTCGAGTGGCGACGTGTTCGCGTTACCGGCACGTACCTTCCCGGTCACCAGTTCCTGGTGGTCAACCGCTCACAGAACGGCGATACCGGTCGCAACGTGGTCGACGCGTTGCAACTCGCCGACGGCACGTTGCTGCTGATAAACCGCGGGTTCGTCGCCAATGCGGACTCAACGCCCGACGTGCCAACGGGACCCGTGGAGGTCATCGGTCGTCTGCGCGTCAGCGAACATCGCGCCACGGGCCAACCTGCCGACCAGAGCGTTGGGGTGCTGACCGCGGTCCGTCGCATCGACATCGACGTGCTGGCCAAGCAGTTCGATGAGCCGGTCGTGCCGATGTACGTCGAGCAACTCGAATCGTCGCCACCCGACGCCGCGTCGTTGGCGCCGATCGTGGCACCGACACTCGACGAGGGCCCCCACCTGTCGTACACGGTCCAATGGTTGATATTCAGTGCTTGTGTGCTGGCCGGCTGGGTGCTGGCCGTACGCCGGTCGCTGGCGGTCAGGTCCGGGAAGGCTGTCAAGAAGCGACGATCGGCGTACGTGCCCATTGCCGACGACGAATCAGTGAGCTGACTGCGGACCCTCACGTTCGAGCACTGCCATTCGCCGGAACTGCTCGACGACGTTCGGCGACGAATATGTGGGGTCGAGGTGTCGGTAGACGGTGTCCACGTTGACCGCTATCCGCCCGAATTCACCCAGCGTGCCGAAGTCGGGGCGGGCCTTGATGTCTGCCGCGATCTCACGAGTTGCCTCCCAAGCATCGACACCGGACGCCTGCAGGCTGCCGGCCGCGTCGTCCACGAACGCCAGGTAATCGCGGACGAACGCGACGCCGGTCTTGTCCGTGATCGGTCCATGGCCGGCCACGACCATGTCGAGGTCCATGCCGAGCATCAGGTCACAGGCAGCGATCCAGTTCCCGAGCGGACCGGCCCACACGATCGGCGTGCCGCCGATGAACAAGATGTCGCCGGTGTAGACGGTTCGAGCATCGGGCACGTAGGCCAACGTGTCACCCGATGTATGGGCAGGGCCGACCTCGATCAGTTCAACGTGGCGTCCACCGACGTCGAGATCCATTCGCCCATCGAAGGTTCGGTCGGGCAGGCGCAGTTCGATCCCCTCGAAGTCGAACGCGCCGAAGAAGCTGCGGAACATGTCGCCCACCTCCCCCGGCGCGCTGTTCAAACCTGCCAGCAAGCCGGGAGGAACTTCGGACATCTCGTGTGCCGTCGCAGAGCTGGAAATGATCTCCGCGTCGTCGACCAGGATGTTGCCGAAGCAATGGTCGCCGTTGGCGTGGGTGTTGACCACCTGGGCGATCGGTGAGGTCGTTGTCACCCTTGCCATCGAGTCCAACATCTGCCGTGTCAGATTCAGGTCGAACAGCGTGTCGACCAGAAGTGAAACACCGTCACCCACGATCAGGCCGGCGTTGCTCCAGCCCCAACTGCCGTCGGGTTGCAGGTAGGCATGGCAGCCGTCGGCAACCTCATGGAGCCCGCGCGAATAGTTCACTGGCTTGGCACTGGGGTGGTCTGCGACGGAAGGCCAACGAGATGACCTACGTCGTTGTAGCGGATCAGTCGCCAGTGGTTGTCCTTGACGAGCAGCAGTTCGGTGATGGATGTGTTGAGGGTTTGGATCTCGAAGGCGCCGGTCGGCGGCGATTTCAAAGCCAGGCGAAGAGCAGCGTCGATGACTCCGCCGTGGCAGGAAACGACAACGGTCGTATCGCGGTACGTATCGATCGTGCGACGAATCGTCTGGCCGATCCGGAACTGAAAGGCCGCGATCGTCTCTCCTCCGGGAAAGCTGATGCCGAACGGATCCCCTTCCCACCAACCACCGCCGTATCGCTCGATGTAGTCGTCGAAGCCCATCCCGTCGCAATCAGGCCCGGGGTCGTGCTCGCCGAAACCGGGATCCTCGATGACCTCGAGGCCTCCGAGCCCGGGAGCGATGATCTCGGCGGTCTCGCGCGCCCGCGAATACTGGCTGCTGATCAGGACATCTGCGGCAATCTCCTTGCCGACCAGAAACCGATCCCGTAGCCGTTCGGCTTGTTGGCGGCCAAGGTCGGACAGCCCGCTGCAGGTTCGGTGACCACCGATCACCCTGGCCACCGTCGTCTTCGATTCACCATGGCGCACAAGCACGAGACGGGTCACAGGCGGCGCAGCTTACTTTTCGTTTGCCTTGGACTGCCTGTCCTGGTCGCTGCTCTAACTTCAGGTGCGTGCGCGGAGTTGAAAGGTTGACCATTCGATCAACCGCCACCGACCCTCGCGCGGCAACGTTGCTGGCCGATGCCCACGCCCTCGGCCTCACCGAAATCACGTCGATCGATGTCGCTGACCTGGTGTTTGTCAGCGGAGGAAGCGATCGGGTCCAACTTCACGCCCTGCTCGTGGATCCGCTGCTGCAGACCGGCCAGTGGGCAGCGCCCGACAGCGTGGCGATCGAGACCGCTCTCCTGCCAGGGGTGACCGACGCTGCCGCCCAGGCCGTCGAGTTGGCGGCCAACACGATCGGTTCGCCGGTCGCGGCCGTGGCGACCGGCACACGATACGAGGTGCACGGCGATGTCGATGACTCGATCCTGTCGACCCTGGCGAAGCGGTTGCTGGCCAACGAAGTGATCGAGCGATGGTGTGTGGGACTCATCGAGCCGACCTTCGTCGACGCCGAAGCGACCGCAGATGTCGGAGTCGAGCTCGTCGCTCTCGACGGTCTCGATGAGGACGCCCTCTTGGCCCTCAACCAGCAGCGCGGGCTGTCACTGGACATTGCCGAGCTGCATGCGATCGCCGAGCACTTCGGCACGGCCGGACGGCCGCCCACCGACGTCGAGCTCGAGACGCTCGCCCAGACCTGGAGCGAGCACTGCGCCCACAAGACCTTCCGGGCCCGAATCACCGACGCCGATGGACAAGCCATCGCTCCACTCCTGCAGCAGCTACGCGATGCCACCACTGCAATCAACGCATCGTTCCTGCGCAGCGCGTTCGTCGGCAACGCCGGGATCGTCTCGTTCACCGAAGGCAAGACCATCGCCGTCAAGGCCGAGACGCACAACCACCCTTCGGCTATCGAGCCGTTCGGTGGTTCGAACACCGGTGTCGGAGGCGTGATCCGCGATGTGATGGGTGCTGCTCACCGTGCCATCGCCGTCACCGACATCTTGTGCTTCGGGCCGACCGATCTCGATGCAGCCCTCGTTCCTGACGGCGTGCTGCACCCCCGGTTGATCGAGGCGGGTGTGGTTGCAGGCGTTGCCGACTACGGCAACAAGATCGGGCTGCCGACGGTCGCCGGCGCGGTGCTGTATGACCCTGGCTACATCGCCAACCCCCTCGTGTACTGCGGATGCATCGGCATCGCCGACGATGCCCCACCGTTGACTGGGCCACACCCTGGCGAGCTGGTGGTCGTGCTCGGCGGACGCACGGGCCGTGACGGGTTGCGTGGTGCAACGTTTTCGAGCGGGACGATGGATGCAACCACCGGTGATGTGGCGGGTGCCAGCGTGCAGATCGGCGACCCGATCGTCGAGAAGTTGCTGATCGATGTGTTGCGCGAATCCACCGGCCTGTTCACCGCCATCACGGACTGCGGTGCCGGCGGGCTGTCGTCGGCGATCGGCGAGATGGCCGAAGGGATCGGCGCCGACGTCGACCTGGCGCTTGCGCCGCTCAAGTACCCAGGACTCCGGCCGTGGGAGGTGTGGCTCAGTGAAGCGCAAGAGCGCATGGTCGTTGCTGTAGCCCCGGCCGCGTGGGCGCAGCTACGGCGCCTCTGCGATCGACACGGCATCGAGGCGACATCGCTCGGCACCTTCACCGGAGACAACGTCCTGCACGTTCGGCACGGCGTCACGACCGTTCTGCAACTCGACACCCGTTTCCTGCACGACGGCCGGCCACAGCGCGAGATGGTGGCGGTGCTGCCGTCACCCGACCGCCGCACCGCCGCGCCTCCGGTGTGCGACGACGTCGCGGCGATGTTGCTCCGGTTGCTGAGCCATCCGAACATCGCCTCCAAGGAGTCCGTGATCCGTCGGTACGACCACGAGATCCTCGGCGGCACCGTGGTTCGTCCGCTGGTCGGGCGCCGACGAGACGGCCACGCCGACGGCGTCGTGATCGCTGACCCGGCCGACACTCACGGCCTGGCGATCGGCATCGGTGTGAATCCTTGGTTCGGAGAAGTCGACCCGTTCCGCATGGCTCACGCGGTCGTGGACGAAGCCATCCGCAACGTCGTCGCCGTCGGCGCCGATCCCGACAAGATCGCCCTGCTCGACAACTTCTCGTGGGGCGACCCACGGCGA
>JANMRB010000100.1:0-18743 GCA_031370825.1 Ilumatobacteraceae bacterium
CACGGAATGCCGAGGGATGGCCGACCGACAGCGCGACCAGATGATCGACGCGGTCCGGCACGAACGCAGCGGTGGCCCATGCCAACGCCGCCCCCCAGTCATGACCAACGACGTGGGCACGTTGCACCCCTATGGAATCGAGCATGCCGAGCACGTCGCCGGCAAGCTCGAGGATGCCGTAGCGCTGGACCTCGGCGGGCTTCGACGAGTCGCCGAAACCTCGCAGATCGGGCACGATCACGCGGTATCCGGCTTCGACCAACGCGGGCACCTGATGCCGCCACAGCGCGTGGGAGTCAGGGAAGCCATGGAGCAGCAAGACGGCCGGACCATCGCCTTCATCCTGCACGGCGAACGTCAGATCGCCGAGGGCGATGTTCTTCACGTCGGTTCCTTCCTCATGCCCCGACGAGCGAGAGCAACTCAGCTCGGCCTGGGCCGGGCAGCGGTGTCGGATCAGCGAGTGCGATGGCCCGCTCGGCGACGCCGGGGCGTGAGACCACGTTGGCACCGGTGTCGAGCAGCGAGACCACCTCGATGAAGCCTCGGAGCAGATCCGGATCCTTCGTGATGGAATTGGCCAACGCATTGCCGAGGTTCCAGCCGGGATCGTCGGTCTCGTACGGATGGCCCTCGATGACAGCCTCGATCTCGGCAAGCCGGTGCCGATCGAACGCGAGCGTGTCGACGAAGTGCGGCAAGACCGTCTCCGCGGTCAACTCGTCCCACCGCATCGCCAGATCCCGTGGCTCGTCGAGCGGCACCTCGCGCACCAAAGAACGAAGCGCGGCGGCGTGCACCATCCCGATCGAAATCCCGCGTCCGAGCGACGGGTTGGTGCACGCCCAGGCATCGGCCAGTGACACGACGCCGGTTGCCACCGGCTTGCCGTCGACGACGTAGTTGCGCTGACGATCCTCGATCTTGGCCATCAGCTTCACGTCGGTGATCGGCTCAGCGTCGATCCAATGAGCAACAATCGGGAAGGCACTGACGACCTTCTCCCAGCACTCGATCTCCAGCAAGCTGCGTAGCGCGGCATCTTTCGAACTGGTGATTACACCGACACCCCACATGCCGTTGTCGGCCGGAAGGGTCAGGATCGAGACCGAACCGTACGGCTGCAGCAACCCACCGAAGGCGGGTGGGACCGAACCGTCGGCGGAGCGGAAGTGGCGGCCGTAGTACACGAACCCGCAGTCCTCGATCTTCTCATCGGGGCCCGCAGAGCCGGCATCTCGCAGCCGCGACGGCATCGATGAGCGTCGTCCTCCGGCGTCAACGACGAGGTCGGCAGGCACATCCTCGCCACCCTCCGTGCGCACCCCCGTGACGTGCACGATGCCGTCGGAACCGGGACCGGTCAGCACGCCTGCAACGCCGACCCCCCGGCGAATCGTGACACCGGACGTCGCCGCGGCCATGGTCGCGATGACCGATTCGGCAACCGGGCGCCGCGCCGTGATTGTCTCGAAGTGCTCGTCGTCGTCACGCCAGCCACCCGTGACCTCGTCGGGGATGCCGACCAGGGGGTTGAGTCGCAGAGCCCCAGCCGCGACCATGGCATCGGTCAGCCCGGGAAGTTCGGCGTCGGCGACATGGCGGAACCTGGCGAGGAAGAGGTGCAGCATCTTGAACTGGTTGACACCGCGACGATCCCACTCGTCCCATGCGATGTCGGGCGGTGGTGGAGGCGTGGGGTCACGTTCGAGGACCGTGACCTGATGGCCGTCGTTGGCGAGCATCATCGCCGCACACATTCCGACAATGCCACCGCCTACAAACACGGTTCGTCCCACTGGAACCCCCTCTGAGTTGAACCGGTAACCATAATCCCGCCTCGCCGTCGACATTCGATTCGCGGCGGGCTGCAGATCACCTCATCAATAGATGGTCTGGCGGACCCGCTCCGGGTACGCGGCGTCGTGGGCCTTGCCGTCGAATGCACCAGAAGTGATGGCTTCCAAGATTTCGCCGACAGACGGAAGCTCGGACGGCTGCCGATGAAGGGACGGGTCCCACAGGTGCGAGCGAATCAACGCCTTGGGACACTGTGTGTAGACCGATGCGGCGGTGACGACGATGACAGTGGTAGGCGACTTGCCGTCGAACGTGAACGATTCGCGAAGTTGCAGGTCGGTGGTGATCTCGGCGGTACCGTTGACTCGCATCGTCACGCCGATGCCGGGCACCAGGAACAGCAGACCGATCCGCGGATCGACGATGAGGTTGCGCAGAGAATCAAGGCGGTTGTTGCCGCGCCGGTCGGGCATCAGCAAGGTGCGCTCATCGACGACCCGAACGAACCCTGGAGGGTCGCCACGCGGCGAGCAGTCGACACCGCCCGGTCCGGAGGTGGCGACGATGACGAACGGAGATGCCTCGATGTACGCACGGTGCAGTTCGGTGAGGTGGTCGATCTCCTTGGTGACCGAGGTCGCTACCGGCGCGTCGTACAACGCTTCCAACTCCGCGACCGTGCGAACGATTGACACGACGCGAGACTAACGCTGTCGTGTCAGCCGGCGCCTGAGTTCAGCCTTCGACGGGTGCCTGGATCCGATAGCGATGACCGTCGGGATCCTGGATCACCATCACCTTGGTTCCCCAGTGAGTTTCGGTGAATGGGCTGACGACCTCGACGCCGGCGGGTATCTCGTAGTCAGCCCCGGCACCGAGGTACATCTCGGTAGCGAGAGGATCTTCGATCGACTGCTCGGCGATGAAAACCGCCGGACCACCGCACGGGTGGCGCAGCATTCCTGAGCCATGGCCGGTTTCGAACTCCACCGCGAAGCCGAGTCGCTGCTAGAACGCAACGGCCTTGCCCCAATCGTGAGTCTCTACGTAATGGTGGTCGAATCCTGTCGTCACTCCTGCTCCCTTCGCATCTGATCGGCGAATGATTGTCCCGCCCCGGTGAGCGCCCGGGCGAGGTACCTGTCGAAGTCGTACACGTTTCGCTCGAGGTACGAAAGCGGGCCGCGAACCACGCCTGGCCCCCGTATGCCTTGGAACACGCCTTCGACAATCGGTCGGTCCTCAGCGTTGACAAGGTTCAGCAGCCGCAGCAGATCCGCTACGTACGAAGCTGGATCCGACTGATCTGCCAGCACCTCGGGGGCAACGGAAACGTCCCAACGGATGCGCACCTTTCCGACTCCGAGCGGGCTGAGCTGCAGGTACCACAGCCAATCGGGCTGCAATTGCAGGAGATGTGTGGGAAACACGGCGCCGAGCACGATGGTGTGCCGCCAGTCGCCGTCCAGCGTGGCGTTGGACGGATGAGCGACGCCGGACGTGGCGTCGGCGTCGTGACCGACCAGGTGGTAGGCGAAGTGATCGGTTCCCTCGTGCATAGCGGTCTTCAGACTGTTGTCGCCGTTCTTGGCGAAGCTGTTCTTGTGGACCTTGAACACGTGATATGCGTCCATGAAGTTCTCATAGAGGAGCTTCCAATTGGTGTCCCACACCTCGAGCGCACTGTGCACGGGGACGTAACCGGCCATCCGGTATCGACCGACGACTTCGGTGAGCCCTGCCAGTCGACCACCGAGCTCGGGCGCATCGGGATCTTGCGTGACGAACAGAAACCCTTCCCACTCCTCGAGCCGGATAGAGGTGAGACGGTGGTCGGCCGGGTCGAACGCCCTCCCGGTCGCGTCGATCGTGCGGTTCATGTATGGCGCACCGATCAGCTGACCATCCAGCCGGTAGACCCACGCGTGATACGGGCAGGTGAGACGAGACTCGTTGCCACATCCATGCAGCAGCGGCGAGCCCCGATGGACGCAGGCGTTGTCGAACGCGTTGATCGAGCCATCGTCGCCTCGCAGCGCGATGATCGATCGATTCTGGCCGAAGAATGACGGGTCGGCCGAGGGGATCTCGGCGGTGATGTAGTCACCGGATCGCGCGATGTCCGCCGTGCGGCCGATGCATGACCATTCGTGCGAGAAGATTCGACGATGCTCTTGTGCGAGCACCTCATCCGAGGTGTACGCGGCCGCAGGCAGCATGCGCGCCTGTGCAAACGGGAGAAGTGCGTGCTCCGTCAGTTCACTGAAGATCGACATCGAGCGGTTTGCCTTCCTTCCACGGCAGGGTCGAGAGCGTAACGAGCCATTGATCTCCGGATCGCTCCGCAACACTGAACTCACAGTCCAGCAGAGCCTCCATCATCGGTCGATCACCCTTGTGTTGGTCGAGCAACTCGCTCAGCCGGGCTTGGCGCGGAATCGGAATGGTTCGATCGCGGACCAGCACAGCGATGTCGCCGGCGCGATAGACGAGGTCATCGCCGACACGAGAAACAGTCAGCGATGCTCGGCTGCCGGGAACCAGCCGCCACTCCTCGCGGTAGGTCTCGCTTGGCGCGAGTTCGCACATGACGGTTGCATCTGCGTTCCAGGTCATCTCGCCCGGTTCCGGAAACGCCGACACCGGTTGGAAGTTCACACCGTGGCCACGCGTGTGCCAGTTGGCGGTTGCCTGACGCAGTCCGTCGGCATCAACGACGACCGGGCCACACGTGGTGAAGCCACTGCTTGCATCGCTCGCCGCAATTGCGTAGAGGTCATCGAGCGTGCACTCTTCGAAGCCGCCGCGATCCGCGAGGTCGCGGCGACGACTGTCCACTCGCACGTCGACCATCAAGGACTCGGTCTGCAGCCACACAACAGAGGTCGTGTCATCGCGGCTGCCATCGCGGAACTCGATCCAGGCCCGCCGCCAGCAACCCAGCATCAAATCGGGGACAGTTGTTGAGGCCACTGCTCGCTTTGTCTAGCGACGGTCCTGTAGGAATCGGAAACGGTCGCGCACCTCGGCGACTCGCTCCGCCGTGATGTCGGCCAGCAAGATGCTCTCGGTCTGCGCGGCACTTGCCAATATCTCGCCCAGTGGGTCGATGATCCTCGAGTCTCCGCTGTATGGGATCCCGTTTCCGCTGCCGACACGGTTGCACCCGATCACGTAGGCCTGGTTCTCGATCGCCCGGGCCTGAAGCAGCGTTGCCCACGGCAATCGCCGCGCCTCGGGCCAGTTCGCCGGAACGAGGTACACATCGGTGCTGTCTGCGAGTTGCCAGAACTCGTCCGCGAATCGCAGGTCGTAGCACACGAACAGCGTGACCCGCAGGCCCTCGACATCGACAGTGACGAACTGATCGCCCGCACGGAAGTGCTTCGTCTCGCCGCCGTACGTGAAGGGATGGATCTTGCGGTAACGGTGCTCGGTGCCGTCCGGCGCCGCAAGGACGAACGTGTTGTGCGGTCGTTGGTCGTCGCTCGGCGCATCCGCCGTGATCTCGGGGCACGACCCACCCACCCATGCTCCGTGCAAGCGAGCCTGCTCGACGAGGAACTGCGAGGATGGACCACCCTGCGGTTCGCCGAGGTCGTCGCGATCTGTTGCGAACCCGGTCGAGAACGTCTCGGTGAGCAGGATCAGGCGTGCTCCGGCGGCTGCCGCGCCGGAGATCAAGGGTGTGAGGTGAGCGAAGTTGGCTTGCCGATCACACCAGACGATGTCGTGTTGTATCGCGGCGACGCGCATGTGCGCAGACTATCCGGTGGCTAGTTTGGCCAGTCGCTCGGCGGCCTCGTCGAGGACCTCGGGCCGCTTGCAAAACGCGAACCTGACGAGGTGCCGACCCTCATGCCGGTTGGCGTAGAACACCTCGTTGGGAATCGCCACCACTCCGCACCGTCCGGGTAGGGCGCGGCAGAAGGCCATACCATCGCCGTCGGGTTGCACGGGCCGAATGTCGACCGTGACGAAGTAGGTGCCATGCGTCGGGTACACCGTGAACCCGGCCGCGTGCAGGCCCGGCAGCAGCCGATCACGCTTGGACTGCATGTCCGCGGCAAAGTCGGTGAAGAACGAATCGGGGAGGCCGAGACCAACTGCTATCGCCGGCTGGAACGGAGCGCCGCTCACATACGTCAGGAACTGCTTGGCGGTGCGCGCCGCGGCGAGGAGTGCGGGTGGCGCGCAGATCCAACCGATCTTCCATCCCGTCGTGTTGAACGTCTTGCCCCCGCTCGAGATCACCAGCGTGCGCTCGCGCATCCCCGGCAGGGTTGCCAGCGGGATGTGAGTCGCGTCATCGAACACGAGATGCTCGTAGACCTCGTCGGTGATCACCAGCAGGTCGTGCTCGATTGCCAGGTCGGCGATAAGCCGGAGTTCATTGGCATCGAGCACGTGCCCCGTCGGGTTGTGCGGCGAGTTGATGAGCAGCAACTTCGTCTTCGGTGTGATGGCAGCGCGGAGCTCATCGGGATCGAAGAGGTAGTTCGGCGGGCGCAACGTGACTGGTTTGGCAACGGCACCCGCCAGGGAGATGCATGCCTGGTAGCTGTCGTACATCGGCTCGAACAGCACCACCTCGTCGCCGGTGTCGAGCAGACCCATGAGCGCGCCGGCCAGCGCCTCGGTTGCGCCTGTGGTGACCAGTACCTCCGAATCGGGGTCGTACCGCAAGTCGTAGAACCGCTGCTGATGGGCGGCGATCGCCTCGCGCAACACTGGCATCCCCGGTCCGGGGGGATACTGATTGATGTCGGCGTTGATGGCCTCAATAGCTGCGTCGAGTACCTCGCGGGGCCCCGCGGTATCGGGGAACCCCTGGCCGAGGTTGACGCTTCCCGTGGAAACGGCAAGCGAGCTCATCTCGGCAAAGATCGTGGTCCCAAAACCCTGCAGCTTGGCGGTGAGGTATGGAAGGCGCGCTGACGACACGCCGTGAGCGTAGGCGGCTCAGGCGACGGTGATGGTGCCGTGCATCGCGCTGTGAATCTTGCAGTGGATCTTGTAGGTACCCGCTGCTGGGATCGTCAGCGTCGCTGTGCCGCTGCCGGGCACGCTGACGTCGAATGAGCCGGCGTCGTCGGTGACGGTGTGTCCTGCGCTGTCGTTGTTGGTGATGGTCAACTCCTGGCCGGCAGTGGCGGAGGTCGTGCCGAAGTTGAAGCCCGCGATCGTCATGCCGCCGCCGGCCGCCGCAGCTGTCGTGTCACCGGCCGCAGCTGTCGTGTCGCCGGCGCCGGTCGCCGCGGGCGCACCCGTGCTGCTGGTCTTGCTGTCGCTGCTACACGCGGGAACGACGAAGGTCAACAGGCAGGCACTTCCGAGGACGAGGCGCATTTTGTTCTTGGTCATGATCTCTCCATTTTCATTGTTGAAACTCGATCAGATTCTGTGGACCGAACGAATGTGGCAGCAGATCGTCCAACGTGAAGGTCGCTCGTACTCCCTCAGATCCTGCGGCATAGACAGGTGTGTTCCCGGGGGCGAACTCGCGTAAACGCTGCCGGCATCCGCCGCAGCATGTTCCGATGTCTTCGCCGTCGCACACTGTGAGAACGGCGATGATGTCGCGCTCCCCGGCTGCCACCATGGCCGCGATCGCACCGGCTTCGGCGCAGGAGCCCTGGGGGTATGCAGCGTTTTCGACGTTGCAGCCGGAGAACACCCTTCCGCTTGCGGTGCGGAGCGCGGCGCCGACCCGAAATCGTGAATACGGTGCGTAGGCATTGGCCTGCACCGCCTTGGCCGCAGCCAGTAGCTCATCCACGTCGGTCGCCATCAACCGCTCACAGTAGGCACAGTGCCAGCAGGTTTAATCGTCACCCTCCAGCTGGCGGCCACGGACACGCTCCAGCCATTGCTCGTCAGCGTCTCACCGGGAGTCAGCAAATCGGTATGCGGCGCCAGCCCTACCAAGGGAGTCTGGGTGCGAGACGTGCCGGCGCCGTCGATGAGGTGCACGGCTACACCGCTGGCCGGAAGGTGGTCGTCGAACCCGTCGGCCGTCAGGAGCTCGACGGTGATGAATTGATGCCCGTCGAGCGCGATGACGGCCAACCGTGTGCCGGTCTGCCCGGTCGACGGCGCGAGCTCGACCGTGCCGCCCGGCGCGGCGACCACAGTGACCGCCGACATCGGCAACCAACCCGCACTCAGGCGGTTGATGGCCAACGTGTCGGGCGCGTCGCGGCGACCAGGTTGGACGTCGCGCGGTGCGGCGCTGTTGCTCATCACATCGAGCGCGCTCTGTTCGGGATCGTTCTGCGAAACATCGAGTCCGCTGTGGGGCCAGTCGAGGGCGTGGCCGATCTCGTGTTCGACAAGGTCCATCGGCGGGTTGTCTTCCCACTGCGGGCTGAAGTCTGCCGCGCCGACGTACGCGGATCGCCGCGTCGTTGATGCAGGGCACGCAGGACTGGCACATGCGCTGCCGGGGTTGGCGAAACCACCGGGCTCGCCGAAGTTGTGCTCGGCGTCGGCAATCGCGATCACCCCATGTGCGGTGCCGCGATCGGCTGACAGTGAACTGTCGACACACGCCTGTGGTTCATCCGTCGCGGCGATGGTCACCTCGCCCGCCGCTCGAAAGATCGGTCTGTAGGCGCCGTGCGACAACGTGTCGAAATACGCGCTGACCTTCTTGTTGAGAACGTCGGAGAGCGCTTCCGGTGTGAGCGGCAATCGCGACGGAAGGCCCGCGTAGAAGCGTGACTGCGAATCGGCCGGAACATGGCAGACGAAGACGTCCCACGGGTCGTCGCCGTTCGTCATCCACTGTGATTGCTTGCCGATGTCCATCACTGCCTGCACAGCCGGGGGCAGCGCCGCCGCGGTGTGGCCGCACGCAACCAGTGCAAGCAGGCCGAGCAACCATGGTCGTCGCACGTCGAGAGGCTATGTGCACGCCCCCGCGGATCCATGCCACGATGTCTGCATGGCCGCTCGCACCTTCCGCCAACGAGTGCTCAACAACTCGATCGTGCGAACGGTTCTGTCGGTGTGGGCATGGCTCGTGCTCGGCGTTGTCATCATCGTCTGGGTGCCTCTCGTCGCCGTCGTGCGCGTGATCACCGCTCCGTTCGACAAGGGCCGGTATGCCGCCGGGTATCTGTTTCGCAAACTCACGGTCGTGCATCAGTGGCTCAATCCGCTGTGGAGGTTCCGCACGTCGGGCGTCAAGATCCGCGACCCGCGTCGCCCGTACATCGTCGTCGCCAACCATCAGAGCTTTGTCGACATCTTGCTGATCTCTCATCTGCCGTGGGAGATGAAGTGGCTGTCGAAGGAAGACTTCTTCAAGTATCCACTCGTCGGTTGGCTGATGAGCATGGCCGGCGACATCAAGCTGATCCGAGGCAAGCGCGAGTCGATCGTTGCCGCGATGGATTCATGCAAGGACCGTCTGTCGAAGCGGGTAAGCGTGATGATCTTTCCCGAGGGCACTCGGAGCTCCGACGGCGAGTTGCGGAAGTTCAAGGACGGTGCATTTCGGCTGGCGATCGAGACCGGCACGCCGATCATTCCTCTTGCTCTCGACGGAACCTTTCCGGCGCTGCAGAAGGGCGACTGGCGCTTCGGCGTCACCGATGCCGAGGTGCGAGTGCTGGAACCGATCGAGACCAAAGGCATGACGCTGGACGATGTGCCCAAGCTTCGTGATCGCGTTCGCACTGTGATCGCCGATGAACTGGCGTTGATGAAGGCCAGTTGATGCCGCTGCTGTTCGCCAGCGACGACGACCGCGATCTCGTGCGGGCCGAGCGAGATGTCGGTGCTGCGTTCAGTGATCTGGATCTGGACCTCCACTCGCTGGCCGCTGTGTCCAACATCTTCCGGGCGGCTACTGCGGTTCGCAACCACATGGAGAACGGCGTGCTCGCCCAACATGAGTTGTCGTGGAGCGCGTTCACCACGCTCTTCGTGCTGCGAGTGTGGGGCGACATGGACGCTCGATCCCTGGCGGCAGAGGCAGGGGTCACCGCGGCCACCCTGACCGGCGTGATGAAGACGCTCGAGGGACGGGGGCTGCTGCGACGCAAGGGCGATCGCGTCGATGGACGACGGATCCTGGTGTCGTTGACGCCGCGCGGTCGAACTGTGGTCGGCGATGTGATGCCGGCTTTCAACCGTCACGAATCGCTGGTCACCCAAGCTCTCACGGAGTCAGAGCAGCACGACCTGGCCCGATTTCTGCGCACGATCCTGCGGACCATCGAAGCCATCGACCTGTAAGCCCGACCGAGTGTTTCCGGCCGTACGAGTGTTTCCGGTCACCCCGGGGGCGCGGCAGACACTCGTTTACGGGTTG
Organism: Ilumatobacteraceae bacterium; assembly: GCA_031370825.1. Taxonomy (GTDB): domain Bacteria; phylum Actinomycetota; class Acidimicrobiia; order Acidimicrobiales; family Ilumatobacteraceae; genus JAENVT01. The sequence goes on from JANMRB010000100.1 coordinate 10,121, forward strand.
GAGGCGAAGGTGCGGGCTTGCTCGACCAGCCATGCGAAGGCTGGATCGGGCTGTTCGGCGAGCATCTCCGGATGCCACTGCACCGCCAGCACCTCTGGGCGGCCGTCGAGCTCGTATCCCTCGATCACGCCATCCTCTGCGGTTCCGGTCACAACCACGCCTCGCCCCGGCCGGCCGACGGCTTGGTGATGAAGGCTGTTCGTCGCCACGCTGTCGCCGTACAGCGATGACAGCCGGCTGCCGGCGGCCACTTGCACGACGTGGCACCGGTCGGTCCGCGACGTCGTCCACAGTGCATGCGTATCCGACTCGTCGAGGTGCTGCACCAGCGTGCCGCCGAGAGCGATGTTGAGCAGTTGGGCGCCACGACACACGCAGAGCATCGGGAGTCGTCGATCGAGAGCGGCGCGGATCAGGCCGAGCTCCCATTCGTCGCGGCCGGGCTCGACTTCACCGAGCTCGGGATGCGGATCCTCGCCGTACAGCGAGGGATCGGGATCGGCCCCGCCTGTCATCACGAGACCGTCGAGGCGATCGACCATGTCGATGGGATCGGCATCGCGGGTCAGTTGCACCGGCAATCCGCCGACCGCGGCGATCCCCTTCGGGTATTCGCTGAGGTGCAGGTCGACCTCTTCGCCGTGCAACGCACCCTGCGGCAGATGAGGTACCCGCTCGACGGGCCAGCGGCGGCCGGAAAGCCCGATCAGCGGTCGACGACTCATGCCGTGCTCAACGAGATGGGCATTCGCTTTATGCCACTGATGAAGTTGGAGCGAAGTCGCTCGATAGGCCCGTTCGAACGGGCATCGCTGATCCTCGGCAGCAGTTCTTCGAACAGAACCTTCAGTTCCATCCGTGCAAGTTGAGCACCGAGACACAGGTGCGGGCTCATCCGGCCAAAAGCCACGTGATCGTTCGGGGTGCGATGGATGTCGAACGTGTACGGGTCAGGGAACTGTCGATCGTCGTAGTCGGCCGAGTTGAACCAGATCACCACTTTGTCGCCGCGCTTGATCTGTTGATCGTGCAAGGACGTGTCGACCGTCGCTGTGCGGCGGAAGTGCATGGTGACGGTTCCCCAGCGAAGGATCTCTTCGACGGCTGACTCCATCAGAGCGGTTTCGCCGGCCATCACCGAGCTGCGCAGCTCGCCAAGCTGGTCGGGGCGCTCGATCAAGGCTTGCATGCCCGAGGCCATGGTGTATCTCGTGGTGTCGTTGCCGGCGCTGACGAGGAGAACGAAGAAGTTCTTGAACTCACGTTCCGTCAACCGGTCGCCATCGATCGTGGGAGCAAGGATGTCGCTGATCACATCGTCGGTCGGATGGTTCAGTCGTTGCTCTGCTTGCCGCTCGGCATATCGGTACAGCTCGAGAGCTGCCGGGGAGCGGAAGGGGATCGACTTGAACTCCTCGGTGTCGGTCAGGCCCAACGGGTACTCGGTGAACTCGGGATCGAAGTTTCCCAGCAAGGCGTCGCCGCGTTCGACCAGCCAATCCCCGTCTTGCTCAGGCACGCCCAACAGCGTGCCCAACATGCGCATGGGCAGCTGCTTGGCAACGCGTTCGACGAAGTCAAGTTGGCCCCCGGATCCCAGGGCCTCTTCGACAACGGCGCGGGCCAGGAGACGGATGCCGTTTTCGTAGGCGTACACCTCGCGTCTGCTGAACGGTTTCGAAACCAGTCGGCGGTAACGGGTGTGCTGCGGTGGGTCGTACTCCAGCATGTTGCGGCGGGCCTCGAAATCGTCGAGATCCATTTCCTCCAGCGTGATCCCCTGAGCACTGGAAAACGTGTCGACGTTGCGGCTGACGTGAAGGAGATCGTCGTATCGAGTGATGGCCCAGAACCCCTTGCCTCCGTCGTGCTCTGGCCACCAGCTCACCGGTTCGGTGTCGCGAAGCCGTTGAAAAGTCGCGTGTGGAACGCCACGCACGTAGGTGTCGGGGTCCGTGATGTCGGCGTCGGCGGGGCCGAGGTCGACGAGCGGCGATGTCATCGCGGTCATGCTAGTTCGGTCCCTAACGACTTTGTAACGGGGCTTCAGCCGAGGGTGATGTTGGCTCCGGACATCTGCACGTTGCTGCCGACGACGCGGCCACCGCTCACGTCTGCGCTGCTGATCTGAATTGCGCCCCCCGGGGCGGCGATGACGCCGGTCCAAGCGACGTGGCTTCCGGAGAGGTGAATCGCATTGAGCCAGCAGGATCCGCCACCTGCTAGCAGTGTCGGCAGTTCTGCTGCGGCTGGGGTCATGGTTGTGTTGCCGCTGATGGTGATCTGGCCGGTGGCGACGATGGTGACACCGGTCAGCACCGGCGATGAGCCAGGGATCGTCACGTCGCCGGCGACGAAGTGCACGCCGGGTGCGAGGTTCGCTTTGCTGAGCACGAGGTCGTCCGGGTGGAACACGTAGCCCTCGAGTGAGGAGTAGCGACCGCCAGGGGCGAAGTCGGTGATCGCCCAGGGGAGGTCGCTCGCCACCTCAGCAGCGCTGTGCACGATGCCGGCGCTCGAAACCCCGCGGCCAATGTTGCTCGAGCCGCCGTAGGAGATCGTGCCGGAGATGGAAGCGGAACCTCCGGAGAAGTTGACATCGCCATTGCCTCGGACATCCCCGGTGATCGTGACGTGGCTGCCGGACATTTGCATTCCGCTGCCGCAGGAAGGGTCGGAGAGCGAGAGGATCGTCGGGCCCGAAACTGCAGTGGTGGCGGGAGCGGTCGTCGTCGGTGCCTCGGTCGTCGTGGTGGGCGCCGTGAGCTCGCAGGTGTTTGCCGCACCCGGAGTTCCGTGCTCGCCGAGTGAGCCGTAGTTCGCCACCGATGTGCACCAGTTGGACGCCACCGAATTGTCGGAGGTCGGTGTGCGAAGCGCTGCGGACGCCCCGACTGCATGTGGCAGCTGGGCCGTCGGAGTCCAAGCGACTCGATCGACCGGGATCAGAGCCGCGTCGTAGAGGTTGATCTCGTCGGCGTTCTCCACCAGCGGGAAGGCCGATCCGTAGGCGTAGTCGACGGGTGCGCCGCCGTTGAGCACGACCGTGTCGCGCCCGAGCACGAAGGTCTTGCCAGGCTCCAGCGTCAACGGCTTGGTGGAGGTGATCGTGAGAGCGTCGTAGTCGTCGTCGCGGAGCACCCAGCCGTTGAGATCGACGGCTTCCGCGCCGGCGTTGTACAGCTCGATCCATTCGCCGACGGTGTCGCTGATCGCCTTTGGATCGATGTGAACTTCGTTGATCACCACGCCGAGATGTGGATGCTGGGTGCAGTCGTTCGTGGTGCCCGGGGTGCCGCGATCACCTCGCCCGAATTGCGGTCGGCTCACGCACCAGGCGCCGTTCACCAAGGCGATTGATGCGCCGTTGGGACGCGGCTCCACGTTTGCCTGCCAGCGGACCTCGTCGACGCGCTGGCCGTGCTGATCACTGACGATGATGGCGTCGGTGGCGTTGCTGAGCACGAAGCCGCTGCCGTAGGAGTATGCAACCGGAGCTCCGCCGTTTCGGTCCCGGTCGGTGCTGCGGCCGAGCACCAGGTACCCGTCGGCGGGCACGACGAGCGAACCCGTGATCACGTGGCGATCCGATGCCCCGTCCGTCAATGTCCACCCGGACAGGCTCACCGGCGCTGATGTGGTGTTGTGCAGCTCGAACCACTCGCCGCTGATGTCGCCGACCGCTGCCGGGTTGCGCATCACTTCGCTGATCACGACGGAGGGAGGCGGCAATGGCTTCTCGCACGAGTTGTCTGCGCCCGGCGAACCGAAGTCGCCGGCACCGAACGGGCTGTTCGATTCGCACCAGTTGGCGCCCAGTGCGTTGTCGGATGACAGCACGCCGAGGCTGATCGATCGGCCAGTGGGCAACGGGAACCCTGCGGCCGCGCTCCATTCGACCCGATCGATGACGGAGCCCGTTCGCGACTTGAGGACGACGCGACCCTTGCTGTTGTACAGCGGAACTCCGGTGCCGTACACGTAGTCGGCTGCCACATCGCCGTTGGTGGCACGATCACCGTTCGCGGCGAGCACGGCGTGCGCTCCGGGAGCGACAACCAGAGACCAGATCGTCTGTGTCTTGAAGTCGCCACCAGTGATCGTCCACCCGGCCATGTCGACCGGTGCGTTGCCGAGGTTGGCAACCTCGAACCACTCAGCCTTGCGCTCACTGGCCGGCACTTGGGGGTCGAACATGACCTCCGTGATCACGATGGGCTGCTGATCCGCATCCAGGCACCACGAGGCCGAGCCGGGGGTGCCGCTGTCACCTGCAGACCAAGAGTTGGTCGACGCGCACCAGTTGACGCCGACGCTGTTGTCGAGGCTCGAATCGCGAAGCGACATCGATGCCCCATCCGGGTCGGGAAAGGTCTTTCCGTTGTCCCACCGAACCCGATCGATCTGCACGAGATCACGGTCGGCAATCACCAGTTCGTCGGTGTCGTTCTGAAGGACCATGCCGCTGCCGTAGACGTAGTCGGGCTTCAGCTGACCGTTGGCGGTGAGCTTGGAGGCGAAGACGGAGTAGCCCTTCGCCGGCACGACGACTGCGGTCGCGATGGTGAAGCTGTCGAAGTCGTCGTCTTTGACGGTGTAGCCAGTCATGTCGACCGGCTGGTCACCGGGGTTGTACACCTCGAAGTACTCGCCACGCTCGTCAGCGGTCAGTCCGGGGTTCTGCATGATCTCGGTGATCACCAACGGCCCTGTCGAGGGCTCGCAGCGGTTCGTCGCGCCGGGACTGCCAAGGTCGCCGCGCCGCATCACCGACACGGCAGCGCACCAGTTCTTGCCCCCGCTGTTGTCCGATGTCGGGTCGGCGAGCGACAGCGAGGCGCCTTCGGGCACAGTAAACCCCGAGCTCCAGTCGACGCGATCACGCTCGGTCGAATTCGCGTCGCGCAGTATCAGCCGATCGTCGACCTCGTTGAGGACGATCGCGTTGCCGTAGACGAAGCGAGGCGATACGCCTCCGTTGGCGAATGAGTCGCCGAGGCGTGACAACACCAGGTACTGGCCGGGTGCGATGTCCATCGAAGGCAGCACCAACTGGTCTCGAGCGTTGTCGCTGAGTGTCCAGCCGGCAAGGTTGGTTGCCTGGTCACCAGCGTTGAACAGCTCGATCCATTCTCCGCGCGAATCGTAAAGGCGCTGAGGGTTGATCATCAGCTCGCTGATGACCACGTTCGGTCCGCGAACCGCTAGTGCGGTCGGCCCGGAGCCGACGAGAGCGAGCGCGGCGGCGCAGGACAACGCCAGAATCGATCCGCCTAACCTCGACCACATGAATCAGATATCGGCGCGGCCCCATCCGTCATGAGTCAAGATTGTGTCTATGGACTTCGCTGAGCGTGTTGCCATCGTGACAGGGGGCGCCTCTGGCATGGGAGCCGCCACTGTCCGTCGTTTGGCGACCGACGGAGCCCAAGTTGTGATCGTCGACCGCAACACCGATCTCGCCTGGGCAGTGGCCGAGCAGATTGGTGGAACGGCCTTGGTTGGCGATGTCGCCGACTCGTCGTTCTGCGATGGCGTCGTTACCGCGACCGTCGAGAAGTTCGGCCGGCTCGATGTGCTCGTCAACGCCGCCGGCGTGATCGTGCGGGCAAGTGGCGAGAACACGACCGACGAGCAGTGGGCACGAATCATGGGAGTCAACGTCAGCGGCACGTTTTTCATGTGCCGGGCGGCGCTGCGGGTGATGAGGGCACGTGGCACGGGGGCGATCGTCAACTTCGGGTCGATCTGGGGTGACCTCGGCTCGGCCGGCGTCGCAGCATATTGCGCGTCGAAAGGTGCAGTGCACAACCTGACTCGGGCACTGGCGATGGATCACGCCGGTGATGGGATCCGAGTCAATGCGGTATGCCCCGGCGAAGTGAACACCCCGATGCTGCAGTCGGAGCGCGCCGAGGCAGTCACCGATGAGCTGCTGGCGCACATTGCCGCGACCGTGCCGATGGGGCGCCTCGCCGACCCCGATGAGATCGCCCGTGTGGTCTGTTTCCTGGCCTCGGACAGCGCCAGCTACATGACAGGCGCGATGGTCAGCGTCGACGCCGGATACGGAGCGAGGTGACCGTGGAGCTCCGACGGCTCGGTCGCGCCGGCGCTCTGGTCGCGCCGCTTGCGCTCGGCACCGACAACATCCTCAACCCGACTCCGGAGGATGAATCGAGCCGGATGATCATCCGCGCGCTCGACGGCGGGATCAACCTGATCGACACATCGAACAGCTACCAATCCGGCGAGTCCGAGCGTGTGATCGGCCGGGTCCTTGCCGAGAGTGGACGACGCGACGAGGTCGTGATCGCGACAAAGGTGCACTATCCCACCGGGCCGGGGCCGAACGATCGCGGCAACTCGCGTGTGCACATCATGCACGCCTGCGAGCAGTCGCTTCGCCGGCTGCAAACGGATCGGATCGATCTCTACCAATTGCACCGACCCGACTTCGACGTTCCGATCGACGAGACCTTGGGTGCACTCACAGATCTGGTTCGCCAAGGCAAGGTTTGCTACATCGGCAGTTCAACGGCACCGGCATGGAAGGTGCTCGAAGGCTTGCTGGTTGCCGAGCTGAAAGGGCTCGCTTCGTTCGTAACCGAGCAGCCGCCGTACAACCTGCTCGACCGACGCGTCGAGAACGAGCTGGTTCCGATGGCGTTGCAGTACGGCCTCGGCTTGTTGCCGTGGTCGCCCTTGGCGATGGGCGTGCTCGCCGGTCGCTACGCCGACGACAACATCCGACCGGAGGGGTCGCGAGCGTCGCTGCGCGGCGGGATCTACGCGGAACGCGTCAGCCAGCAGGCGGTCGAGGCCGGTAACAAGTTCGTGGTGCTGGCGCGTGACGCGGGAATTGATCCCGCCCGGCTGGCGATCGCGTGGTTGATGCACCAGCCCGCCGTGGTCGCTCCGCTCATCGGGCCACGGACTGTCGAGCAGCTCGAGAACCTGCTTCCCGTACTGGAGATGTCCATCACCGCTGAGATGTCCGCCGCCTGCGACGCCATTTGCCCGCCCGGAAGCGCCGTCGCCAACTTCCACAACTCGGCGCCGTGGATGAAGATGCAGATCGGTTCCTGACGTGCCGGACACGCCTGCCAAGCCCTGGGCGCTCTTCGAGAGCATTCCCGAGATGGTCGTGGTCGTCGACGCCAATGGCCGGATCCTCTACGCCAACCACCATTGCCTCGAGATCGTCGGGTGGACGCCGAACGAGTTGAACGGTCGACCCATCGAGATGCTCGTTCCTGATCGGGTGCGAGAGCTGCATCGATCGCACCGAAACGGGTACACCGGCGATCCCAAGAGTCGGCCGCTCGGGACCGGTTTGTTGTTGGACGCGTTGCACCGGTCGGGCCGCGTGGTTCCAGTCGAGATCGCGCTCAGTCCTCTCGACGGGCCGATCGCGGCGACCGTGGCGACCGTTCGCGATGTCACCGACCGGCTCGAGACCGCCGCGCAACTCGACGACGTCAATACTCGCCTCGAGGTGCTCGACGACCGCGACAGGATCGCCCGCGAATTGCACGACAGCGTGATCCAACGACTTTTCGCCGCAGGCCTCTACCTTCAGGCATCGGTGGGTCGGGCCGACAACACCGATCGGCTGACGACCGTCGTCGACGAGATCGACGAGGCCATTCGCGAGATACGCGGCGTCATCTTCACCCTCCACCGACCGTCTCGACTCGACAGCGGATTGGAGGCAGCGTTGCGAGCCAGCATCAATGAGGCTGCGCGCATGCTGGGACACCGTCCGACGTTGAGGCTCGGTGGCATTCTCGCCAACATCCCCAACGATCTCGGCTCCGAGCTGCTGGCCGTGCTGGGCGAATCGATGACGAACGTAGCGAAACACGCTCACGCGACGAGAACGGAAGTCTCGCTTGATGTCAGATCGTCCGCCGTCACCCTCGTCGTCCGTGACGACGGTGTCGGGATGTCGACATCGAGCGGTGAATCCGGCGGACTCGGCTTGCGCAACATCCGCGAGCGGGCCTCACGATTGGGCGGTGAGGCGCTGTTCTTACCCGGCGAGCCTCGGGGAACCCAGGTTCGCTGGGTTGTCCCGCTGTGAGCGAGCCCTGATCATTGGTCGGCTTGAGCGCGAACGGCGAACACTGCCGCTTCGGTCCGTCGTGTCATCCCGAGCTTCATCAAAATGGACGACATGTAGTTCTTCACGGTCTTCTCCGCCCGGTTGACCTTCGCGGCAATTTGGCGGTTGGTCAGACCTTCGGCGACGAGGTCGAGAATGGTTCGCTCGAGCTCGGTCAGCGAGCCCAGACGTGGGTCTTGATCGTGGCTCCGGTTGCGCAGGCGGTCGAGCAGCTGGCCCGTCACCTCGGGTGCTATCAGCGTTTCGCCTCGTGCAACCCGATGGACGGCGGAGACGAGCTCGTTGCCCCGAATCTGCTTCAACACGTAGCCAGAGGCACCTGCGAGGACCGATTGGAACAGGGCCTCTTCGTCCGAAAATGATGTCAGCATCAAACATGCCAGGTCAGGATCGATGCTGCGCACATCGCGGCAGACCTCCACGCCACTCCCATCGGGAAGCTGCACGTCGAGCACCGCAACCTGAGGGCGAGTTGCGCGAATTCGCGCAACGGCA
>JANMRB010000114.1:0-12361 GCA_031370825.1 Ilumatobacteraceae bacterium
GGCTCGACGTCTTCATCCTGTCAGTCCCGCAACAACTACGACGCGCTGGACACTCAAGAATCCTGGATCCTGCGCGGCGAACTGCGAAGCGGCAACGGCGGCAACGAGGAAACCACGGTCCCCGTTGGCGGCGATACGAAAGCTCTATCACGCGGTGCGTATCGCCGCTCGTACTCGTGACGGACGAGCTTCGTCGGCTTCGCGTGCATCCACCCCGCATACCATGTCGTCCACACTCGCCGAAGGTAGAGGGCCTGCGGCGGTCGGTGTGCAGACAACCGCAGCAGCAGAGTGACGGTGACGATGAAGCCGGTGAACGTGAGCATCATCGCGGGGTCGTCGATGACCTTGCTCGGCTCGATGGTGCGGATGTACGGCACAACAGCAACTGCAAGACCTGCAGACGCACCGGCCGCCGCGACGGTTCGCCACGACGGAGCACTCGGACGGACGCTGATGACTCCATCGGCGATGGCGAACAGGAGAACGATCTCCATCACCAAGTAGAACGCAGAGGGATTCACCTTTCCGGTCATGATGAACACCAGGTTCATGAAGAAGACCCAACGCAACGCCGGTCGCAGCGGCTTTCCGATCGCAATGGCCAGTCCGCACAGGAGCTGAGTGACCACCACGACAATGGCGACGAACTGCGCGTGCGGCGCGATGAGGCCGTCCATGACGGGACGGAAGAACGGCAGAGCCGCGTCGTGCTGGGCGCCGACGAACGAGCGCAGCTTTGCGCCCGTCCACCATTTCGGGTCGATCACTTTTTCAGCGCCGGCGCGCAACCACCCGGCAGCGAGAAACAGCCGGAGCGGCAACAACACCACCACACCTGTGTGGTGGCTGGGATGGTGCGACGGCGCGTAGGACGGAAGCGGCGCCTGCTTCGACACCTGATCTGACGAGATTGCGCCCCTGATAGCGGCACGGGATTCGTGTTCTAGAACGTCGGGCATGAATATCTGTCTCCTGACTCTTGTTGTTCACGTCTGCGTCCAGCGACGCGAACGCTTACGTCATCGGTTCTGGGGATGCGCGTTCGCGCCTTCGATTACGAATACATGACGTATATGACGAATATGTTACGAATATGAACGTCTGGCGACAACAGAATGTTTCGAATCACCGCGTGACAACCGTCACACCGCCCAACGAAACCCGGTCCGTACCAGGTCAGAGCGCCGAGTCGAATCATGTATACGACTGGCGCTCGGCGGGTAGAACAGGTCAGAGCAAGTCTGGAAACTCCTTGTTCCTCGTAGACGGTCAACCCTGCGCAAGCAGGCGCATGGTCACGGGCCTAATCCACATGTGGCACGGCCGCCGGACCACCGAGGGAACGAAGATTGCAGGAGCCGACATGACACGAGCCATCCGCCCACAGAGCACGACATCTATGCCTGGCGGTCGCCTCGTGCGCCGACTGGCCGTGCCGGTCGCTGTCGCGAGCGTCGCTGCGATGCTGATGATGGGTCAGACCGCAAACGCGGGGATCGTGCCGACCGTGCCACTTGCGACTGCCGCGAACTACTCGGTGCTCGGTGGGACAACAGTGACCAACACCGGCCCCAGTGTCCTTGGTCAAAGCCTTGGAGTAAGCCCCGGATCGGCAGCTGTCGGATTCGCGGGACCTCCCGAGGGAACAGTTCTTGGTACCATCGACCTGGCGAACGCGGTGTCGGCGCAGGCCCAGAGTGATCTGACCATTGCCTACAACAACGCCGATGGTCGTGTGCCCGAGTTCCTCCAGACCAATCCGGACCTCGTCGGTCAGACCCTCATCCCGGGGGTCTACGCGGCGACCGCGATGGCTCCCCTGAGCCTGTCGGGGCAACTGGTGCTCGACGGACAGGGCAACTCTGCTGCCGTGTTCATCTTCGAGACCGACTCCACGTTGATCACGGGCCCGGGCAGCACCATCCTGCTCATCAACGGCGCCTCAGAGTGCAACATCTTCTGGCAAGTAGGAAGCTCGGCGACAATCGCAACAGGGTCATCGTTCGTCGGAACCATCCTTGCGCTCACATCGATCTCGGTCCAGACGGGCGCGGTCGTTCACGGACGAGCACTTGCACGCAACGGTGCGGTCACCCTTGACAACAACGTGTTCACCGCCGCCAGTTGCGTTCCATCGACGGCAACCGCGCCAGCCGCGCCAACCACGACAACCATCCCCCTGGTGACCACGGTCTCGGTGGTCACGAACGTCACTCTTCCGAGGACGGGCAACGATGTCGGTACGACACCGCTGATCGGTAGCGCAGCGCTGGTGATCGGGGCCACGGCATTGGTGCTCGCTCGCCGTCGGCGCCCGGCTTCCTGACACCGGCGAAGCGAAGACGCGTTGCGGCGTCGGGTGCGGCGTCGCAATGTCGTAGCAATTATCGTCCGCCGGATCGGCATGATTCGATCCGCGCGACGATCGCGTGCGCCACGACGATGGGACACCGGCATTGACTGACACCCAAGCACGACCCAGCCACCTCGGTTGGCATTCTTCGGTCCCGCCCAACGGCTTCGCCAGCCGCGCCGTCACGCAGGCGACGAACAGCAATCCACTCGGGCTGGAGACACCTCCGGCCGAAGACATCGAGACCACGCCGGAGCATTACAACCTCATCGGCGGCGATCCCGCATGTGCGGGCTGGACTCGTGCGTACGACGACCCCGATGTCGTTCGGCTTCGCGAACGGCTCAACCGCTTCAACGGGATCAAGGGGCTCGAGATCGTCGATCCGTCCGAGATCGATCGTGCCGCCGAGCTGTTCCATCGAGACGGTTTCGTGGTCGTCCGTGACCTGCTCAGCCCGGAGCAGCTGACGCGCATGCGGCGAGCCACAGAGCGCGCCCTCGACGAGATGCTCGCGGCCGATCCCACATGCGCGGCCGGTGGCGGTGCCGGCGGGCTGCCCCATCGATTCTCGTTCGGCAGCGGCTCCGCATCTCGACACATGCTCCACGTCGACGAATGGGTCGAGCTGGTCGACATGCCAACGACGACACCCATCCTCAAGGCCATCTTCGGGTCTCCCAACTACATCCTGATCGGCGCCGGCGGCGATGTAGCGATGCCCGGGGCTATCGAGTACCAAGGGCTCCACTCCGACAACGTCTGGTCCGAGCTTCACGACCCGACCGGACGGATCTCGACCAGAGAGCTGCCCGTCCCGGCGGTGACGATCAACTTCCCGATGATCGATCTCACACCGGAGAACGGCCCCACCAGGCAGATCCCGGGCACGCAGAACTCGCGCAACCCGATCCCCAACCTTGCCAACGAACCGGAGTGGATGAAGTTCAGCACGGTGTGCCCAGCGCCTGCCGGCTGCGGCATCTTTCGCGACCTCCGCGCCTGGCATGGCGGAACTCCGAACCTTTCGAAAGATGTTCGGGCAGCACCCAACATCGAATACTTCGCACCATGGTTCCGCAGCGAAGCGGTGATCAGGTCGATGCCCTATGAGCAGTGGAAGACCCTGTCGCCGCACGGTCAGCGCATCTCCCGTTACGTCATGTGTGGCAAGGGCGAGAAGGTGATCGGCGCCGGATACATCCACCCACGAGCAAAGATGCGTGAGGCCTTCAAAGAGGAGCAGTTACGAGAGCTCGGGCCGGAGGCAGCAGAAGAATACCTCCGGCGCTTGTAGAGCGCTCTACCATTGCTCGTCGTGTGACCCCTCGAAAGCGAAGGTGATGGCATGTTGACTCAACCAAAGATCAGTGCCGCTGAGGCGCTCGAGCAACTGAACGCCCATGGCCATGTGGTCATCGAAAACCTGCTGCCGAAAGAATTGGTGACCGACCTCCGAGATCGCGTCGAGCGCATCCTCGAACACGAGCGTGAGCACCCCGTCGATCCCGGCGGAAGCGCCGTCTCGGTCGACCAGGCAGCCGACGTCGACTTCGACCTCTGGCGGAGCGGCAACGACGAGATCGAACGTTTGAAGAACCGAATCCGCCAACGACAGGCGGACGAGTTCGACACGCCGTGGCCGGTGCCTCCCGCAGACGTGTGCATTAGCTTCATCCACATCCCCACCTTGTTCGACGACGATCGATCGCAGCGGATCTTCAACCTCATCAACAAAGACGTCGCCTTCGCGCCACTCGTGGAGCATCCAGTCGTCCTGGAGATGATGGACGCGGCGCTCGGCCGCGATGCGATCGTGCTCGACATGAGCGTGAACCACGTCGGCCCGCACACAAACAGCGCCGGTTGGCACGTCGACTCTCCGCTAACCCAGATCGCCGAGCCACTCCCCAACTTCACGTTGGGCATCCAGACAGCGTGGATGATCGATGACTTCAGCGTCGCCAACGGGGCCACCCACGTGGTCACCGGCAGCAACCACACTCAACGCAAGCCACCGTCCGGGCGCGGCGCCCTCGAGAACGAAACGGTGCTCGAGGGACCGGCTGGATCGATCGCGATGTGGCTGTCGCAAACATGGCACCGCCACGGCGAGAACGTCACCGACGGCGTGCGCAACGGCGTGATCGTGCAATACGGCAGGTCGTGGGTGAAGCCTTTCGTGGACCTGCGTACGCCCATGAATGCAAAACAGGCCGCGGCATTCTCGCCACGGCTGCGCTACATGTTGGGTTGCAATGCCAGCGCACCAGTGCGCGGCTGACCGGAGCGCATCAAGCGCTCCGTGCAACGTCTAGATGAGGCGGACCTTCTGGGCTTCCTCGCCCTTCTTGCCGGGCGCGACTTCGAACTCGACTGTGTCACCCTCGTTGAGCGACTTGTAGCCGCTGCCTTCGATATTGGAGAAGTGGACGAACACGTCGCTGCCACCTTCTCGAGAGATGAAGCCGAAGCCTTTTTCGGCGTTGAAAAACTTTACGGTGCCTGTGGCCATTGCCTTTTTTCCTTCACAAATGAGCCGCCGTCGACGGCTGAGCAAAGACGTTATCCGCTCAGGGCCCGCTTCCTGCGAATGCTCGTGTCTTTGAGTAGATACGCACCGGAACCAGGCGCTATTGCGGCACACTGGAAGCAGCAATAACTCAATCGGTCGCGGTTCGGGCCGATAGATAGATGTGACCTCGCCGGAGGTGCACACCTGCGATGCGATCTTGGAGAGGCTCATGAGCAGAATCACCTACGACGAGACGATGAGCAGCAGTGACGCCCTGATCTGGCACATCGAGCGCGACCCGCTGCTGCGATCGACCGTGATGAGCGTGTGGTTCTTGGAGCGCCCGCCATCGCAAGAGCGCATGCATGCCACAGTCGAACGAATGGTGGACCTGCTGCCACGCCTTCGCCACCGGGTGGTCGAAGGACGCCCGCGTCCGAGCTGGGTCGAGGCTGACAACTTCGAGATCGCCGATCACTATCGCTACACCGATCTCGGCGGACATGCCGATCGCGATGCCGTTCTGACCCGCGCCCAAGAGTGGGTCCGCGAGCCGTTCGACCGCTCCCGCCCGCTCTGGCAGCTGGGCATCTTCGCGGGCTTGGCCGATGGGCGCGGGGCGCTCGTCCTGAAGTTGCACCACGCCATCGCTGACGGTGTCGGGCTGATGCTGATGCTTGCCGCCCTCGCCGACTTGGAGCCCGATCCGCGGCACCGGCTCGCGCTGGCAGACGTTGTGCAAGTGCCCGCGCCCGTCGTCACCGCTCGGCGCCACGTTGCCAACCTCTTCCTCCACCCGCTCCGCAGCGTGAAGGCAGGTGTGCGGAGTGCCATCTCGATCGCTCGCCTGGTGATGCCGAACCGCAAGCCGATGAGCACACTGATGACGCGCCGGTCCGACCAACTGTCCCTCGACATCAAGGCAGTGCCGTTCGCGACGTTGCGCAACGCCGGAAAGCAGGCAGGCGGCAGTCTCAACGATGCCTTCATCAGCCTCGTGCTCGACACGCTCGATCGCTATCACGAGCGCAGCGGCGCGGAGTGCGATCAGATTCGGATTCACATGCCGATCAACATCCGTGACGCGGCAACGGCCGACAAGGCCGGCAACCAGTTCGTGCCTGCTCGGATCGTGATGAAGGTCGGAGACGCCGACACCGAAGGCCGGCTCCGGCGCGTCAGCAAGCATCTCGCCGCTGTGCGGCAAGAGCCCGCGCTGCGGTGGGTCAACACCGTCTCAGCTGCGATACAGCGGCTCGGCGTGCCCATTTCACGTCGTGTGATCGGCGGCATGATGAAGGGCGTCGACGTGCTCGCGTCGAATGTGGCTGGGCCGCCGTGCCCGCTGTATCTCGCCGGCGAGCACGTCGAAGAGTTCTATGCCTTCGGGCCGCCCGCCGGCGCGGCGCTCAACATCACCCTGTTCAGCTACGACAACACCGTCCATCTCGGCCTGACCACTGTCGGCGCCGCCGTCGATTCACGTGCGACCTTGATGGCATGCCTCGACGAGGCGATAGCCGACATGGAGGCGCTTGCCTCGACCTGGACTTCCTCCGCTCAGGCGGCTTCTGCCCGCTCCGCTGCGTAAGGCGTAATCTGCGCCGGTGCCGTCGCTGTCAACGCTGCCTGTCTTCATTGCTGCTTCGATCGTGCTGCTCGTCATCCCCGGCCCTGCGGTGCTGTTCATCGTCGCCCGCAGCAGCACCCAAGGAACGCGTGCAGGCTTGGTATCCGTGGTGGGGGTCCACACTGCGACCACCGTCCATGTGCTCGCTGCGGTAGCAGGCCTTTCTGCGGTCGTGGTCGCCTCGTCCATCGCCTTTGCAGGCGTGAAGATCATCGGAGGCCTCTACCTGATCTACCTCGGCGTGAGATCGATGCTCACCGCTCGACAGACGACCTCTGCGCCGCCCACGGTGCGACCAGAGAAACGCCTTTTCGCCGAAGCCTTCGTCGTCAGCCTGTTGAACCCAAAGGTTGCCTTGTTCTTCCTCGCGTTCCTACCGCAATTCGTCGAGCGGGGCCGCGGCCCGATCTGGACGCAGACTCTCGTGCTCGGCGCTGTCTACATCGTCCTCGGACTGTGTTCTGACAGCATGTACGCACTGCTCGGCGCCCGCCTCGGGACTCGGTTCAGCCGGCGGACGGCGCGACTTCGCGCAGGCCGGTACGCCGAAGGCGGCATCCTCGTCGGCCTCGGTGTCCTCACACTCACCCTCCCGCATCGGGCGAGAACCAAGTAACTAACGACCGGTCACGGATGCGATGGGCCGTCGAGCATCGACGGGATCTCGAATGCGACGTCGTCCACGTAGCACCACAGCCAATCCTCGCCCGGCTCGTAGCTCTGAACGATCGGATGACCGGTGTCGTGAGAATGACCCGATGCATGTCGCATCGGCGAGCTGTCACAGCAACCGACGTGTCCACACAACGTGCATCGACGCAGATGCAACCATCGGCCTCCTATGCGCAGGCAGTCCTCGCAACCGGTCGAGGAAGGCGGCACATTGGCGACGATGGTGTCGAGGTGAGAACACTCCAGGTTCATCATGGTTTGCATGGTACGACCACCGCACAGCACGTAAATCCGAAAGGCATCACCTTCGCGCCACACTACGGTCGACTGTCATGGACATGGATCTGCCTGCACCGTATGTGGCTCGGCCATATCGTGGGCGCGCCGATCACCCGGTGATGGCGTCGATCCTCGGGGATTATCACCGGCACTGCGGCAACTCGGCGTTGCCCACGGCCGAGCAGATCGACGCCACCTACTCGAACCTGACCAACTGCAATCCGCAGAAGGATCTCGCACTGATCGAGTCCGCGGACGGCCCTGTCGGGTACTCCCGAGTTTGGTGGGAGGATCTCGACGACGGCTCGCGCGATCTCGTGCTCTTCTCCCCCACGCGGCCGGCGCATTTGATCGAGCCCTTGTACCGCGCGGTCGTTGCCGCCCAAGAGGCCCACCTCCTGGGAAAGGCCGGTGACGCCGCCAACACCCGGTATCGGGCCTTCGCCCCGCACCCCGGACCGGGGTTGGCACCTGAGGGAGAATCGGCATGGCTTGAGTTGCTCGGCTACGAGCCAATTCGTTTCGAAGCGGCCCTGGTGCGGCCGAACCTCGAGGACATACCGGATCTGCCGCTACCCAATGGCGTCGAGCTCCGTGACGTAACGCCGGAGATGCTCCGCCCGATCTGGGAAGCCCATTCCGAGGCATTTCGCGGATCGTGGGACTTCCACGAGGAGACCGAAGAGGATTACCGACAGTTCCTCGACGACCCGTTGCGCGACGAAACGCTGTGGAAGATCGCCTGGGCCGGCGATGAGGTCGTCGGTCAGGTGAAGAGCTACATCAACGCGCAGGAGAACGCCGAGATGGACTACTCGAGGGGGTACACCGAGTACATCTCGACACACGTTCGATGGCGGAACAAAGGTCTTGCCGGATCACTGCTGTCCGCAAGTCTTCGAGAGCTCAAGGCACGGGGCATGACAGAGGCGGCGCTCGGCGCCGACACCTCGAATCCGGGTGGTGCGTTCCACCTGTACACCAAGCTGGGCTTCGAGCTGCGCGCCTATGAGGCGGTGTACGTCAAACCCTTGACCTGAACATGCGAGGGCTATGGTCCTCGCAATGTCCGACGATGCAGCGGTCCGTCCCTTCCGCATCAGCGTGCCCGATCATGTCCTCGACGATCTGCACCGCCGTCTCGAACAAACGCGGTGGCCGGACAAGGAGCTCGTCGACGACTGGAGCCAAGGCGCGCCCCTTTCTTGGATCCAGGACATCTGCAACTACTGGCACACCGGCTACGACTGGCGCGAACAAGAGACCCGGCTCAACCGCTTCGACCAGGCCATCACCGAGATCGACGGGCTCGACATCCACCTCATTCATCAACGATCGCCGCACGCCGAGGCACGACCGCTCGTCATCACCCACGGCTGGCCCGGCTCGATCGTCGAGTTCCACAAGGTCATCGAACCTCTGACCCACCCAACTCAGCATAGCGGCGACGCCTCCGACGCATTCCACGTGATCTGCCCCACGCTGCCGGGATTCGGCTTCTCCGGCAAGCCGGCGGCGACGGGATGGGGAGTCGAACGCATCGCCGATGCGTGGGCAACGCTGATGGCACGACTGGGTTACGACCAGTACTTCGCCCAAGGTGGTGATTGGGGCTCGGCGGTCACCCGATCCCTCGGAGCTCAGGACGGCGACCACTGCGCAGCGATCCACATCACCTTGGCGATGGGAACGCGGCGACGTACCGAGGGCGACCCCACACCGGAGGAGCAGCGGGCGATGAAGGGTGCCGAGTACTACCAGACATGGGATTCGGGGTACTCGAAACAGCAGGCCACTCGCCCCCAGACGCTCGGGTATGGACTGGCCGATTCGCCCTCCGGTCAAGCAGCGTGGATCCTGGAGAAGTTCTGGGCGTGGACCGACTGCGATGGTCACCCCGAGAACGTTCTGACCCGCGACGAGATGCTCGACAACGTCATGCTGTACTGGGCGACCAACAGCGCGACGAGCTCGGCGCGCATCTATTGGGAGAGCTTCGGCAAGGCGCGGGCGATCAACGTCGCAGTGCCGGTCGGTGTTGCGGTGTACCCGAAGGAGATCGTTCCTCCGGTTCGTTCCTGGATGGCGGCCGACTATCCAAACATCGTCCACTGGTCGGAGCAGCCGCGAGGTGGGCACTTCGCCGCGTTCGAGCAACCCGAGCTGTTCGTCGCAGACGTTCGAACGTGCTTCCGGCAGTTCCGCTGACTACGCGCGGAGGCGTTCCCACTCAGCATCGAGGTGTTCCGGTGTGACCGAGCCTGCCGGCATCTCCCCACGGAGCAATCTCGCTGCATAGCGCTGCAGGAACTCGTTCGTCGGAGTCTCCACGCCATGGAGACGTCCGAGCATCAGGATCTCACCGTTGAAGAAGTCCGTTTCCAACGTCGATGCACCCTTGACGAGGCTCTGCCAAGTGGATCCGCCGAGGAAGGTGTCACCCTCCGGGAGATCGAATCGCATCGTCTCAGCGCGCGTCTTGTATGCATCGACATGTTCGGGCGATTGCTCCCAACGTATTCCCGCCGCTTGGAACACGCGCTTGCCTTCGTCGATGGCAGCCTTCACAACCCGCGCACGGCGGCCGGCAGTACCGCATGCGGCATCCGCGATGTTGCCCAGGTTGACCAAGAGCTTGCCGTACTTCTTGGTCATCACATCGCCGTCGGCCTCGGACCGAAGCCTTGGTGAACCGTCGATCAGCGCGGCGAGCTCCTCGGCGGTTCCATCGACACCTGTTGGGTAGGAACCGATGTCGAGGATGGCGTTCGTCGGTCCGCAGAGAATCGTGACCTCGCCGGGCTTCTCGAACTCCGCCGGCAACTGGATCACCATGCCGTACACGCGGGCGAAGCGGCGCAGGGCCATTCGCTCGTGCTCGACTCCATTGGTGCCGCAGACGACTGCGACGTCCGGGCTCCAGTCGAACAGCGACGCATGAATCGCCGGCGTGTCCTGAGTCTTGGCGGTGATCAACACCACGTCGTCCGGCGTCGGGGTCAGTTCGTCGATCGACGAGACTGCTTCGATGTCGACAACGTCGATGTCCTTTGCGGTTCGGAGCCTCAGACCTTGCTCGCGAATTGCTGCAACGTGTGCCGGTCGGCTGATCAACACGACCTCGGCACCGCCTTGCCGCAGACGGCCTCCGATGACGCTCCCGACGGCGCCCGCGCCAGAGATGATGACTCGCACGGGCGGCATCGTACGGTGCCGGCCGGGGGTTGACACGTAGTGCTAGATCTGTTTCGGTCACCACGCCCGCCAGGACGTGCTGAACTAGGCACCGTGACAGGAGATTCGATGATCGAGGGCGAGCCACTTCGATTCGGGATCCCGGAGCCTCCGGCTCGACCGGGTGAGATGGCCGACTTCTCGTATCTCGATGTTCCAGCCGCGGGCACGGTTGCCCGGCCCGACATCGGCACCACGCCAAGCGAGATGCGTGATTTGGCGTACTCGCTCATCCGCGTGCTCGACGACGACGGCGCTGCCGTCGGAGAATGGGCGCCCGAGGTGGGAACCGATGCCCTCTTCGAAGGACTTCGGGCGATGGTGCTGACGCGCGCCTACGACGATCGCATGACAACGGCGCAGCGCCAAGGCAAGACCTCCTTCTACATGAGGTGCACGGGCGAAGAGGCCATCGCCGTCGGACACGCGCTCGAGCTGCAGCCACGCGACATGTTCTTCCCCACCTATCGCCAGCAGGGATGGCTGATCGCCAGGAGATGGCCGCTGGTCGAAATGATGTGCCAGGTCTTCTCCAACGAAAAGGATCGTCTCCACGGTCGACAGATGCCGATCATGTATTCGGCTCGCGATGTCGGGTTCTTCTCGATCTCCGGCAACCTCGGGACCCAGTACATCCAAGCAGTTGGGTGGGCCATGGCCTCGGCCATCAAGGGTGATACATGCATCGCGTCAGGCGTGGTGGGCGAGGGAACGACGGCCGAGGCCGACTTCCATCACGCATTGACCTTTGCCACGACGTACCAGGCTCCGGTGATCCTGAACGTGGTCAACAACCAGTGGGCGATCTCGTCGTTCCAGGGAATCGCCGGTGGTTCGAGATCGACCTTTGCCGCTCGGGCCATCGGGTACGGCATCCCTGCACTGCGCGTCGACGGGAACGACTACCTCGCTGTGCTCGCAGCCACGCGATGGGCGGCGGATCGTGCCCGCAGCAACGGGGGACCGACCCTGATCGAGTGGGTCACCTACAGGGCCGCCGCTCATTCGTCATCCGACGACCCCTCTCGCTACAGGCCTGCCGACGAGTGGAAGTCGTGGCCCCTCGGCGATCCCATCCAGCGACTGAGGAACCACCTCATCGGGCGTGGCGAGTGGTCGGACGAGCAGCACGACAAGCTGGTTGCCGACACGGAGCGCGACGTGTTTGCCGCGGCGAAAGAAGCCGAGGCGTACGGCACCCTCCTCGACGGCCGGGTCGCCAGTGCCAGGAGCATCTTCGAAGACGTCTTCAAGGAGATGCCCGAACATCTGCAGCGGCAGCGTCGTCAGATGGAGGAAGAGCGATGACCGCGATGACGATGAACGCGGCAATCCGTTCGGCCATGGACGTGATGTTGGAGCGCGATGACAACATCGTCGTGTTCGGCGAGGACATCGGCTACTTCGGCGGTGTCTTCCGCTGCACCGAAGGCCTGCAGACCAAGTACGGCAGCGCGCGGGTCTTCGACACTCCGATTGCAGAGGGCGGGATCATCGGTGCCGCTGTGGGGATGGGTGCATACGGGTTGCGTCCGGTGGTCGAGATCCAGTTCGCCGACTACGTCTATCCAGGCCTCGATCAACTGATCTCCGAAGCAGCTCGTTTGCGGTACCGCTCGAGCGCCGAGTTCACCGCGCCGATGACCGTGCGCATGCCCTGCGGCGGTGGCATCCA
>JANMRB010000132.1:0-13635 GCA_031370825.1 Ilumatobacteraceae bacterium
GCGGCCAAGAACTCGTGAGCTGTACGACGGTCAACTCCGCAACCATCTGCTGCCGACCCTCGGCCCGGTCGAGTTGGCGAAGCTCACGCCGCCAGTCGTGCGGGCATGGCACGCGAAGTTGTTGAACGCAGGGACGATCTCAGCAACGACCGCGGCGAAGTGCTACCGGCTGATGAAGACGATCCTGGGGACCGCGGTCGAGGACGAGCTGATCCCGAAGAACCCGTGCATCCTCAAAGGGGCCGGAGTCGAGCGGTCAGCGGAGCGGCCGGTCGCGTCGATCATCGAAGTCGAGCGACTCGTTGAACTTGCAGAACCCAGATTCAAGGCGCTCGTGTTGATGGCCACCTACACGGCATTGCGGCTCGGCGAGCTGTCCGCGCTCACCCGAGGAAACCTCGATCTCGAAAAAGCCACCGTCACGGTCGTCGCTTCTGCCTCGGAGTTGGCCAACGGATACCCGGATCCTCGGCGACCCGAAGTCGTACGCCGGGCGCCGCACCGTTTCGATCCCCGCCGCAATCATTCCGGCGCTCGTCGATCACCTCGAGCAGTTCGCCGAACCCGGGCCCGACGGCGTCGTCTTCGTCGGTCCGAAGGGTGGACCGTTGCGACGCGGGAACTTCAACACGACGTGGCACGCGCTGGCCCGCGAAGCTCAGCTGGAGGGCCTTCGCTTTCACGACTTGCGGCACACCGGCAACACGCTCGCTGCGATGACCGGCGCGAGCACGAAGGAACTCATGGTGCGGATGGGCCACTCCTCGGCCCGCGCTGCGCTCGGCTACCAACATGCCACCGAGGAACGCGACCGGCTGATCGCCAGCAAGCTCAGCGATATGATCTCCTCTGCCAGGTCCTAGGGCCGTCGCGCGGACGAGCCGAGCCGAAGTAGTCCTTGCAATCTGTGTAGAATTCTGTACAGTATCGGTCATGGCCATTGTTGGATACGCGACCGAAACGGTTTCTGTCACTGACGCGTCGGCGCGGGGCGTGGCGGGCCTCGTGCGTGAGGCCGAGGAGGGTCACGAGGTCATCGTTGCTCGCCACGGTCATCCGGTCGCCGCTGTCATTGGCATGACTCGTTTCGAGAACCTCCGCGAACTCGAGCGAGATCTCCGGAGTGCCTGTCTGGTGCTCGCACGGGCGGCCAGCGACAACGGGATCCGGACCAGCCTCGACGACGCGATCAATGCGTTCGGCTTCGACCGCGCCGAGCTCGAGGCGGAGCTCGACGCAGATCTCGCCGCCGGCCGGGACTGACCGGCTTCGCCTCGCCCGGGATTTGTGATGGATTCTGCCCAGCCGCGCGCATATGTACGGCTCACCAATCCAGCGGTGGCAGATCTGGAACGCCTCGTCGGCGTCGATCCACAGATCGTTCGCTGGGCGCTGAAGAAGATGTTGCTCCTCGAACGCGATCCCGACGCTGGCCGTCCGTTGCTCGGCGACTTGATCGGCTGGCGCAAGCTCGTCGTCGGCGACCGCGACTGGCGGATCGTTTGGCGAGTGATAACGGACGAGGCGGGCAACCAGTTGATCGACATCGCCGAGGTGTGGGCCGTCGGTGCCCGCGCCGATGCCGAGGTCTACGCCGAGATGAACGATCGCATCGCCGTACTCGGCAGCAGCCCGACGACTCAAGCGCTGTCGGAGGTGATCGAACGACTTGGACGAGCTGCGGGAAATGTCATGGCGGCAACTGAGCCCGTTCATGACCCGGTCCCACCGTGGCTGGTCGACCGGCTCGTGCATCAGGTTCACATGACTCCCGAGGCTGTCGCCGAGTTGACCGGAGCACAGGCAATGCAAGCCTGGGAGGCGTTCATCACTGCTCGATAAGCCGGCACGGTGTGGAGCGTGTCGTGCAAGGTGCGGCGGATCGTCGTCACCGTGACCGCATCGAGCTGCGTGATCTCGTCAGCCGCCAAATCGGCGTGATGGATCACATAACGGTCGCGGCCGGCACGACTGATCCGATAACGCGTGGGAATCGTCAGGTGCACCATCGTCGGGTTGATGTCGCACAACTCGTGCGCCACCAGCCCAGAGTCGTAGGAGATGACGCCACGCCCGGCGGCCCACAGCCGTGCGAGTATGAACTCGTCGAATCGGTCGTAGGGCAGCGACGGAATGCGGTACACGCCGTGGCCGGCCGAGACGAGGGTTGCTCGCGACACCATTTTGCGAAGCTCGATCGCCGGGACGCCGAATGAGGCTACGAGCGCAGGCGTGACGTAGCCACCGTTGTCGACGGCAACGTCCATCAGCGCTCATGACCGAGTCTGCTTTCTGGCCACGGTTAGGGCTCGCGCTAGCTGTTGGCCAATCATGCCAACCCTGCTGGTCAGCAGATCGTGCCCTCGCCGCTATTTGCACGATCAGTGCGAGCGTCGCTTATTCGTTCCAGAAGATAGGTCTTGACCAGCTTCTTCGTCCGAGCGGGTGACGGGAATCGAACCCGCATAGCCAGCTTAGAAGAACGTTATGCGCAGGCGGGTGGCCAGCGTCGAATGTAGATAACACCAGGTGAACGGTGCTTTGATCTGACCGTAGCTCGCCGCTGGAAACCGCTGCACCACATTCTGAATGCCGCGCCGATGCCGCGACGGGCGTAGGATGGCTCTGTGTTGCGCAAACGCCAGCGCCGAGCACCCGAGAGCGGGGCGGTCATCCAGAACCGCTCAGGCACGTGGCGCGCCCGCACCTACCTGGGCGACGGCAAGCACGTGTCGCTCGGTTCGTTCCGCACGAAGGCCGATGCCGAGCGGGCCCTGCTGCTCGCCGGTGCCGATCAGCAGCGTGGGGGCTGGGTTGACCCGCGCAACGGCAAGGTCACGCTCGAGGCCTACGCCAACCGGTGGCTGGCGCATCGCCACAACCTGCGCATCCGAACGGTCGAGCTGTACCGCAGCCAGCTCGACAACCACATCATCCCCGCGCTCGGCCGACGGGAGTTGTCGAAGCTGTCGACGGCCGAGGTCCGCGTCTGGTTCGCCAACCTGGTTCAGGAGAGCGGCCTCGCGCCCACCACCGCGGCGAAGTGCTACCGGCTCCTGCGCACGGTTCTGAACACCGCGGTCGAGGACGAGCTGATCGTGAAGAACCCTTGCGTCATCAAAGGGGCCGCCACCGAGCGTTCGGCCGAGCGACCGATCGCCACGATCGCTCAGGTCGACGCGCTCGCTACCGCGATCGAGCCACGTTGGCGGGCACTCGTGCTGCTCGCCACGTACGGGTCGTTGCGGTGGGGCGAGCTGACGGCGCTGACGCGCCAACGCATCGACCTGGCGGCCGGCACGGTCGAAGTGGTGGAGCAAGCCTTGGAGCTGTCCGGTGGAACGAGGGTGCTCGGCCCGCCGAAGACCGACGCCGGCCGACGCACGATCACCATGCCGGCGTTCGTCGTCGACGAGCTCGCCGAGCACATGCGCCGCTACGTCGGGCCAGAACCCGACGCGGTGGTGTTCACCGGCCCGAAGGGCGCGCCGCTGCGGCGTGGCAACTGGAACGGCAAGTGGAACGCGGTGCGCAAGGCTGTCGGTTGCGACGGGTTGCGATTCCACGACCTGCGCCACACCGGCAACACGCTCGCCGCGTCGACGGGTGCAAGCACCAAGGAGCTGATGGCGCGCGTCGGGCACAGCTCGGCGCGAGCGGCGTTGCACTACCAGCACGCCACGAGAGAGCGCGACGAAGCGATCGCCGCCGCCCTCGATGCGATGGCCCGCCCGAAGGCGTCGAGGGCAGAGACGCCCAATGCCACCAGACCGCTGCGCAGCTTTCCGTACACTGTTCCCATGCCCGTCCCGCACTACGTCGACGAGCAAGGGCGCTACGACGGCAAGACGCTGCAGGAGCTGTGGCCATCGGTGGTCGACGAGGTGGTCCGCGCCGTCGCCCCGGCCGAGGTGATCCTGTTCGGCTCGGTGGCCCGGGGCGAGGACGGACCCGACTCCGACATCGATCTGCTCGTTGTGTTCGATCACATCGAACCGGCGGAGAAGCGGCCGATGATGGCGCGCATCCGATCGGCGATAGAGACCTTCGCGCCGGTCGATGTGATCGTCACCGATTCGGCCGAGATGGCGGAGCGCCACGACGACGTCGGCTCGATCCTGTACTGGCCGGCCCGCGAGGGTCGCGCTGTGTATCGGCGGGCGAGTGTCCAAGCAGTCTGATCCGCACGAGTGGCTGCGGTTCGCCCATGACGACCTCGCCGCGGCGCGATTGCTCTTGACCGACGTCGAGCTGCCCGCTCGCATGGCTTGCTTCCACGCGCAGCAGGCCGCCGAAAAGGCTCTCAAGGCCTCGCTCGTGCACGCTTCCATCCAGTTCCGCAAGACCCATGACCTCGTCGTGCTGGTGGCGTTGCAACCCGAACCGGTTCGGTCGGCTGTCGGCAACCTCGATCTCCAACGTCTCCAGCAATGGGCCGTCGATGCGCGCTACCCGGCCGATCTTCCGGACATCACGGCTGGCGAGGCAGTCGCGGTCGTCGCCATCGCCGACCAGATCGTCGCGGTCGTTGGCGTGGCTCTGGCGGCGAACGGCCCGGCCTGACGCTTCAGCGCCCGCCTTCACCACTCGCTGGCACTTCCCCGGCCTGGATGAAGTCCACCACGCTGCCCCACCACTGGCTCGCTCGACGGCTCGGCTCGGTCGCGTACTCACACACTCCTACAGAGGCTCCGCGAGCCAAGGCGCAGCAACGAAATTTGCGCGCGGACCGAACGATGTCGTCGCGAAGTTCAGCCCCCACACACCTGCACCCGCCGGTTCGTGCACATGAAGAGAGCTGTCGCTAGGCCCGTCGAATCCGCCGCGCTGGTGTCCAACTGGATCGATCTACCTGTCGATAGCCAGTTCGTCACGGAGTGCGGCTGGTTTCCTCAGTGCCAGGGATTCAGGATGCTGACGAAGGGTTTCGGCGAGAGCTTGCAAAGTGAGCACAGTCAGGGCAGTCTGCGTTCGTGGCGTCCCGTGCGATCGACCAAGACAGCAAACAGAGGCAACTCGCGTGGCTCACGAAGCAAACAGATGGCGACACAGGCATGACGGGTTTCGACGCGGTTGGCTGGGAAGCAGCGACGTGGGTTCTTCATTCGATCTACGAGGACGTAGCGATCGACGGTGGCGCAACGCACGACGACGTTCGGCGCGAAGCAGTGGCACGCGGATCAGAGTCGCCGCTGATCATCGGCTCGGTGAACCTCGATGAACAATCAACGGTCATCGGCAATTCGCTCGGGATGAGTGAACCACCGATCGAAAAGTGTGTTCGGCTGCGATGGCGGGACTTGGCAGCCCGGCTCTCGATCACGTTCGATGTCAACGAGGTGCCTCCGTGCTTTCGGTGGTTTCCGTACAGGAGCTGGCCAGCAAGTCTGCACCCCCTGACGAAGGATCGCTCGACCGTGAGTGCTTGGAGGCGCTTGTCGATCAACGGGCGCGGTCCGCAAGCTTCCATCGGGTAGATGGCAGGCGCGTGTGTTGAGCGACGGCGTTGTCGTTGGGTACGTTCGCGACCAAGACCGAGGCTGATCGGGCATTGATGACGGCGACCGTCGATCAGGTGCGCGGCAGTTGGATCGATCCCCGAGGGGGCCGGGTCACGTTCGCCGAGTACACCCAGACATGGTTAGGTGAGCGGTCAACGATCCGACCGCGAACGCGAGAGTTGTACGCGGCACAGCTACGACTTCACCTGCTGCCCGCATTCGGTGCAACCGCGCTCGCAGAGATCTCGACATCGCAGATTCGAGGTTGGCATGCACGGATCGTCGCCGCGAAAACTCCGGGACCGGTCACTGTGGCGAAGTGCTATCGGTTGTTGCGCACGATCTTGAACACTGCCGTCGACGACGGGCTGCTCGCCAAGAATCCATGTGTCATCAAAGGCGCAGGTATCGAACGGTCACCCGAGCGGCCGACAGCGTCGATCGAGCAGGTCTACGCGATCGCCGCAGCGATTGAGCCGCGATATCGGATGCTGGTGTTGCTGGGGACGTTCACGTCGTTCCGTTTTGGGGAGCTGTCCGCACTGACACGACGGCGAGTCGACGTCGAAGTCGGGATGCTCAACGTTGCCGAAGCAATCAGTGAGTTGAGCAATGGCACCCGATTGGTTGGCGACCCAAAGTCGTCGGCGGGACGCAGGTCTGTGGCGATCCCAGCCGCGTTGCTACCGGAGCTTCGCGACCATCTTGATCGTTACGCACAACCGGGCGCTCACGGGCTGGTGTTCCTTGGTCCCCTCGGTGGCCCGTTGCGTCGCTCGAACTGGTCGACGGTGTGGCGACGGACCGTCGATCCTCTCGGTCTGACCGAGTTGCGTTTCCATGATCTTCGTCACACCGGCAACACACTTGCTGCGGCGACCGGCGCGTCGACGAAAGAATTAATGCGACGGATGGGACATTCATCAACCAGAGCCGCATTGCTCTACCAGCACGCAACCAACGAACGAGAATTTGAAATCGCCCGACGACTCAACGACATGATCGAAGCAGCCGAACGCTGCGGGGAAGCGAATCCGGCGACGAGCAGCACATGCGGTCTGCCACGACAGCGAGCCTCAACGGCGCCGAGCACTTGGAACGACCAATCGCTACCGCCGTGGGCACCTAAACCGTCTCTGCGAGCGTCGCAGTCCACCACCGTCCAATCGTAACCGTAAGCAGCGGCCCCGCGAAACGTCGACGCGCTGGTGGGTCTGCAGCGCGAGTTCCGACCCATCAACGCGAATCAAGGTCATAGTCGAACGAGTCTGCGACCCGTCCCGGGTTGTGGGAATCTTGTGCAACCGGCGGTTAGCTTGCCCACCCTTTGCGTATGGCCTGGGCGGCGATTTCGGATCGTTTGGTGGCGCCGAGCTTGTTGAGGATGTGTCCGACGTGGACGCCGACGGTTCGTGTCGAGATGTACAGCCGTTGGCCGATCTCGGCGTTGGTGCAGCCCTGGCTGACGAGCACCGCGACCTCCTTTTCGCGCTCGCTGAGGATGGAGACCGCTCGTGCACGGGGCGGGCGGCTACCAAGGCTTCGTAGAAGCCGTACGGCCTGATCGTGGTCCGGGCCGGGCCAGTCGGCCAGACGGGCGTGCGCGGCCAACGCCCATCGGCGGGCCGTGACGCGGTCGCCGAGTTTGTCGCAGCATCGGGCGATGCCGAGTTCGGCGTCGGCAACGATGGTTGCGGCGCGTCGCGGTAGGCCTTGGAGTGACTGTTCGTACTTTGTCTTGGCGCTTGCTGGTGCGCCGTCGTGCTCGTCGGCGATGGCGAGCAGGTGTGAATGGATGCTCGTCGCGTCGAGGTCACCTGCTGCCCACTCATGCCAGCGCCGAGCGGCGTGGGCGGCCGCTTCCGGCGCATGGCGGGCGATGACGACAGCGGCGCGTCCGAACCGGTCGAGCAAGTCGAGCATGTACCGCTGTGGGGCGCGGGTGGGATCGAACAGCCGGTCGAGCTGGTTGCGGGGTTCCGCGCCTTGGTAGCGGACCGACAGTTCGGTTTCGATGGCGCACGTCCACGCGGCCGAGCTGTTCGCCAGATCACCTCCTGCCGAGGCAAGAAGTCGGGCGAGGCGGGCGAGCACTTCATCGGGCCGGCTTCGGTCCAGATCGATAGAAGCGGTCAGCAATCCGAGGCAGCCGTTTCCTTCTGGCTCGACGGGCCCGAACCACTCGATCGCATCGAGCGCGGCGCGCTGATCGCCCACTCGTTCGGCCAGCACGGCCCACCACAGCGCCACGTTCTCGCCGAGCTGTGGGGTCAACCCGGCGCCCATCGTCTGGCTTTCGAACCGCTCCAACACCGGCCGCACAACGGCGGGTTCGTCGACGTAGACGATCTCGCAGAGCAGGTTGTTGAGCGCCCGAGCCTCGGCGAAGGAGTCGGAGCCGATCTCAGTGACAGCGACCGCGCGACGGAGCATCTCGCGACCTTCGTGACGGCGATCTCGTTCATTGGTCAGAGCCGAGCCGAGGTTGATCAGGGCGACGGCGTGGAGCTCCGGGTTCGACGCCGCGGCGTCCAGTGCTCGCTCGGCCCAACAGACAGCGTCCTCACGGTCAACGAGCATCGTTGCCTCGGCGATGCTCGCCAGGACCTCGGCACGGTGTTGGGCGTCGACACGGTCGACGAGCCGGATCATTGCGTCAGTGCTCGATTGATGTGTAGCCCGATCGGCGGTCTCCCACGCGAGCCGCGCGAGCAGGCGGTGCACGCTCGCGACCACCAGCGGTGCCCCGTCGCCCGCCAACTCGATCGCTCGTCGAGCGGCGGCCGCCGCCTCGTCGCGATGGCGAACCCGCCACGCAGCAGTGGCCTTCACGATCGTCAAGTCGAGGTCGTCGGGTCGCACCGCGAGCCCAGCTCGAGCCATCCGCAGCGCCGCGCACGGATGGCCCCCGGCGAGTGTTGGCATCGCGCCCTGGTGAGCGGCCTCCCATTGCCTGCGAGCGTCACCAGCTTCGACTGCATGACGCAGGACGTCGAGTGGTTCGGCATCAGGTCCGAGAACGTCGAGTGCCCGGGCGTGCAAACGGCGCCGTTCACGCGACAGCAATGAGGACTCGACGGTCTCGCGGGTGAGGGCATGCACGAACGCGAACTGGTCGTGCTCAGCCTCGACCAGCAGACGCCGCGCGCACAATTCATGGAGCGCATCGAGCAGGTCGTCCTCGCCGAACCGGGTGAACGCAGACAGCACGCCAAAAGATGCCGACCGTCCGAGCACCGCTGTTGCACTCAGCACAAGCCGAGTGGTGCGGCTGAGACCGAGCAGGCGGCGACGCACGGACTCGTCGAAGCTCGTCGGCAGTGCAGCCAACGACCCGGTGCCGGACAACTCGCCGGTGTCGAGTAGTTGGGTGAGCAGCAACGGGTGACCACCTGTGCGCTCGTGAACATCCTCGGCGATCGCCGCGGCGACCAACCCGATCGAAGCCCTCAGTAGCCGCTCGACTTCGGCGACTGTCAGCGGCCTCAGCCATATCTGCTCGCTCCGGCAGTGGCGCGAGGTATCGGCGAGCATCTCCACAAGGGCCTCGTCCACGCCGGGCTCGTCGCGCAGCGAGGCAACGACGGTGCACTGGACGTCGCTGCGCATGATCCGATCGATGACGCCGGCGATGTCGGCGTCGCCCCAGTGCAGATCGTCCAACACCAACAGGCCGTGACGTGGACCCATGACGTGACGGAGTGTCGCCACGACTCCATCAGCCACTTCACCCGGACCGATCTCCCGCTGCATCGGCGCGGGCCCTGGCGCGCGACCGAACAAGCTGCCGATTACCTCGCGATGGCGCCGCAGCGAGTCCGGTAACGCCGACCACGATGCGACCTGATGATCGAGGGCGTCGACGATCGCGCCGAGCGGCCGCGCCCCGTCGCGGTCGCTGGCGCCACGGAGCAGCGCGATGTCGGCTGGCAGCCGCGCTGACGCCTCGTCGAGCAGGCGTGTCTTGCCGATGCCGGCTTCGCCTCGCACAACCACGAGCCGCGCCCGATCCCCCACGCAACGCTCGAGACGGCCAAGATCGGTCTCGCGACCGACGAAAGGTGTGGCAGCGACGCCCATCCGACGAAGACTACTCACCGACCCGGAGGGCCGGACGGGGGCGCCGTCCAGTGATCTCACCCGACCAACACCGGGCAAAGGTCGGTGCGCTCGCCCGTGATCACTGCTGCCATACCGATGCACTTCTCTCGCGTGGCGGTCTCGCCACCTTCATGTAATTGAAGGCGACAAGTATCCGGGCGGCTTGCCCGTGCGCACGTCGTCAAGATGACGCCTCGTCTCGTGGGCCGACCCGCGCTATAACGTTTCACGGCCAAAACGTCTGCGTGGTTGCGAGCACCCCGGTGCCGCTGTTCCCGCCGGTTATCAGAACTGTCCCATTCGTCAGAAGGGTTGCCGTGTGTGTTGTCCGTGGTCCGGCCATCGACCCTGTTGTGGTCCATGCGCCGGTAGAGACGGTATACATCTCGGCGGTCGAAGTCGGTCCGACACCTCTCGTGCCTCCGGTGACCAGGACCCTGCCATCGGACAGCAACGTCGCGGTGTGGCCCGTGCGCGGGACAGCCATCGACGCCGCGCTTGACCACGTCTTGGTCTGCGGATTGTACAAGATGACGCTCGGGCGTGGCGATCCGCCGATCGCGGCCGTCCCCCCTGCGATCAAGACGCGCCCATCGAGTAACCGGGTAGCCGTGTGTCCGACGAGGGGGGATGCCATCAACGTTCGCACCGGCGTCCAGACGCGAGCAGAAGGGTCGTAGAGTTCAGCGCTGGCGAGCGCTGCTGATCCGCCGCTTGTTCCGCCGGTGACCAGTACTGTTCCGTTTGCCAGGAGCGTGGCCGTGTGACCGGTACGTGCTGTCAACATTGAACCAACACGGATCCACAGGCCGGTGGATGGGTTGTAGATCTCGGCCGTGTTCGTGACCGCCCCGCCTGTGTAGCCCCCGGCGACGAGGATGGTGCCGTTCCCGAGGAGAGTCGCGGTGTGACCCGAGCGTGCCGACGTCATCGGGCGGGCGGCGCTCCATGTTTTCGAAGCAGCGTTGTATAGGTCGGCCTGGGCCACCACTGTCGAGCCGGCGGTGCCGCCAGCAACGAGCACTCCTCCGCCGGGGAGGAGTGTCGCTGTGTGGCCGCTCGAGCGGTTCGTCACGTTGCCCGTCGAAGCCCATGTTCCGAATTGCGAGTCGAACACCTCAGCTTTGCCCAGCGAAGCAAGTCGACTTCCGCTTACGCCACCGACGACGAGGACCGATCCGTCTAGGAGTCTTGTGGCAGTCTGATTCGAGCGGGCCGTCGACATCGGTTCCGACGATGCCCATGTGCCGGGGTGTACGAAGGTCGCCGTGACCGAGCGCGCCGTCGAGATCGTCACGGTGCAGCCGGCGGCGTCCGGACAGAATTTCGCGTCCCGCCCTGACCATCCGGCGAAGCGCGATCCGAGATCAGCTGACGCGGTCAATGTCACGGACGTGTCTTGGTCGAACGAGGCCGAACATGTCGGGCCGCAGGAGATGTTGATCGGGTTGCTGGTGACGGTTCCTGTTCCTGTGCCGGTCTTGGTCACCGTCAACGGCCACACCTTGATGAATGTGGCGGTGACCTGTTTGTCGGGGTTCATCGTCAGCGCACAGGTTGTGCCAGTGGTGCACGAGCCCGCGTCCCGCCCTGACCATCCGGCGAAGCGCGATCCGAGATCAGCTGACGCGGTCAATGTCACGGACGTGTCTTGGTCGAATGGAGCCGAGCATGTCGAACCACACGAGATGTTGATCGGGTTGCTGGTCACCGTTCCTGTTCCTGTGCCGGTCTTGGTCACCGTCAACGGCCACACCTTGATGAACGTCGCCGTCACATCCTTCAACGCGTCCATTGTCACCACACAGTCCGTTCCCGAGCACGAACCACCGGCAGGCCCCGACCATCCGGCGAAGCGCGATCCGAGATCAGCTGACGCGGTCAACGTCACAGAAGTCCCGTGAGGGAACTCGGCAGCGCATGTTGTGGAGCACATCGTGACGCCTTCGGGGCTGCTCGTGACCGTTCCCTGGCCGCTGCCCAAGACTGTCACATTGAGTCGCCGCGGACAGGTAAGCACGATATCGGTGCCAGCGGGCAGCGTTTGATTCGCACCGCACAGGGACAGCTCAGCGGGCGGTTGTCCGCAGCACGCCGTTGCGATGTACACGCGTACGCCGGCAGGCGCAGGCGCGTCCATGATCACGACGTACTGCCCGTATGCGTTCACGACAGAGCCCAAAGTGCCGGCGTGGTCGTCGAAGCCGGCTCCCGCGTCGACGGCGTTCGTCACACCGTCGCCGTCGCTGTCGCCGCCGTCGTCGGGGAACTGCTGTGCAAGCGTCGCGAGTACAGGGTCTCCCGGGCCGATGTCGTATGTGAGCGGCGAGGGGGTCTGTTGCCACGCCCACGCGACGTACCCGACGACGCCGACACGGAACTCCATCTCCATCTTCATCGCGAACTTTTCCGCACGTGTCGTCGGCGATCCACCGGCCTCGGGCAATTTGATCCCGCTCTCACCGACGAACAGCGGCTTGTTTAACAAGCGACACTGACGGATCCGCTCCGCAAGCCCGTTCCAACGATCGCCAACCATCGCGACGTTGGGGAAACTGTAGTCGTGGAATTCGCACAGGTCGACGCCGGGAACGGAGTGCACGAGTCGGTAGTTGTCGTTGTCGGCGCCGCACTGCCCACTGCCGATTACGCCGAGGCTGACGAGGTGGTTCGGGTCGGTGCTCTTCACAAGGGCTGACACGTCCGCCGCGAAATCGTGAAGAACGATCCCAGCACCAGTGGGATCAGGGCACCCTGCGCCCTGCGCGGTGTACACCTCGGCCTCGTTGACGAGTTGCCACGCTGCAATGGTCGGATCGTTGGAATAGCGGGCGACGACCTCCGCGACCCAGGCGCGGTAACTAACGATCGTCCCGGAAAGGACCTCGCTTCTGTAGCCGGTGTCGTACCACTGACGTGTCTTGTAGACGCCGGCACTGCCCGACGGCCCGTCGCAGTCTGGCCACTGATTGACTAGCGTCGGGATCAGCTTGATCCCGTGAGAAGCTGCCAGTGTGACGGTTCGGTCGAATCCGGTCCAGTCCCGCTGACCGCCAGACGTGGCGAGTGATTGGAAGAACCACGCCCGCACTACTCGACCGGGACCGATCGAATCGAATGCCGCCGCCAGGTCAGCGTCCGACAGCACGGTGCCGCAGCCGGCGCGGTTGTTGGCGTCGTACATGTTGATGCCGGTGAACCGATAAGGCTGCCCATCCAAGAGCAACGTTGTCCCCGACCTCCTCACGAAGCCGGCAGTACCGTCGAGCACGAACCCGAGCGGCAGTGAGTCCGCTCCGCTTGTGAGAGTGAGCGGATACCCGCCGTTCGGAGACGCATTCGTGACGCCGGTGACGGTGAGAACGATGTGATCCCTGAGCGCGCTACTGGACGGTGCGGTGATGTTCACAATGTTGCTTCCGCCACCTGTGACGGTGACACAGGCCGACGACCTGCCGCTCGTCGTGTCGCTGAAGGTGTAGTTGCCGCACCCCGCCGCGACAGGGAACACGGTGCCCGAGGGCGCGGTGAGTGTAAGGATTGAATTGCCACCGGTCAGCGCCGGACCCTCGAGGCTCAGTGTGTAAGTGACGCCTGTTGCGGCCGATCTCCGGGAGTTCAACGAGAGATCTCCAAAGTTATAGTTGCCGGGGAGCGACAACGTCACCGCAGTTCCCGAGTACGTCGTCTCGTACTGTTGGCTCCCGTAGTCGAGCGTCGAGAATCGGCCGTTGATCTGGCCTCCGGTCACGACGTCGTAGCCCGGTCCTGCCGGAGATCCGACCGTCGTCACTGACAGCGTGCCGGCGAGGTCGGCAGCCGACGTCGCAAGGTGACCCGACGGACCGGCGGCATTGATCGTGGTATGAAGCCGGCCCGTCGTTGTCTGCATCAACGTCATCGGCGTCGTGAAGAGGTTGTTGGTGTTGGTATCGGTCTCGATGTCCAACGTCGCCGAGTTGATCACCGTGCCGATACCGATCTCCCGGGGGCCACCGGCGAGCACACTCAGCGTCCCCGCATTCGACAACGT
>JANMRB010000134.1:0-4337 GCA_031370825.1 Ilumatobacteraceae bacterium
GGAGCGCCGATCGGTCCGGGTCGCTGCGTTGCAGCATCGAGTAGCGCGCTTCGCTGTTGGCAAAGTCAGCGAACGGCACCGATGGCGCGCCGCTGTCGAGACTGAACGGTTGGCTCGCCTCACCTTCTCCGGGTCGGTAGCGGTAGAGCGGCCAGTGGCCGCTGTGCACGGCCAGCTTCTGTTGGGTCATTGACTGGCTCATGTCGAAACCATGTGCAATGCAGGTGCTGTAGGCGATCACCAGCGAAACACCGGGCCATGCTTCGGCTTCGAGCAACGCCTTGACGGTTTGGACATCGCTGGCGCCGAGGGCGACCTTCGCGACGTAGACATCGCCGAAGGACATTGCCTCCAGCCCGAGGTCCTTCTTCGCGGTGCCTTTGCCCCCGGCAGCGAACTTGGCGACCGCGCCGCGTGGCGTGGCTTTCGACGCCTGGCCGCCCGTGTTCGAGTACACCTCGGTGTCCAGCACGAGAATGTTCACGTTGCGGCCGCTGCCGAGCACGTGATCAAGTCCGCCGGCGCCGATGTCGTAGGCCCATCCGTCACCGCCGACGATCCAGACCGTCTTGCGGACCAGCGTGCCGAGTAGTTCGAGCAATTGCGTCTTCGCAACCTGCGCGTCCGGATCGTCGATCGCGGCGACGGCTAAGCGCAACAACTCCACCCGCTCGCGCTGGGCGCGGATGGGTAGGTCGCCGTCATCGTCGACCCCCATCGCGACCGCCTCGGCGAGGGCCGGATCGAGCAAGCTGCGGTCCGGCGCCGCCAACTGTCTCAGCAGGGCGAGCGCTGCATGCTGTTGAGCGTCGAGGCCGAGTCGGATGCCGAGCCCGAATTCCGCGTTGTCCTCGAACAAGCTGTTGCTCCACGCAGGACCACGGCCCTCGTCGTTCGTGCAGTACGGCGTCGTTGGCAGGTTGCCTCCGTAGATGCTGCTGCAACCGGTGGCGTTGGCGATCAGCATGTGGTCGCCGAACAGCTGGGTGAGGAGCTTGAGGTATGGCGTCTCGCCACAGCCGGAGCATGCACCGCTGAACTCGAACAGCGGACGACGCAGTTGGCTTGTCTTCACCGACGCCGGATCCCATTGCGCCGGATCGGTCTCGTGCAAGCGCAGGAATGCGTCCCAGGCCACCCGCTCGGTGTCGAGGTGTTCGCCAATCGGACGCAAGTTGATGCTCTTGCGCTTCACTTCGCTCTTGTCGTGGGCAGGGCAAGCGGTCACGCACAGACCACAGCCGGTGCAATCGTCGGGCGCAACCTGCACCGTCAACGACATCCCCGGAACCTCTCGGCTGCGGAAGGATTTCGTCTTCAGCACGTTCGCGCCCTCTGCCGAAAGCTCGTCGGGTTCGTACACCTTCATCCGGATCGCAGCATGGGGACAGACGATTGCGCACTTGCCGCAATCGATGCAGAGGACCGCTTCCCAGATTGGGATCTCGATGGCGATCGTCCGCTTCTCGACGCGAGATGTGCCGGTAGGGAACGTACCGTCCGGTGGCAGCGCGCTAACGGGGAGCAGATCACCTTCACCGGCAAGGATCCGGGCCGTGACGCGCTGGACGAACTCCGTGACATCGGGCCCAACAGTTGGACGGCGAACATTGGTGGCGGTCACGCTGTTGCCGATCGGCACAGGGAACAACTGAGCGAGTGTCGTGTCGACCGCGGCGATGTTGCGTTGCACGACGAGGTCGCCGCGCTTTCCGTAGGTCGTGACGATGGCGTCTTTGAGTTTGGCTATTGCTTCATCTGTTGGCAGAACTCCGGCCAGCGCGAAGAAGCACGTCTGCATGACGGTGTTCACCCGGCCGGCCAGCCCTGCAGCCTTGGCAACCGCCGCTGCGTCGAGTGCGTACAGCCGCAATTCACGCTCGAGCACGATCGTTTGAACCTCTACTGGCAACCGATCCCAGATCTGTGCAGCGGGGTACGGACTGTTCATCAGAACGGTTGCGCCCGGGGCGGCCACGCCCAGGACGTCGATTCGGTCCAGGAAGCTCCACTGGTGCACGCCGACGAACGTCGCCCGGTCGATCAGATAGGTGCTCTCGATCGGCTGCGGATCGAACCGCAGATGGCTCACCGTCATCGAACCCGACTTCTTCGAGTCGTAGACGAAGTACGCCTGCACGAACAGATCACTGTTCTTGCCGACGATCTTCGCGGTGTTCTTGTTCGCCCCGACCGTGCCATCGGCACCGAGCCCATAGAACACAGCGCGGACTCGTGCGTTGTCGGTCGAGAACGCAGCATCGAACGCGAGACTGGTGTGCGTGACGTCGTCGATGATGCCGACCGTGAACCCGTTGCGTGGAGTTTCGCTTGCCGCCTCGTCGAAGACCGCTTTCACCATCGCGGGCGTGAACTCTTTGCTGCTGAGCCCGTACCGACCGCCGATGACGCGAGGGGTGCGGCCGTCGCCCCAGCTGCTTGTCGGTGAGTGCCACAGTGCCGAGAGCACATCCAGGTGCAGTGGCTCGAACGGGGCTCCCGGCTCCTTCGTGCGGTCCAACACCACGACGGTGCTCACGCTCGGAGGAAGCGCTGCCAAGAGCGCCTCCGACGGGAACGGTCGGTAGAGGCGGACGACGGCAACACCGACTCGCTCGCCGAGGCGGCACAACTCGTCCACCGTTTCTTTCACGGCACCGGCTCCCGATCCCATCAGCACGATCACTCGATCGGCGTCGGGCGCACCGTGGTAGTCGACGAGGTGGTACTGCCGACCCGTCCGTGAAGCGAGCATGTCCATCGACGCTTGAACCGCGCCAGGCACGCGGTCGTGGAACGGGTTGCAGGCCTCGCGTGCCTGGAAGAAGACATCAGGATTCTGAGCACTGCCACGCAACTCCGGGCGATCGGGGTCAAGACCACGGGCGCGGTGCGCGCTAACAGCTGCGGGGTTGATCATCGACGCAAGGTCGTCGGACGATAGAACGTCGATCGTGCCGAGCTCGTGACTCGTGCGGAAGCCGTCGAAGAAATGTAAGAACGGCACTCTGGTTTCGAGCGTCGTGGCGTGGGCCACAGCAGCGAAGTCGGCCGCCTCCTGGACGCTGCTCGCGCACAACATCGCGAAGCCCGTCGTGCGCGCCGCCATGACATCGCTGTGATCGCCAAAGATGCTGAGTGCATGCGTGGCGATGGTTCGTGCCGCGACGTGGATCACCGTCGGTGTCAGCTCACCAGCGATCTTGAACATGTTCGGCAACATCAACAACAATCCCTGGCTGGCGGTGAAGGTCGTACCGAGCGCACCGCGAGTGACAGCACCGTGGAGAGTGCCGGCGGCACCGGCCTCGCTCTGCATCTCGATCACCTCGGGGACTGAGCCCCACAGATTTGTGCGACCCTTGGCGCTCCAGTCGTCTGCGAGCTCGCCCATCGGCGACGCCGGGGTGATCGGATAGATGGCGATGACCTCCGAGGCAAGGTGGGCGATGCGTGCAGCGGCCTCGTTCCCGTCGACGACGGTGCGTGATCCGCTGCGCTGAACGCGATCGATCGGTTCGGTTTCGGTGGTGCTGTTCGTCATGATTCGCCGTGTCTCCAGTTCGCGTACTCGACGCTCTGATTCAGTAAGCCAGGAACAACGGTGCCTCCCTAGAGGCGTTTGTCATCTCCGCTCGTGCTCTCGTCAACCTCGGCGACGATCTGGGCCATCGGTGTGTCCCATTGGGACCTTTGGCACTGTTGAACGTTGCGGAAATCCGGTGCGATGAACTCATGAACACTGCTGACGTCGGACCTCCTACAAGCACCGTCGGGTGGAGCGTCGGGGAAACCGAGCTCTTCTCACACCTCTCCGGACATGCAGCGCGCGAGGGTGCGCTACTCGACGAGTACGCACAAGCTGCGACGGCCACCCAGTCCAAGGCGCTGGCCTACCTCATCGGGATCCTCATGGAGGATGAGCGCCGGCATCACCGCTGGTTTGCCGACCTCGCCTCGTCGCTGGAAGCGGACGCATCCTTCAGCGGTACTGAGCCGGCTGTTCCGTACATGGACTTCCATCGTGCCGACCGGGTTGCAGTCCGCAACGTGACCGATCGCCTGCTCGACCACGAGAAGGCTGACGAGAAGGAGCTCAACCGCCTGCAGAAAGAATTGCGCGACGTCAGTGGCACCACGCTGTGGGGTCTGCTCGTCGAGCTCATGCAGCGCGATACCGACAAACACATCGCAGTCCTCACATTTGTGAAGAAGCACCTGACCGCCTTCGACTGAGCGCGGCCCTATTCGGTAGGCCACGAGAGTCTTGCCGTGAGTCGGATCCGAACTTGAAGGCCACATTGGACTCACACCGGATCTGGTGGAATGCCTCGACT
>JANMRB010000304.1:0-14574 GCA_031370825.1 Ilumatobacteraceae bacterium
GGAGACCAGCGACGTCTACCTCTCGCTGTTGGTCGAAGAGCGCGGCGGCACCACGCAGGATCGTCGCGCCCCGTCGGGGAACCTGGCAGCGATCGCCCCCGATCGCGCCTGTCGTGTGGCTGTGATCGGAGCGGGGCTGTCGGGTCTGCTGGCCGCTCACCGGCTCTGCCAGGCCGGGATCGATGTCGTCGTCTACGAGAAGAACCCCGAAGTCGGCGGAACGTGGTTGCAGAACACGTATCCCGGTTGCCGTGTCGACGTCGCCAGCCATCTGTTCTGTTATTCATTCGCCCAACGCGATGACTGGCCGCAGCACTTCTCGACGCAGCCCGAGTTGCTCGAGTACTTCAAGGCGTTCGCGGACGATTTCGATTTGAACCGGTTCATCAAGTTCTCGACGACAGTCGAGTCCGTGGCGTTCGACGACCGGTCGGCGGCGTGGGATGTCTGCGGCCTCGATCGCGACGGACACTCCGAGACCAGCAGGTTCGACGCTGTGATCAACGCGACGGGCCAACTCAATCGACCCAAGCTGCCCGACATCGCAGGTCGGCAGTCGTTCGCCGGGCCCGCGTTCCATTCGGCGGAGTGGGACCACGATGTCGATCTGACGGGCAAGCGCGTGGCGGTCATCGGAACAGGCGCCAGTGCAGCCCAGTTCATTCCGATCATCGCCGAGCAAGCCAGCGACGTATCGGTCTTCCAACGCACCCCGAACTGGTTGGCTCCGACGCTCGAATACCACGACGATCTGGCGGACGGTCACCGATGGCTGCTCGAGCACCTGCCCTACTACAGCCAGTGGTACCGGTTCTGGTTGTTCTGGCGCTACGCCGAGGGAATGCTTCCGGCAGTCAAGGTCGATCCGGACTGGGACGGCCACGGCCAATCCGTCAGCGCCGCCAACGAGCAGATGCGCATGCTGCTTGGGATGTACATCGGGCTGTGCTTCGGCGACCGCCCGGACCTGCTGGCCAAGGTGATGCCCGACTATCCACCTGCTGCGAAGCGGATCATCCGCGACAACGGCATCTGGGCCACGACGCTGAAACGCGACAACGTGCAACTGATCACCGACCCCGTCGAACGCATCGGACCCACCGGGTTGCAGATGGGCGATGGCACATCGCACGACGTCGACGTCATCATCTACGGCACGGGTTTTCAAGCATCGAAGTTCCTCACCCCCATGCGCGTCACCGGTCGCAACGGCGTCGATCTGCACGAGCAGTGGGATGGCAACGCCAGGGCATATCTCGGCATCGTCGCGCCGAACTTCCCAAACTTCTTCATGCTCTACGGCCCCAACACCAACATCGTCGTCAACGGCAGCATCATCTACTTCTCCGAGTGCGAGGTGCACTACGTCATGCAATGCCTTCACCACGTTCTGAGCACGGCCATGCGGGCCCTCGATTGCCGGCCGGAGGTTCACGACCGCTACAACGAGCGCATCGATGAGGGCAACAATCTGATGGCTTGGGGAGCCTCGACCGTCAACAGCTGGTACAAGAGCGACTCGGGCCGGGTTGCTCAGAACTGGCCGTTCAGCCTGCTCGAGTTCTGGCAGCAGACCCGCGAGGTCAACAGCGACGATTACGAGATGCTGTAGCCGTTACGTGACCGGGGTCAGCGCAGGCTGACCGCTGAGCACAGCG
Source organism: Ilumatobacteraceae bacterium (assembly GCA_031370825.1). GTDB lineage: Bacteria > Actinomycetota > Acidimicrobiia > Acidimicrobiales > Ilumatobacteraceae > JAENVT01. Next base: position 1,659 of record JANMRB010000304.1, read on the forward strand.
ACAGCGTTACGAGCAGCCAGCGTGGCCATCGCCGCCCTGGTCTCGATCGTCGCCGAGCCGAGATGCGGGAGCAACACGGCGTTGTCGAGCTCGACGAGCCGAGGTTCGAGCTGCGGCTCGTGTTCGTACACGTCGAGCCCGGCCCCGGCAATGGCCCCGCTGCGCAGTGCGTCGACGAGCGCCGCTTCGTCGATGATCGGCCCGCGGGCCGTGTTGACGAGGAACGCCGACGAACGCATCAGCTCGAATTGCTCCGGTCCAATGAGGTGATGGGTCTCGGGCGAATACGGACAGTTCACGCTGACGACGTCAGACGTCCCCAGCAACTCGCCGAAGCTCAACCGCTCGGCCTCGAGCTCGGCTTCGATCTCGGCTGACACCGCGGTGCGGTTGGTATACGCGACCGTCATGCCGAAGGCCCTGGCACGCCGGGCCAGCGCTTGGCCGATAGAGCCCATCCCGATGATCCCGAGACGACGACCCTGCAGCCCGGTGCCCAGCAGCATGAACATGCCCCATTGCCAAGGTCGATCGGAACGGATGATGCGTTCGCCCTCGCCGAGGCGGCGGGTGACCATCAGGATCAACGCCATGGCGATGTCCGCCGTCGCGTCAGTCAGCACGCCCGGGGTGTTGGTGGCCACCACGCCACGCGCCCGGCATTCGGCGATGTCGATGTTGTTGTAGCCGACGGCAACGTTGGACACCACCTTCAACTGAGACCCGGCTGCGTCCAGGAACGCGCGGTCGACCTTGGTCGTCAGCAGGGCCAACACCGCGTCGGCCCCGGCGATGCGCTCGTACAGCACGCCGACCTCGATCGGCTCGTCGTGCTTCCAACCCCACACGTTGCCGAACGGTCGCAAGACATCGAGACCGGCATCAGGGATACGCCCGGCAACCACGATGCGCGGCTGGGGCATCAACTCGCCTCGACCCACTCCCGTAGCTTGCCGATACCCGCTCGGATGTCATCGACGGAGATCCCCGAGTAGGCGAATCGAACATACTGCTCGGTCTCACCGGCCAACGGCCGACCGAAGTGCCGGCGTGTGCAGAACGACACGCCCGTGGCTCGAAGAGCAGCGTCGGCGAACTCGGCGACCTCGGTGAACCCCAATGCATCCATTGCGTCGGTGACGTTGGGGAAGAGGTAGAAGGTGCTGTCGGGTTTGGCGATGACGAAGCCCGTGATCTTCTGCAGCTCTTCGACCGCAGCGTCGCGACGTCGTTGCAGCTCGGCAAGGATTGCCCTGGCGCCCGACTGGTCGCCCAGCAATGCCTCGACCCCCGCCTCTTGGACAAAGTGAGTCGTGCAGCTCTCGTCGTTGGTGTTGATCTTCGTGATCTGAGCGATCAACTCGTCGGGCCCGATGGCCGCGCCAAGCCTCCAACCTGTCATAGCAAACTTCTTGGAGAACGTGTACAGGATCACCGTGCGCTCGCGCATGCCTGGAATAGTGGCGATCGAGGTGCTGGTGCCGGAGTACCGCATCTCGAAATAGGCCTCGTCGCTGAGCACCCAGAGATCGTGCCGGTTGGCCAACTCGGCGAGTGAAGCCATCTCTTCGAGCGAGCTCTCGCAACCCAGCGGATTCTGTAGGTTGTTGTAGATCAAGACCCTGGTCGCGGGCGTGATCTGGCTACGAAGGTGCTCGAAGTCGATCGCGAATCCGGTGGCCGTCTGGGTGTATCGATATGGCTGACCGATGCCTCCCAGGTAGTCGATCTGGCTCTCGTAGATGGGGTACCCGGGCGTTGGGAAGAGCACGCCGTCGCCGGCGTTCATGACGACCTGGAGGAACTTGCCGATCACCGGTTTGCCTCCCGGTTGCACGGCGATGTTCCCCGGGCCGTAACTCAAGTTCCTGCGCATCGATACGTCGTCTGCCAACGCCTCGCGAAGTGAAGCGATCCCCGCTGCTGCGCAGTAACCGGTCTTGCCGTCGGCAATGGCCCGATTCATTGCCTCGACCACGTTGGCGGGAGTCGGAAGGTTGATGTCGCCGAGATGGAAGGGGAACACGTTGTTGCCCTTCGCACCCCACTCTGCGGCGGCCAGCGACACTGCGAAGGCCGTCTCGGTTCCCAAGTTGTTCAATCGGTCAGCAAGCACGATCCCCCCAGACGTAGGCGTCGTCGGATTGTACAAAACGTCAAGCGGTGGCGGCGAAAGCGCTACCGTCCAACGTCGATGAGACCGGACTTCAGAACCGTGCGCGGAGAGGCGAGCTCGGCCAATTGGATCGATCCCCCGCACAACAGATGGGGATTTCTCCACGTCCGCGAGCTGACGCGCACCGCTCGGATTCGCGGGTCCGCCGATCCCGTTGCGACATTGCCGCGAGCGATCGAGGACCTCGCCTCGTTCGAGTTCGATCATCATCAAAGACGCTGGACACTTGGCGACATGCTCGAAGCGACGTTCACCGATGGATTGATGGTGGTACGCGACGGCGCAGTCCTGTTCGAGCACTACGGAGGCTTGATGCAGAGCAGCGACACCCATCTGTTGATGTCGGTGTCGAAGTCGTTGACGTCGACCCTGGCCGGCGTGTTGGTCGGTGCCGAGCTGATCGATCCCTCAGCGTTCGTGCCCGACTACATCGACAGCTTGCGCGGCACATCGTGGGAGGGCTGCACCGTGCAACACCTGCTCGACATGCGCGCCGGCACGATGTTCGACGAGGAGGACTACGACAACCCCGACTGCGACGGTCGCTTGATCGAACAGATCTCCGGCTACACCAGCCCGGTCCGCTCGGACCTACCTACAGACACCTACAAATGGATCACGCAACTTCGCAACGGGTCTGCCCACGGTGGTGCCTTTCAGTATCGATCGATCCTGCCCGATGTGTTGGCGTGGCTGATGAGCGAGGCAACGGGGCAGACGTTCGCTGATCTCTTCTCGCAGCACATCTGGTCGCATGTTGCCCAACGCGACGCCGACATCATCATCGACTCCGCTGGCTTTCCCATCGTCGAGGGCGGGATCTGCACGACGCTCGAGGATCTCGCCAGGTTCGGTGTGATGTGCGTGCAGCGTGGTGAGATCGCCGGTCGGCAAATCGTGCCGCGTTCCTGGCTCGCCCGGCCAACTACTCGCGACCAGGAGCTCATCGACGCGTTCGTCCTGCCGATTCAAGCGGGTCGCGCCGGCCCCAACTCGTGCTATCGGGACTTCTGGTGGGTGTACGACAGCGTCGCCGGCATCTACTGCGGCCTCGGTATCAACGGTCAGATGTTGATGATCCATCACCTTTCGAACACAGTCGTCGCCAAGCTCTCCACCTGGCCGGAGCGGATGAACTACGAGCTGGCCGACCTCACTGATGCCGGGGTGCTGGCGTTGTGCGCCTCGTTCTAGTACTTCATGTCTGCCAGTGACGGCCGGTCATGGAGCTGCTGTAGCGAGAAGCCGGCCATCTTCCGGTAACCGTCCGTCACTGCGAGAATCTCCTCTGCGCTGATCACATCCGACAGCAGATCGAAGCCGTCCGGCGCCCGCTCCTCCACGAGCTGCATCGGCAGTTCAGGACCCAACCCGCGGTTGGCCAGAACGATGGCCGAGGTTGCCGGTCGGCGCATTTCGTCATAGCGCTGCAATGCGCGTTCGACGTCGTCGACGTACGACAGCAGACAACCCGTCAGCGTCCTGGCGTCGAGGATCGCCTGCGATGCCCCATTCGAACCGATCGGATACATGGGATGGGCAGCGTCGCCGAGCAACGTCGTCCTCCCGAAGGACCAACGCTCGACAGGATCACGATCGACCATCGGAAACAGGAAGGTCGCCGGCGCCGATGCGATCAAGCCCGGGACGTCGAGCCACGGAAAGGCCCAATCAGTGAACTGCGGAAGGAAGTCTGCGAGATCTCCCGGCCGGTTCCAGTCCTCGCGCTCCAGCAGTTCGGTGTCGTCGGTTCGCAGTTCGGCGATGAAGTTGAGCTGCTGCCGCCCGTCGGCGAGGTCGAGCAACGGGTACATGACGAACTTCTGTCGCGGGTGCCCGGCCCAGATCATCGTTCGACCGTCGAACACGGGTGGTCCCTCTGCTAGTCCGCGCCACAGCAGTGCACCATTCCATTTGGGCATTCCCTCGTCGGGGTAGAAGTGCCGCCGAGCCACCGAATGGATGCCATCACAGGCGATCAGCATGGACCCTTCGGCGGTGGCGATCACTGCGCCGCTTCGGCGATCGATGAAGGTGGCCTCGACACCGGCAGCAGTTTCGACGAAGCGATCGAGGTGGCAGCCGGTGTGGATGCGATCAGCGCCGATCTCCGCGATCGATGCTTCATGAAGGATGGTGTGCAGCACGCCGCGGTGGATGGAGATCTGCGGCCACCGGTAACCGGCCGCGATGCCTCGCGACTCCTCCCAGATCGGCTCGCCACGCTTGGTGAAGTACGCCAGCGTCGAGGGCGTGAGGCCGTTGGACGCCAGATCGCCGGCGAGGCCTATCGCGTCGAGCTCGCGAACGGCGTGAGGGAGCAAGTTGATGCCGACACCGAGCGCCTGGATTCGATCGACGCTCTCGAAGACCCGGACAGGAACGCCGGCGCGGTTCAGGCTCAACGCCGCGGTCAACCCACCGATCCCCCCACCGGCGATGATGACGTCGTCGTGCACGGTCTCAGCCGACGAGCTTGTCGATCTCGGGCTTGGCGTCGATCACCGTCGCCAGATGCTGCGCATGGGACAGGCCCGGTTGTGCCAGTCGATTGAAGCCGATGCTGCAATCCGCAAAACCAAGTTCCAGTGCCTGCTCGAGACCCTTCTGCCAACCGGGGCCGATGTACACCCGGCCGTGGATGGGCAGCGTCGCTGGGTCACGTCCGGCTTCCTCGGCAAAGCAGCGCAGCTTCGTGACGGCCGTGCCGATGTCGATCGGATCCAGACCTGGGATCAACAACGGCATCCAGCCATCCGCTTTGCGGGCGACTCGTTTGAGGGCCGCGTCGGATCCGCCACTGCCGATCATGATCGGGATGGTGTGCGTCGGTCGAGGATTGATGCCGAGACCGCGGAGGTGATGGAAGCGACCCTCGAAATCGACGAGATCTTGTGTCCACAGCATGCGCATGACATCGATCTGCTCTTCGAGCAACGCTGTGCGATTCTTGAAGTCGGCGCCCAGACCCTCGTACTCTGCGGCGTTCCAGCCGACGCCCACAGCCAGCCGGATCCGCCCGCCGCTGAGCAGATCGATGGATGCAACCTGTTTGGCCACAACGGCCGTTTGGCGCTGCGGGAGCACCAGCACGCTGGTGACGAAGCTCATCCGCGTGGTCAGCGCGGCAAGGTGGCTGAACAACACGAGGATCTCGTGGAACGTGTGCTCGGACGTGTAAGGCGCTGCCGGAAAGCTGCCGAAAGGCCCAGGCCCGAGACGTTCCGCAGACGCGCCGAGCACGTGGTCGTAGGCCAAGAGATGCTCGAATCCGGCGGCTTCTGCATCGATCGCCCATTGCCGGATCGCGTCGGGATCGGTGCCGCTGTCGGCCTGCGAGAAGACCGCGCCAATTCTCATCGGTTCTCCATTCGATCGTCGACGATCTGTCTCATGTGTGCGATCGACATCATACGCATCGGGTCCGTTTCGCTCGGCCCGGCGGGCGCGCGCCGATCCCGTAGCCTTCCGCCATGACTCGACCATTGCTCGTCGGTGTACAACTTCCCGAGGTCGAGTGGGAGGTTCCGTTCGCCGAGCTCATCCGTATGGCGCAGTCGGCCGAGCAAGTGGGGTTCGACTCGGTGTGGCTCGGCGATCATCTCTTGTACGACCTCGACGTCGGCCCTCGCGGCCCGTGGGAGGTGTGGACCTCTCTTGCAGCACTGGCCGCGTCGACCGAGCGCGTGCTGCTCGGCCCACTTGTGGCCTCTACGAGCTTCCACGAACCAACGATGTTGGCCAAGCAGGCGGCGACGGTCGACGGCATCTCCGATGGCAGGCTGATCCTCGGTCTAGGCGCGGGCTGGAACGAGCGCGAGTACCGCGCGTTCGGGTTCCCCTTTGACAAACGAGTCAGTCGATTCGCCGAGGCGTTCACCATCATCCGCGCACTGTTGGCCAACGGCGAGATCGACTTCGCCGGCGAGTTCTACCATGCCGAGCGATGCGTGCTGCACCCCCGTCCGGCCCGACCTGGTGGTCCCCCGTTGATGGTCGGCTCGGTCAGCCCACGCATGCTGTCGATCACCCTCCCTTACGTCGATTCCTGGAACGTGTGGTGGAGCGATTACGGGAACACGCCTTCCGGTTTTGCCGAGGTCAAATCGGAGGTCGATCGAAAGCTCGCCGAGCTCGGCAGGACCGATCGTGTGTCCGCAACGTGTGCTGTCTTCGTGCAACTGCCTGAGGGACTGGGCCGCCGGATGGGGGCGTACAACGACAAGCCGGTCGAGCCGATCAGTGGGTCACACCATGAAGTTGCCGATCACATCAGGGCGTTCGCCGACGCCGGCGCGGAACACATACAGATCGTTGCTGATCCGATCAACCGCGCGGCGATCGAATGGTTCGCGCCAGTCCTCGCAGCGCTCGACGTCGATTGATCGTCTGTCATGCAGCGGCGAGTTGGTCGAAGAACCTCAATAGTCGGGCTTCGGCATCGTCGAACGAGTCGGCGGCGAACAGCACCTCTTGAAAGGTCGAGATCTCGTATTCGACGAACTCGCCCATCATGTCGGTGTCGAATGGGCGTACGTCGGCGTTGCGGAAGTTCGTGATCTCGCCGTACGAGCTCAGCAGACCGGCGCCGTACGTGCGCAATGCCCCGGCCTCCATCGCCACGCCAAATTCGAGGGTGAACCAGAAGACCCTGCCGAGCAACTCCGCCAGGTGCGGATCCTTGAGCCTGCCGGCGACATGTCCTGCGCGTTCGTAGAGGCCGGCGATTCGAGGTGAGGCGAGCGAGTTGGCGTGCCCGATCAACTCGTGAATGACGTCGGGCTCAGGTGTGTAGAACGGCACCGACGCGTGGCGGACGTATTGCGATGACGGGAAGCAGCGGTTGGCCAGGGCAGCGAAGAACTCGGCTGTCGAGACCAATCCGGGTACGGCGCACAGACGCCACCCGGTCAGTTCCGTCAGTCGGTCCGAAACGTCGGCGAGCTGCGGAACCCTGTCGGTCGGCAGATCGAGCACCTCCGCCGCACGGCGATACTCGGCTACCGCATACTCGGCATGCAACGAGGTCAGCGCGGCGTGCACCGTCGACCAGACGTCGTTCTCGGTCGGCGTGTACTCGACGATTGGCGGACGGGTTCCGATTGCCAGGTCGGCCGAGAGTTCGGCGATGTGATTTCTCCGTCCGACGTAGTGGGGATCGGAGACTCCGGGATGGTCCGTAGGTAGCTCGAGAACTGAACTGCTCATTCGCCAATCATCCCGCCATCACGATGAAATGTCGAGTACCGGGCGGCGATCCCGTCGAATTGTTCAGCTAGATTGCATGCATGGAACAGATCGTCGATCCACTGTCGGCTTCGACCGGTCCAGTTCGGCAAATCGACAGCGTCGATCGCGCCATCCTCGCCGCCGTCGTCGAGGACGCTCGGATCTCCTTGACTGACCTAGCCGAAAAGGTCAACGTCTCGCGGTCGACGGCTCACACTCGACTGCAGCGGTTACGCGATGAGAAGGTGATCACCGGTTTCACCGCGACCATCGATCCGCAGGCGCTCGGGCTCGGTGTGGCGGCGCTGGTGTTCATCGACATCGAGCAACACGACTGGAGAGGCCTGCGTGCCGAGCTGGCTTCCATCCCCGGGGTCGAGTACCTGGCGATGTGCGCCGGTCGGTTCGATCTGATGCTGATAGCACGCGCCGAGAGCATTCCCGCGTTGCGAGACGTGCTGCTCGAGCGAATCCAGCGGCTTCCCGGGATTCGATCCACCGAGAGCGTCGTCATCCTCGATGAGGTCGGCTCGGCGCGACACATCGTTGGTCCGCCCCGAGACCGGGTGACGACGGGAACCTAGTATCGAGGTTCGGAGAAGATGTCAGGAAGGTAGGCCGACGTTGAGCGATCACGAATCGGATCTGTTGTTTGTCGGGTCTGTGCCGGAGTTGTACGAGCGCTACATGGTTCCGCTGATATTCCAGCCCTACGCCGATGATCTTGTGACCCGTCTCGCGGGGCTGGACGTCGCATCGGTGTTAGAGGTCGCCGCGGGAACGGGGGTCGTGACCCGGGCCATGGCGTCGAGGCTCCCCGAGTCGGTGCGAATCACGGCAACCGACCTCAACCCACCGATGATCGACTATGCCCAGTCGGTCGGCACTGCCAGGCCCGTCGCGTGGCAGGCCGCCGACGTGATGAGTCTGCCGTTCGAGGACGCCAGCTTTGACGCGGTCGTGTGCCAGTTCGGGGCGATGTTCTTCCCTGATCGTCGAGCTGCATTTGCCGAGGTGGCTCGAGTTCTGCGACCCGGAGGGGTCTTTGTCTTCAATGTTTGGAACCGCCTCGACCAGAACGAGTTCGCCGCACTGATCAGTGCCGAAGTCGCTGCGCAGTTCCCCGACATTGCAGCCGACTTCCTGGCACGTACCCCGTATGGCTACTACGACGAGCCGACCATTCAGGCCGACGTCGCCGGCGGTGGATTCGAATCACCGGCGAAGTTCGAGTTGGTGGAGGCGCGGAGCAGAGCTGAGTCGGCCGAGATCCCGGCGATCGGCTTTTGCCAAGGAACCCCGTTGCGCAACGAGATCACCGCGAGCGATCCTGAACGGCTGGCTGACGTGACTGCGGCGGCCGCTCGCGCCATAGAGCGCAGCTTCGGCGCCTCGAACGTCGATGGCAAGATCAGCGCGTTCGTCCTTACCGCCATCAAAGCCTGAGGCCCGATCGGCGAACGTTGTCGGTGGTCTCTGTGTGGGCGGAGTCTTTCATTCAGGGGCAGGCGATGGTGCCGGTGACCGGCGCACAGACGAAAGAGATAGCCGTACACCGCCGGGAGGTTCGCTCGATAGAAGCAAGCGAACGACCCGCTCGCCCGCAGATCAGGTTCGCTCACGGCCGGATCGCTGTTCACGTCTGTTCAACGACGGGCGCACGAACAAATCGTCGCGGAAAATCACCAAGCCGTCAGCAGGGAACGAACCGATCTATCAGTAGCTCAGTGCGCAGTAGCCGCCCGACGCGTTCACCCAGTTTCGCTGGATGAGGTAATCGCGGTCACCGAGTTTCATGTTTGCCTTGGATCCGTTTGTCACGTTGTACGTGGTGCCGAACGTCCAGGCGCACTTGTCGGCGTTCTCGTAGCCCCGGTTGTCGTACCAGGCGTTGAGGTTCGGGTCGGTGACCGCCTCCTCGAGCTCGTGAGCGATCACACTGACCATCGCATCGGCACCGATGTCGCCGTTCGGCGACGAGGTGGTCTGGCCTGCGCAACCAGCGACCTGGGGACCGGTGGGATCGCCGACGAACGAATACTTGACGTTGGTCGAGCCGATCGTTGCGTACGTGTGCCACCCGCAGTACGAGGTGAGGAAGCCGCTCTTGGTGACGTCGCTACTCGTCAACACGAAGTAGACGCCGTCTGGATCGGCCTGGAGTCGCCCACTGTTCAGTGCGCTGGCGACCACGTTCTTGATTGCCGTGTCGCTCAGGTTCGTGTGGCCCTGCGAGTAGTCGTCGGTTGTCTCGGCCACGAGTGTGACGCTGTTCTGAACCTTCGTCTTCGCCGCGTTGTAGTACGTCGTGTTGATGTTGAAGTAGGGCGAGCCGCCGACACTGCCCAAGAAAGAGCTGATGATCGAGGTCTTGGCAGACGGCCACGTTCCGTACCAGATGACGTAGGCATGTGTGATGTTCACCATCACCGGGCCACCGTTGTAGTTGATGCCGTTGCTCCGCTGTGGCGGGGCTTTCGACGACTGGGCGCCCACAGGGGCGTCGAGGCTGTGCCCCCTCGTCGGGGCCGCATGAACCGGGTTGAGCTCACTCGGCGCCGCGCCGGAGTGCGACGGAGAGACGAGAACCGTTGATATCACGAGGCTGGCAAGTAACGCCGACCGTCCAGCAGCATTCATGGTGAATTTCCCGCGCTTGTTTCGAGGACTGTGCCACAACCGACCGACTACCGCCAGCTTCGAGACGATTTCTTGACAAGATCCTGAGTTCGACGGCCAGTGTGCTCGTAGCATGAGTGCTACGCTGCGCTACATGGCTGCTGTCGCCTCTCGCGAACTACGAAACCACACTCGAGCGCTACTCGACCGCGTCGACGCCGGCGAGGTCATCACGATCGCCGTCGACGGTCGCGAAGTTGCCGAACTGCGACCGATCGCGCGAGAACGCCGATGGATGAAACGCGCAGAGTTCGCCCGACTTGTACTCACCCATCAAGCCGACGCTGCCCTCCGCGCTGAGCTCCACCGGCTTGCTCCCGACACGACGGATGACCTCCAGCCGTTGTGACCAGAGGACTCGCAGACACCAGCATCTTCATCGCTTCAGAGACTGAACGAACACTCGACGTCGACCGACTGCCCGACGAGATCGCGGTGTCGATCATCACCATCGGGGAACTCAGATCAGGCGTTCTCGCAGCCGCCGACGTGGACATTCGAGACCGCCGGCTCAGCACGCTGATGCGAGCACTGGAGCTGCAACCGATCCCCGTTGACGAAGCCGTAGCCGATGCATGGGCATGGCTTCGAATCCTTCTACGCGATCGCGGTCTGCGGATGCCGGTGAACGACTCGTGGATCGCCGCGACCGCTCTCGCTCTTCGAGTACCGATAGTGACCCAGGATGCTGACTATCTCGAACTTCCTGGGCTTGACGTCGTTCGAATGTGAGCATCCGCTATGCAGCAACTGTTTCCTGTGCGTTTCGGCCTCGTTATCGCCGCGAGATTTCAGTGACCGTGTTGCTCAACAGCGCGCCATCTCGACGACCACCCCGGTATGCCCAGGCGCTGTTCCATCCCAGTGACGCTGTGCCGAGGGCAAGCCCGACGATGAGGCTGGCCAGAATGAAGCCGCGGCGGAGGCCGACACCGCCGGCGCTGCTCGTTCGCACGTCATGGATCGTGAGCCGCCACGTCTCTGCGATGTGCCCAACTACATGGATCGTCGTCACCGAGACCCACACGACGAAGCTCGCCTGGTGCACCGTCACGAGCGTGTCGGAGTTGTCGGGCCCGACCGCCAGGAGGGCCGCTCCAGTTCCCAGCAAGCAGACCGTCGACACGACCACCAGCGGACCCAAGATCCGAAGAATCGGGTGAGGTGGACCCTTCTGCCGGTAGGCCGGATCCCCCCTGTAGTACTTCATGAAGCGATAACCCGTCGAACACATCTTCAGCACCGCCACCGGGATCACCATCATGCCGACAAATGCGTGCAAGGCGAACATCGAGTTCACATCGAACACTGTGACCCCTTCGACGAGGAGAGCGATCAGTAAAACAGCGCCCACCGATGCCGTCAATCGCGAATTGCCGACCACGCCGTTGTCTATCGTGTCGATTTCGGATCTCCCATCTCCGCTGCGACGGCGATCGACAGGAATGTAGTCAGCGAACCGAGGAGATATCGAGACGCGCCGTCCGCATCGACCGGAGTCGGCTGACGTTGGCGATCACCGCCTGCAGTGGGCGCTGCCGCCACTGACTGGCCCATTGCACGAACTCGGCTCCGGCCATCGGTCGAGCGAACATGTAGCCCTGGCCCGCATCGCACCCGATGGCTTCGAGCAGGTCGAGTTGTTCGGACCGTTCGATCCCTTCGGCAATGACGAACTTGCCGAGCGCGTCGCCGAGGGCGACGATCGCGGTGGTGAACGCGCGCTGCGATGCCGACGACTCGAGATCATCGATGAACGGCTTGGCGATCTTGACGACGTCGACAGGCAGTGACTGCAGGTAGCTGAGCGACGAGTACCCGGTACCGAAGTCGTCGAGCGCCAGCCGCGGGCCGATCGTCTTGAGCTCCTGCAACGTCTCGATGGCCCTGTCGGCCTGCTCCACCATCAGGTTCTCGGTGATCTCGATGCCGAGCCAGTTCGGCGCCAGATGGTGTCGCTCGAGGGCAGCAGTCACACTCTCGACGAGGGTCGGCTCGTGGAAGCTGCGCTGTGACACATTGACGGTGACCCATGGCACCAGACCGGGTACCGAGGCGTCGACACCGGCCAGCCATTCGCAGGCCTTGTCCATCATCAGCCTGTCGATCGCGACGATCAAACCGGTCCGATCCGCAACGGCCAAGAAGCTGTCCGGCGACAGCTCCCCGAGGCTGGGGTGGTGCCAGCGGACCAGGGCTTCGGCACCGATGACGTCTTGTGTGGCGAGCATGACGATCGGTTGGAAGTGGATGGTCAGTTCGTCGCGATCCAGAGCGCGCTGCAAGTCGCTCTGCAGGTGAACCGATAGACGTTCGACTCGTACATCGACGGTTCGAACATGTCGGCGGCACGCGAGCGTCAGCGACGCTTCTCATTCACCTCATACTTTGGCATGTCAACTCCGTTCAGTCAGCGGTGGCCGGCGTGGGGCACGGAGACGTCGATGGCCACGACCTGCCCGGTACGTTCGCCTTGGAACATGTTCTCTGGCCCGTTCCATTTCGTGGCGACAATGAACTGGTGGTCGTCAAAGCTTCTTCCTGGGTGGTGTCGGTCGGTAGATCGCCAAGATCACGCCGGTTGTCGTCGGAGTTGCGCTGACGAGTTCGAGTGGCTGGTCAGGTCATCGCCGCGGAACAGTTTGTGTCCGGATCCGAGGACGAGCGGGTTGATCATGAGCAGATATTCGTCGATGAGGTTCCTCCGCATCAACGACTGCACAAGTCTCGCGCTGCCGATGATCACGAGGTCCGGTCCGCGTCCTTTTTTCATCTTGGCGACGGCTGCAGCGGCATCACCCGGAAGGAGGACCGAGTTGGTCCACGGCAGCG
>JANMRB010000178.1:0-3364 GCA_031370825.1 Ilumatobacteraceae bacterium
CTCGATGGTCGCCGATTTCCTAGTAACCGAGACCGGCGCCGATGGAATCGTCGAGCGTGAAGTGCACAGGCTGTTCCAGATCTACGCCGATGGTCGTCGCGACGCGCTCTTCTGACGCCAGCCGGTCCATCGGAGTGTCTCCGGACACCCCGGGTGGGCTACAAACACTCCGTTAGGAACCTAGGCGACGCCGAGGTCCTCCATCATCTCCTGCCATGACCGGCGCACGCGTTCGGCTGAGGCTTTGTCGCCCGATTGCTCGAGCGATTCGATCTGCAGACGCCACAACGGATCCGCGTAGCGATCAACTCCCAGGCCGCGCTCGGACAGCCTCGTGGCCTCATGCGGCAGGCCGAGCTTCATCGCTGCTTCGCCACCGGTCGTGCACGCCCGCACCATGTCGAGCCGCAGGGCGTCGCGATGACCGACAACCCATTCGGCCGGGCCTTCGTCGAGAAGGAGATCGCCCCGATACATCGCCGTCGCGCGACATGCCTCAGCGAAAGCCCGTTGAAAGTCGCGGTTGGCCATAGCGACAGCGGCCAACGACGCGCATCGTTGAAAAGCGCGAACGTCGAAGAAGGCGTCGGCGCTGATCGCCAGCTGATACGCGTCGCCGTGGCGGATGATCCCGGGAGGCGACCGATCCGGCATCAGCTTGCGGAGTGACGAAACCGCTACCTGAAGGCTGTGCCGCGCCGCGTCGGGCTCGACCTCGGGCCACAACGATTCCATCAGCACCTCGCGATGCACAGGCCGGCCGGCATGCATCGCCAAGAGTCGCAACACCGACAATGCGCGCGGCCGAACAATGGACAGGTCCAGCGGCGAATCGTCGATCACGATCTCCAATGCCTCGAAGCAACACACCCGCATCGATTCTGCGCTCCGTTGACCGTTGCCATTCGGACGCGCACTGCGCGCATCGGCTCGAACCTCTCGGATGAGATCGACGACGGCGACAGCACCGAGTTGCGAGAACGCCTGCGCCGCACCGTCGAAGGTCGCGGACGCGTCTCCGGCCCGCAACAGACGACCGAGCCCTTCGAGAAGCAGGGACAACGCTGCTCCCCACGGATCGGAGTCACGGTGGCAGCCCTCGTGCACGGCGTGAGCGGCGTCGCAACCATCCGCCTGCGACGTGAGCGCCAGCGAGGCCTTGGTCATGCGCGCCACCCAACCGAGACCGCATCGTTCGAGCACCGAGACGACCTTCTCGATCCGCGCCGGCTCCAACAGTTCACCGTCGCCATGGATGGCGAGCAGCCCATCCGCCAGAACGAGCGCGAACTCGGCGATCGCCGCTGATCGGCTGTCGGCAAGCGGATGGCGCAGCACATCCGAGAGGATCTCGTCCGCCACATCAGGCTGGTTGGCAATGAGCAGCGCCAATCCCCGCCCCAGAACATCGCTCAGCTCACCCGGCTCGAGGTGATCGAACGGCCGGGAAAGAATCGACACGAGTGCTGCGCTGTCGCCACCGGGTGTCTGCGCGGCGCGCCGCAGCGTTCCCAGCCATCCCATTGGCACAGGGGCATCCGGATCGGACCAACCGGCCAGTGCGGCGCGCTCCTCTTCACATGTGCGCGCCAACGTGTCGATCGCTGCCCCGGCCGCGGCTCTGTCGTAATCACGCAACGCCACGCCGAAGCGACCGTTGACGGCGCGTTCACGGGCCCGCGCCAACAGCAGGTATGGGTCGTTCTCGACGATGGGAGCCGGCATCAGCTCGATCCACGCATCGTCCGAGACATCGCCGAGCAAGGACGGATGCGCCATCCGGTGTACGACCAGCCGGCTGACTGCCGACCAGTCAGCAGCGCGGCTATAGGCGTGTAGAGCTTCATCGATCCTGTCCTCGGCTTCGAGCAGCGCGCCGATTCGTCGATGATGTGCGGCGGCGTCGGCGGCACCACGGCGCTGTTGCAACACTGCGTCGAGATGAGCGCGCAGCACTTCGTGGTATCGGTAGGCACCGCGTTGATCGATGGCGATTGTGAAGAGCTGATTGTGTTCGAGATGCTCCAACACCGCAGCAGAATCGGTGCGGCCGGTGACGCGATCACACAGTTCGCCGGTGAGCACCGGAAGGGCCGAGGTTTCGATGAGGAACGTCTGCAGATCGGCCGGCAGGCCGGCAAGCACGTTTCGGGCCAGGTAGTCGCGTCCGACGCGTGTGGCACTGATCTCGCCGATCAACCGTCGTCGTGCGTCGAGGGGCTGGTCACGTGCTGCCAAGTTGTACAGCTGAAGACCGGCGGCCCACCCCTCGGTTCGCGTGATCAACATCGCCACATCAGCCGGTCCGAGGATCATGTCGTAGTGCTCGCGGAACAGCCGATCCGCTTCCCATGTTCGAAACCGCAAATCGTCAGCGGTGATCTCGAGCAGTTCGTCGGCCAGCAGAAGACGGCTGATATCGAACTCGGGAAGACTTCGCGTACCGGCGGCGATCATCAACTTCGCGGGTTGCCGGTCGATGAGGCGACCCAGTTCGGATTCGGCAAGGGTCGACGCGATCACATGCAGATCATCGAGAACCAGTGCGACCCGTTCACCGGGCCACGCGTCGATACCGGCCGCGAGGGTCGCGGTCGTCGACCCGTCGAGCTCCATGCCGATGGCCTCGCCGAGGACCCGAGCGATCTGGGCGAGGCAACCGTCGGGCGCTATCTCGAGCTGATCCGCCGAGCACCACGCCACGGGCGCAGCGCGTGCCGCGAACTGCCGAAGCGCGGTCGTCTTTCCCGATCCGGCGGGAGCAACGACGAGCGTCAGGCGAAACATCCAAAGTCGGTCGATCAGGGCATCGACGCGCTGACGCGAAAGGGCTCCGCTTGTTCGGCCGCCAGGGTTTCTGGTACTCGACGCGACTCTCACGGCCGTCCCCTTCGCACTACTCAGCCGAAGGCACCGTATCGCATGACTTTGCCCGCGTCCACGGACGGTGGTCGATCACCCACACAAAACGCAACATCCCCAAACCCCCTAGAACGTCGACAGGTGCGACGAAACAGCGATGCTACGCGGTTTGAGTTTGCATCTGTCCCGGGTTGGTGATCGTGATCACTCCGCCCCACGCGCAGTTGCACATGCACGTGTTCGTCAGCGCCGGGGCGCCGTTGATCTGCACGGTCAGTGAACCCGGCGACCACGGCGAGGTAGTCACCGGCATGCACGGTTGCGGGGTCAGGACTCCGAGGGCCGCGGACGTGGCTGCGGCAACCTGCGGGTTCGACAGTGTCATGCACATCCCGAACGGCATGATGTTGACGTTTGGTGCGAAGTCCTGGATGGTCGCAGCCATCTGCCCACCAGCCTGTACAGGTCGACCCTTGGGCACGACCGTCAGCACCGACGGCGC
>JANMRB010000196.1:0-5264 GCA_031370825.1 Ilumatobacteraceae bacterium
GCAACGACTCGGCGGTCCGTGGCCATTGCCGTCAGCTCCGTTCGGCGATGCGGTGGTGCACCTCTACGCGGGTGGCATGAAGGAGGTTCGCAAGCGCGTGCGCGACGCGGTGAAGACGCTGTCACAGACGTACGGCATCCCGTTCAGTCAGATCGCCGTGCTCACGACTCATACACATGAGCGCGATTCGCTGTTCGACGGGCCGATCGAAGGTTGCCGATTGGTGCGTTGGGCTGATCGTTGTGAGGACGCCGTGCTCTGCGAGACCGTGCAACGAACGAAGGGCTTGGAGCGAACGGCGGTGATCCTGGTCGACATGTCCGGCGAACCGGACAGGATGCTCCTGTACGTGGGTGTCAGTCGCGCCGTGTCCGTGCTAAGGCTGGTGGGTCCGCCCGGCCTCGCCTACGTCGCAGGTGTCCCCGCCGGCGCAACATCATCGGCCTGAGATTGCCGCGTACCGGGTCTTGAACTCGGCACTGACGGGGGAGTGCTGGCCGAGCAGGGAGGCGCTGTCAAGGAAGGCAACGCCGTCGCCATCGCGAAGTAGCGATGTCCACGCCTGGTTGAGTGGACGACCGGCTGCATGGCTCGTGAAGGCCGGCGTGCCGGGTGAAGCCCACAGAGCGCTATTGGCACCGGGAGCTACATAGACAACGCGAGCGCGATCGACGCCCTGCTCGTGATGCGTCTCGATGCAACGTGCCAATAGTGAAAGTCGCATCAACTGATACACCGGTTCGCCGAGCAGTTGCACAAGCTGGATGAGGTCGTTGCGTATCGGGCCGTCCGGCGAATCGAAGAGTGCCTGATAACGCGACAGGCGAGTCGCAGTGGAGGTCGCCTTCGTGGCGAGGTGTCCGGTTGGGTAGCTCTCGGTGTACTTCCATTCGATGATCGCTAGTTCGATCGACCCGTCCGTCGCTCGATAGCGAATCGCAGCGTCAGCGCTCGTTGCTTTGCTTCCGCGAGTTGGGATGCCCACCCATTCATTCAGATGGTTCTCCAGCCCTTGCCACTCGAACACGACTGAGTCAGTGGAGTCGAACGGGGAGGTGCGTGCAGCGCCGCCGTGTGCCGCGAACGGCAGCACCTCGGCGATCGGCAACACGTGCCCGAAGATCGCGGCAAGCGCATCCGGGTTCTTGACGAAGGGCGCCAGCGTGTTGGCGCATTGGACCTGTGAACTCAGCAGGTGATTGCTCGGTCCGTTGTCGATGCCGTCGTGCCATGGGATGCCGGCAGCGTTGAACCGTTCGAGCGCGATGTCGCGGGTTTCAGGAAGAAGGTTGAACTCGTTGAATTCGCGAGGCAGGCAGAATGGCAGAGCGTCGAAGTTCCGGTACTTCCCAGGGACGCGGGCCTCGTTCGGCAGCGTGTCGGTGGTTGCCTTCCACTTCATCGCCTCGCGCCGAGCAGCGATCTTGAAAGTCTGGACATTGGGCGAAGTCGTCATCGTGCCTCATAGACGCGCGATGTCCGCTGAACCGTGACATAACACGTTGTCGTCTTCATTCGCGCTCATTGTTCGTCGCCCTGCTACCGCCAGTTGCGCACAGGTATTTCTGGAAATACCGTTCAGGGCGTCACATGAAGAAGCCATCCCGCCCTGCCCGCCAGGTCTGCCCGCTCCGCGCGATCGACGACGAAGTCGAGTTGACATCGGAGGGCCCCGACATGTGGGTGTTCGTCTGTCATCGCGGCCACCCTGCTCAGCCGTACCAATGGACTCCGACCGCCCACACGGTTGCCCCTCCAGGCCGCACTGCCGTCGGCGATGACTTGGGTGTATATGAAGCCTTGCTGGCGTGTGTGCATGGCGATGAGCGGGTCGAATACGGCGTTGTGGAGTATCGATACGCGGAACAGTCGCCGGCCGACTACGCCAAATTGGTTGAGAAATACGGTCATAGGTCGCTGGGTGAGACGGTCTACTCGGCGTCAGTCTTTCTCGCCCACGCTCTCGGACAACTCGAACGAGAAGGACTATTGGAGAAGTCGTGGGTACCCGGTAGCGGTTATTGGTCCTACTTGGACCGGGTCTCCGCTTGGTCACAGCCAGGGACAGATGCGGCCAGCGAGGTGTCGACCTGGGCGAGCTTCGCCGTAGAGAATGACCTCGATCCGCACGTTTGGACTCCTATCGCCTGATTCTCTCTGAGCCGTCGGAGTCGGTCGTGACGAGGGCTTCGATCTCGAAGGCGCCATCGGAATGACGACGTCCTGAAGTCGCCAACCCTCCGAGTGCGGTAGAACCGCCACGACGCCGTCAAGTCGCCGGTGAGCTTCACGGTCGCCATCGAAGGTCAAGGCCGGAAGGGCCGACGACATACACGTATGGCCCATCGCGTCGTGCCCGCTGAACGATGCGGTTTATGTTGACGCGATAGCGCTCGGCCATCTCCGGACCAGTGAGGTTGGCGTTGCTGAGTGCGAAGACGCGCAGGGTCGACGAAAGGAGCGCGACTTCGTGATCTCGAACAATCGACGCGTCCTTTGTGAGGGCGATCCAACCCTCCGACGACGCTCGCCCGATCCATTCGTCATCGCCTATTCGTTGGTCTGCGCCGTTGGGATAGACATCCGTCATCGGCAGGACCGAGAACCCAGCGTCGCGCAATGCACTTGCAACGGTAATTCGACCGAGTCCTCGATCGAGGAAAAAGATCGGAGGTGGTGGCTCAGGCTGCGATCTTGTGCGGCCAGAGCGCATCGATCGCCTCGTTGATGTCATTGACGGGTACGTCGTAGTCCGTCGCGATCGATTCGACTGCCTCGCCTGCGCGCCACCGTGAGTAGACGGCAGACAGAGGCGCTCCTCCCTTTATGAAAATTGGATCACCGCTCGCAACTGATGGAGAAACTCGGAGCAATGGACTTGGAGTCACGGGCACGATCAGCTCGGTTGCCCAGCGATCGTGGTCGAACGCAATTCGCTCTAGGTATTCCGCAATGACGTCATGGAAAACGATCTGTCCCGACGACACCACGGTGAGCAACCGGAGCTGTCCGTCGCGAGCCTGCTTTGCGTAGTCGTAGAGGACGTTGGCGCCGTCGGTGAACAAGGCGAGAGACGCAAGAGCGTGTTCGAGTTCTCCTTCGGCTGCTAGTACTTCAAGCGCCTTCCGGATCCGCTGCATAGGAAGTTGGCTTCGGCGGAAGGCCTGAACGACTGTGGCCTCGACAAGTCCGATGAATGGAATCGAACGTTGTCCCGCAATGTCGGTCAATGATGTGATGACGGGCCGCTGTCGCACGGTTGAGCGGCCAGTGCGTCGACGCTCATATCCGTGGGCCCATGTTTCGAGCGTGGCTGGGTTCATGCCAACCAGACGTGCTGCCTGCGGAATCGTGTAAAGCGGTGTTGTGAATCGGCGATCGTCGATGTTCCGGACCCTTCCGTTTAGATGCCTGATTCAAGAGTACGCAATGGGTGTTACGAGTGTGTGGTTCCCATTGCCTGAGCTGGTCACCTCGGCAGATGTGCCAATCACCTGCTTTAGGCTGAAGATTCGGGAACCGACGTAGGTGGAGTGGGCGTGTCAGAGTGAGCAGAACGAGTGAGCTGGTAGCCGGATATGACGTGATTGGTGATGTCCATGGACACGCCGACAAGTTGCAGGGTCTGCTCAAAGAGCTCGGCTACCACGAGCACAAGAACGTTTGGAGTCATCCGGATCGAAAGGCCATCTTCATCGGCGATTTGATCGACCGCGGCAAAGCGCAATGCCAGACCGTTGACCTGGCTCGCAGGATGGTCGACGCTGGCGCAGCTCGGATTGTGTTGGGTAACCACGAGTTCAATGCAATCGCTTGGGCGACTCCCGACCCCGAGATTCCTGGTGAGTTCCTTCGACCGCGTTCTCGAAAGATTGGGACTCGACACCGCAAGCAGCACACAAAGTTCTTGTCGGAGGTCGGTGAGGACTCGTCGCTCCATCGCGAATACATTGCCTGGTTCAGGTCAATTCCGCTCTGGCTTGACCTCGGCGAACTTCGAGTCGTCCATGCCTGTTGGCAAAAGGCGGCGATGGACGTCGTGGAGCCTTGGCTGAGTGCGGACGGATCGGTCACCCACGCTCTGATGGTTGAAGGCAGTCGTCGCGGTTCCGCTGAGTACGAGGCGATCGAGATTGTCCTCAAGGGCCCCGAGATTCAGCTACCCGATGGCTACGCCTATCTCGACAAAGATGGTCACCCGCGTACGCGGGCGCGACTTCGATGGTGGGATGCCAAAGCCACCACGCTTCGCCGCGCTGCCGAGATCCCTCCTCGTTCGACGACTCCCGACCACAAACCCTTCCCTCGGCTCCCCGATGATCCTCTGTGTGAAGGTGGCAACGCTCTGTACACCGACAAGGTACCCGTCCTCTACGGCCACTATTGGCGGACCGGCGCACTCCACGTCGATACGCCGATGACCGCTTGCGTGGACTACAGCGCAGGCGCAGGCGAGAAACTCGTCGCCTACCGATGGAACGCTGGCGACAAGAAGCTCGTGAGGAAGAACCTCATCGCGTTTCCTGCTGCATAGGTTTGCCACCGTCAACCCGCTTCTCCCGAGTCCGGGAGACTACGTCACACCCTTCATGCATAGTGCTCATGTGGATCAGCAGAGGGGCGGTTGTGAACAGAGGGCAAAAGAGAGACAAAGCGACTCCGGACCTGGACGATTGTGCGGTGTGTCGCCAATTGCGCGACGAGGGGCCCGACGGGCGTGAGTTCTATGTCGCGCCCGACGACGGCGGCGGGTGGCAGCCTTGGTCAGCCGCCCTCCTCCGGTTCATCGTGCGCACGGGCCATCAGCCAACGCTGGCCGTGATCATCACGCAGCCACTGGTCAACGAACGCTATGTGCAGTTCCTCGTCGGCCATGGCATCGCCCACGCCGAGACTGGCGGCAACGTCTACCTCACAGGTGATTCTCGACTTTCGACCGATGCTGAAGCGTTGCTGGCAGAACTCGGTTGGCTGGCCCCGGCGTCGTCCCAGGACGATCCCGACGAGATGCCGGCAAACTGGACGCTGCCGCTGATCCACGGCGACTGGGCGTACCTAGTCGAGATGCTGCTCGCCACCATGGTGAGTGTCTTGGGTTTCAGCTCGCGTCTGCCGATAGAAGTACGCCACTTCGGTTGCGATCACCCGTGCCGCGACTGCTCGTGGCCCGACGAATCGTTGGAAAAGGCCCCATGACCGAACGTCTTCTCACCCCTTCCTGCCGCCTGAGTGGTTCAACGGCTAAGCGTGATCACGCCGTTGCA
>JANMRB010000204.1:0-13354 GCA_031370825.1 Ilumatobacteraceae bacterium
GCCCACACGGTTCCAGACCGTCGCAATCTGGGCCGTTGCTGCGCTGCCCATGGCGTTGCTCATCTGGGTCCTGGCTCCCATCGTTGCGCATGGATTGCACGGACCGCAGGCGCTCGCCCGAGGCTTGATCGAGGGGCTGACGGACGGCCGGGGCGCGCTCGGGCTGGCCTCGGCAGGCGCACTCGTCGTGTTGCTGAAATGTGGATGATGGCCCCTCGGTCACGCGTAGCGGACGTCGTCGAGGCCGAGCCACGTCGCCAGAGCTTCGAGTTCGGCCTTGACGGCGGCGGTCATCGCACGCGTGAATTGGACGTCACGGTGTACGGCATGCACGTCCAGGCGCGAGGTCTTGCGGTCGGCTGCGGCGTCCACCTTGCCGACGAGTTGGTCGTGGTGAAGGACTGGGAGAGCGAAGTATCCCCAGCGTCGTTTGTCCTTCGGCTTGTACATCTCGAGGGTGTAGTCGAAGTCGAAGAGCTCCACGGCGCGAACCCGATTGTGGATCAGTCTGTCGAACGGCGACAGCAGCGCCGTGCGTCCTTCGAAGTCCTTGGCCGTCGCCTCTGGATCGACTCGCCAGGTGCCGCTCGTTCCCTCGACCTCGGCGGGGATACCGGCATCGCCGACGATCTTCTCGCGGGCGACCCCGAGCGACCGCAACCGATTCTCGTTGCGGATCCGGCGAGCCTCGTCCACGGGGATCACCGCCACGCCGGCGGGGTAGACCCGCTCGGCCAGATCCCACAGACGTTGCCGGCCCCGTCGACTCGCGACAGCGATCTCGCCACGGGAGGCGAGGAACTCGAGCATCTGGGTGGTGTTGCGGTCGTTGGTCCAGCCGCTCGACGCCCACGGCACCTCACATGTGTCGGGAATGTCCTTGGAGGGCAGGGGCCCGGAGGTAGCCAGCAGGCCGAGCACGCGGCGGCGGAACCCGTCGTTGGCGTCGAGCCATTCGACGTGCCGGCCAAAACCCGCTGACGGCCATGCCGCCATGTCGGCGAGGTACAGGCCGAGATTCGCAGTCGGGCGCACCATCGCTAGCACCGGCTCGGTCTCCACGTCTTGACCGCGGTACTCGAACAGGGTGCGGTCCCGCTCGAGTGCCTGCTGCAAGTGGGCGGGTTTGTATGCGTCACCAAGCCGACTCCAGGCAACAAGATCAGCGCTCGGCGCCATCACAGCCGTCGGGTCCAGCTGTAGAAATGTCAGTCGGTCGACCACGGTTAGCAGATCACCGGGCCGGTCGGCGTCGAGCAGTTGCGCTCGGATCGCAATCCGGCGAGCCTCGTCCCGGGTGAGTCGGCGCACGTCCACAGCACCCGTTCCTCAGCGGGGGAGGAAACCGATCGCGGCGTAGGCACGATCGAGGGTCGCCGCGGCGACTACACCGGCCTTGTCAGAACCCTTGCGAAGTAGACGTGCCAACTCGGCGCGGTCGGTCATCAATTCGTTGTAGCGACTCTGTATCGGACGCAAGAGCTCGACGACAGCCTCGCCGGCATCGGTCTTCAGCGGCCCGTACTGGGTGTACTTGTCGGCGAGCTCCTGCGGTGTCGAACCCGTGCACACTGCCAGGATCTCGAGCAGGTTGGTCACGCCGGGCTTGGCGGCCCGATCGAACCGCACCTCGTTGTCGCTGTCCGTCACCGCCCTCTTGAACTTGCGGGCGATCTCGGAAGGCTCGTCCATCATCATGATGCAGCCCGCATCGCTGTCGGCCGACTTGCTCATCTTCGAGGTCGGGTCCTGCAGATCCATGACCCGCGCTCCGACCTTCGGCGTCACGGCCTGGGGGATCACGAACGTCTGGCCGAAGCGATGGTTGAAGCGCAGGGCAATGTCGCGAGTGATCTCGATGTGCTGACGCTGGTCCTCACCGACGGGCACCTCGTTGGTGTCGTACAGCAAGATGTCGGCCGCTTGAAGGGCGGGGTACGTGAACAGGCCGGCGGAGATGAAGTCGCCCTCACGCTTGGCCGACTTGTCCTTGAACTGCGTCATCCGGCTCAACTCGCCGAACGACACACTGCACTCCATCACCCACGCCAATTGGCTGTGCTGGACCACATGGCTCTGGACGAAGACAGTCGCAACGTCGGGATCGAGACCGATCGCGAAGAGCATGGCCGCCAGCCGAACAGTGGTCTCCCCGATCACGCCGGGGGCCTCTGTGACGGTCAGAGCATGAAGATCGACGATCCCGTGGAAGGCGTCGGCATCGTGCTGACCGTTGACCCAGTTGCGTAAGGCCCCGAGGTAGTTGCCAAGGTGGACTTCACCGGTCGGTTGGATGCACGAGAGCACGCGGGTCACGGCGCGCCAGGCTAGTGGCGAGCTAGCCTGAACCCATATGGCATTTGCGGTGGCGACCCCCGTCTTCGAGGGGCCATTCGACCTGCTTCTCCATCTGATTCTGAGAGAACAGGTCGATATCTACGAAGTCTCGTTGACCCGGATCGTCGATGAATATTTGGCCGAGATCGAGCGTCTGCAGGTCGTCGATCTGGACGTTGCGACCGAGTTCTTGTTGATTGCGGCCACCCTTGTCGAGCTCAAGGCCCGCCGGTTGCTGCCAGGCCGCGACGACGTCGATCTCGACGATGAACTGGCATTGTGGGAGGAGCGAGACCTGCTGCTGGCCCGTCTGCTGGAGTGCAAGACGTTCAAAGACGTGGCAGGCGTCTTCAGCCGGTTGGCCGACGACGCCGACCGCAGCTTCCCGCGCACCGCCGGCCCCGACGAGCGCTTCGACGAGGTGATGCCCGACCTGCTGGAGGGCACAACCGTCAAGCGCATCCAGGCCGCATATCTGCGCGCTGTCACGCCCAAACCTGTGCAACGGATCGATCTGTTCCACGTCGCCCCCATACGCGCAAGCGTGGCCGACGCGGTCGCCGAGCTCGTCGATGAGCTGCCGAGGGCTGGACGAATCACGTTCCGCCGCCTCACCAGCGGGTTGGTCGAGCGTCTCGAAGTGATCGTTCGCTTCTTGGCTTTGCTGGAGCTGTTCAAACAAGGTGTCATCGAGCTCGATCAGATCGAGCAGTTCGGCGAGATCGATGTGCTGTGGACCGGTGGACTGGAGCCCGTCGCTGCGGGCTCGATCGCCATCGACGACTACGAAGGCTGATTACGAAGGATGATGCAGTTGAACGACATCGACACCGAAACAGTCCGGGCAATCGAGGCGATCGTCATGGTCGCCGTCGAGCCGGTGGCTCCAGACCTCCTCGCCCAATTGCTCGAGCGGCCGACGGCCGTGATCGAGCGGTTGTGCGCCGAGCTGTCCGCTGCCTACGACGACGCCGGCCACGGCTTCCAGATGGTCAAGGTCGCTGGGGGCTACCGGTACCAGTCGCACGCCGAGTTGGCTCCCTACGTGGAGCGATTCCTGCTCGACGGGCAACGCGCCCGAATGAGCGGCGCCGCGCTGGAGACGCTGGCCATCGTGGCCTACAAGCAGCCACTGTCGCGTGCACAGATCGCGTCGATCCGCGGCGTCGATCCCGACGGAGTTCTGCGCACGTTGCAGGCCAGGGGATATGTCACCGAGGTTGCCCGCGACGCCGGTCCGGGCCAAGCGATCCTGTACGGAACCACCGCAACCTTTCTGTGCAAGCTCGGCCTGAACTCGTTGGCCGATCTGCCGCCGATCGCCGAGTTCGTTCCCGGCGCCGACGTTGTCGAGGCACTCGAATTCGGACTGCGCATCGACGTACCTGCGCCCGATGCCCCAGCTTGAGCCGCCGC
The DNA here is from genome assembly GCA_031370825.1 of Ilumatobacteraceae bacterium. Taxonomy (GTDB): domain Bacteria; phylum Actinomycetota; class Acidimicrobiia; order Acidimicrobiales; family Ilumatobacteraceae; genus JAENVT01. Next base: position 3,754 of record JANMRB010000204.1, read on the forward strand.
TGTGGGAGCAGTGGGCCGACAAGAACGCCGCCCTTCCTCAGGGTGAGCGACTGCAGAAGGTGCTCGCGATCCGCGGGTGGGGGAGCCGCCGCGTCTGCGAAGACCTGATCAGCGAAGGACGGGTCACCGTGAATGGCGAGGTGGCCGTGCTCGGGCGTCGCGTCGACACGGACCATGACCACGTCGACGTCGACGGCGTGCCGATCGGCTTGAGGCCGGGCCTCGTGTACTACCTGCTCAACAAACCGTCCGGGGTGGTCACGACCTCCCATGACACCCACGGCAGGCCGACGGTCGTCGAGCTCGTGCCCGACGAACCGCGGGTCTATCCCGTCGGCCGACTCGATATCGACACCGAGGGACTCCTGCTGATGACGAACGATGGTGACCTTGCGCAGCGCCTGACCCATCCGAGTCATGGTGTCGAAAAGGAGTACCTCGTCGAGGTTGCCGACGGTCCGGTCGCCCAGGGAAAGCTGCGCCAACTGCGTGACGGCGTCGAGCTCGACGACGGTGTCACTGCGCCGGCAAGGGTTTCGCAACCGACACCCGGTGTGCTGCGACTGACGATTCACGAAGGCCGGAACCGACAGGTTCGACGGATGTGCGAAACGATCGGACACCCGGTGATCCGCTTGGTGCGGGTCCGCATCGGCACGCTTCGGGACGCCACACTCGGTCCCGGAGAGTGGCGTGTACTCACCGCAGGTGAGATCAAGAAGCTGATCGAGAGCGTTGGCACGGCCGGCTCGCAGCTACGCTGACCGCCCGTGAACATCCCCCGTCGCGCCAACGTCGCTGGTCTTGGCCTCATCGGCGGATCGATCGCGCTGGCGCTTCGTGAGCGTGGTTGGCACGTGACTGGGGACGATCTCGACTCGGCGCGCGTCGAGCGGGCGTTCACGATGAACGCCATCGATGCCACTGGGTTCGACTCCGACGCCTACATCACGTTCGTGGCAACACCGGTGCTTGCAGTCGCCGACCGCGTCAAGCGGGCGCTCGCCGAGTCCTCGGGCCTGGTGACCGATGTCGGCAGCGTCAAAGGTGGCATCACCGCAGCAATCGACGACCCCCGCTTCGTGGGCGGACACCCGATGGCAGGCAGCGAACTGGACGGCTTCGACGGCGCCGATGCCTCGATGTTCGAAGGTGCCGTGTGGGTGTTGACCCCGTCGCAGACCACTGCCGACAGCACCTTCAGCCAAGTCGCGGCAGTTGTCGCCGAGCTCGGTGCCGATGTGGTGGCGCTGCCCGCAGACCGCCACGACCAGGTCGTGGCGGTCATCAGCCACGTGCCCCATCTTGCCGCAGCCACGCTGATGGGTCTGGCCAGCGACCGCGCCGAGGAGCATGCCGCGCTGTTGCGGCTTGCGGCGGGCGGCTTCCGCGACATGACCCGCATCGCCTCGGGCCATCCATCGATATGGCTCGACATCTGCGCCGAGAACCGCCCTGCCATCCTCTCGGCGCTCGACGGCTTGATCGAAGGTCTCGAATCGATGCGCGATGTCGTCGATCGCGACGATCGCGGTGCGCTGTTCGACCGGCTTCAGCATGCGCGTGAGGCCAGAACCAACCTACCCAGCAGGGTCAACCAGCCGAGCGAGCTCGCCGAGGTGCGCATCCCGATCCCGGACCGTCCCGGTGCTGCGGCCGAGGTGTTCACGCTGGCCGCGGAACTGGGCGTCAACATCGCCAGCTTCGAGGTCGTTCACAGCGTCGAAGGCAACCGCGGCGTGGCGGTCGTGCTGGTCGACGTCGCCACGGCCGATCTGTATCGCGGTGGACTGTTGGCCCGTGGCTATCGCCCGGCTGTTCAGCGGCTGGCTTAGGTGCCCACCCACCGCGTCGAACCACTGCTGCATCCGGTCGACTCGGTCGTACAAGTGCCGGGTTCGAAGAGCATCGCCAATCGCGCCCTGATCTGCGCGGGACTTGCTGAAGGTGTGTCCACGTTCACCAACCTTCCCGACGGCGACGACACGAGGGCGATGCTGACGTGCCTAGCCGTGTTGGGCATCGATGTTGGTCGAGACGACGGGCGCGCATGGAAGACATCGATCACCGGTACCGGCGGAGTGTTGCGACCGGGACCGCTCGAGTTGCCGACCCGCCTCGCGGGCACGACGTCACGCTTCGTCACGGCATTCGCGTCCCTTGGCCGCGGCCCATACATGATCGACGGGGATCCGCCCTTGCGCTCGCGCCCAATGGCACCTCTCCACGACGCCCTGGCTGTGCTCGGTGTGACGCTCACGGCGGGGGACCGGTGGGGCCATCTGCCGGTCACGGTCAGCGGCCCGCCCCGAGGCGGAGGCCGATTGCAGGTTCGCGGCGACATCAGCAGCCAATTTCTCACCGCGCTGATGATGATCGGTCCCTACATCGAAGGCGGCCTGCACATCAGCATCACAACGCCACTGGTGTCGCGGCCGTACCTAGAGATCACCAAGGCGGTGATGGCCGAGTTCGGTCACGATGACGTGACGATCGATGCCGACGAGATCCTCGTCGGTCCCGGCCGGTACCGACCTTGCGATTACGCGATCGAACCGGATGCCAGTTCCGCCAGCTACCCGCTTGCAGCCGCTGCCATATGCGGAGGGCGGGTCGAGATTCCCGGTCTGACCAGAGAATCGCTGCAAGGGGACGCGGCGTTCTGCGATCTTCTGACAAAGATGGGTTGTAACGCAACGCGCGGGGAACACTCGACCATCATCGAAAGCGGCGTCGAGCTCCGAGGCATTGACATCGACATGGTCGACATGTCGGATCTCGTGCCGACGTTGGCCGCAGCCGCCGTCTTCGCGACGACTCCAACGCGCATCCGCGGTGTGGGTTTCATTCGCGTCAAGGAGAGTGATCGACTCGGTGACCTGAGCCGAGAGCTCGGCCGGCTGGGTGCTCAGGCAATTGAGACCGACGACGGTTTGGTGATCGAGCCGTCGGTGCTGCACGGCTCAGCGGTAGAGACGCACCACGACCACAGGCTGGCGATGGCGTTTGGCGTGATCGGTCTGCGAGTGTCCGATGTGGAGATCGAGAACCCCGATGTGGTATCCAAGAGCTGGCCCGGATTCTGGGACATGCTCGGGAGCTTGCGGTGAGCGACAAGATGGTCGTTGTGGCGTTCGACGTCGATGGCACGTTGACGACGCGCGACTGCTTTCTACCCTTTCTCGGACGGGTTGCCGGGCGCCGTCGCATGATCGCATCGGTGTTGCGACGTCCGCTGGCAACCTTGGTTGCCGCCGCAAAGCGAGATCGGGATGGCATGAAGGAGATCGTCGTCGGCGGCTCACTTCGGGGTAAGCGGATCACCGATGTCGACGCAATCGGCGAGCAGTTCGCCCAATTCGTGCTTGTCAATTGGCTGCGACCCGACACCATTCGACGCCTGCGCTGGCATCAGCAAGCGGGCCATCGGATCGTGCTGGTCTCGGCGTCGCTGGCAGCCTATCTCCGCCCACTGGCGCTGCGTCTCGGCATCGACGACGTGCTGTGCACGGATTCGACGCGGTTGGGGGATCGCTACGGGGACCGCCTGCTCGGTCTCAACTGCCGTGCAGCGGAGAAGCGTCGCCGTCTGGAGCAGTGGCTCGAAGAACGACGGTTCGTCCACGCCGAAGTGTGGGCATACGGCAACAGTGCCGGCGATCGTGAGTTGCTGGACCGCGCCGATCACGCCGTGTGGGTCAATGGTGCGACCATCTCGGAGATTCCCGAGGTGGTCGCCGGATGACAAGAGCCCTCTTCCGGCAGGCACGACCGAAGCAATGGGTCAAGAACCTCTTGGTCTTCGCCGCACCGGGCGCAGCGGGAGTTCTCGACAACTGGTCGTCGCTCTGGCGTGCGCTTGTCATCTTCGTGGCCTTCTGCCTCGCCAGCAGTGGAACGTACTTCTGGAACGATCTGCTCGACGCCGACAACGACCGAAACCATCCGACCAAGCAACATCGTCCCATCGCCAGTGGAGCGATCCCCGTTGGGACCGGGAGGATCACCGGAAGCATCCTGTTGCTCCTCGGTATCGGGCTGGCAGCGACAACACGTTGGCAGACCGCGGTCGTCGTTGCGGGTTACGTCGTGTTGACCTCGCTCTACAGCCTCGTGCTCAAGCACATCGCGGTCGTCGACCTCGTTGCCGTCGCGGGCGGCTTTGTGCTGCGCGCGGTTGCGGGAGCGGTGGCCACCGACGTTCAGATGAGCAAGTGGTTTTCGCTGACCACGTCTTTTGCCTCGCTGTTCATCGTCGCCGGCAAGCGCTATGCCGAACTGCGAGATCTCGGCGACGACTCACGAACTCGATCGACACTCAATGACTACTCGCTGGGGTTTTTGCGGATCGTGCTGTCGGTCAGTTGCGGCGCCGCGCTCGTCACCTATTGCATCTGGGCGTTCGACACCCGCGAGGTGGCCGGCTCGACGTGGCCCTTCTACGAGTTGTCGATCATTCCGATGGGCACCGCGTTGCTGCGGTACACACTGATCCTCGAGCAGGGGCACGGCGCCGCGCCCGAAGAGATCTTCGCCCACGACCGCGTCCTGCAGATCGTCGGGTTGATCTGGCTCGTCGTGTTCGGCATGGGTGTCTACTTCGCATGACCGGTCGCACCCTCGACGAGCTCCAGACAGCTGTTCGTGACATCGAGGGGTGGCTGTCCGAAGACCAGGTGGCGAGGCTTTACGGGGCGGCGGCCGCGACTCACGCGGGTCAACAGGTGGTCGAGATCGGCAGCTTTCGCGGGCGCAGCACGATCGTGCTGGCCGGTGCGGTGCCCGAGGGCGTCGGCATCGTCGCGATCGACCCGCACGCAGGCAACGATCGCGGGCCGCAAGAGATCAGCGGCTTCGAGGCGCAGGCGGCCGGGGATCACGAAGCGTTTCTCGCCAACCTCTCCGCTGCTGGAGTCGCCGACCGAGTGCGTCACATCCGCGCGTTCAGCGATCAGTCCCATGACGACGTCTCGGGTCCGATCGCGGTGCTCTTCATCGACGGTGCGCACCGGTATGGCCCGGCACGTTTGGATGTGCGCAGCTGGGGTGCGCTGGTCGAGCCGGGTGGCACGATGTTGATCCACGATGCGTTTTCGTCGGTCGGTGTGACCTTGGCGATCGTGCGCGAGCTAGCACTCGGTGACCGGTTCCGGTACGTGGGGCGCTCGCGCTCACTGGCGGAGTACCGCGCCGACCTCGGTGCCGGTCTTGCTCCTCGCGCTGCCAACAGCCTTCGACAGGTTGCCCAGCTGCCATGGTTCGCGAAGAACCTGACGGTGAAGGTGTTGCTCACGGTGGGCCTCGGCGGTGCGATCCGGCGGTTGACCGGGCGACGCCCGGAGTGGCCCTTCTAGCGGTTGTCGACGGGGTGCGTCAGGCGAAGGCGGCGTAGGTGCCGGCCGCCTGCATGGCGTCGTGGATCGGCATGATCAGCGCAGCCAGTCGGGTGGCTCCTGCATCGCCGATCGGCTCCCAGATGGGCGCGCACAGCCGATCGGTCTCGGCCTCGATCCGTTCACGCTCCTGAACCCCGGCGGGGGTCATCGTGCCATCGGCATCCATCCAACCATGCTCGGCCAGTCGAGCCGTCGCGGCCTGCCACTCGGCTTCGGTCCACCGTCGTGTCCTCTGGGCCAGGACCAGCGGGAACCGTCCGCTGGCGACCTGCAACACCAGGCAATCACAGGGTGCCAGTTGATTCGCGACCAACAAGGCGACGTGCACATCGCCGCGCCACTCACGCACAACCGTCACCTGCTGCCACAGCGCTGTGAGATGGTCGGACGGCAAGGCAACCGCCGCGTTGCTTGCGGCCAAGGGCTTCCCACCGTGTTGCATCTGCGCCACGACAGGATCGATCAACGAGCGCGCTTCTTCGATCTGGTCGGTCGAGAGCTCGGGCTGGACGCGGTTCAACGCTCGCTCCACCACACGGAATCGCGCGGCCTGCCATTCCTCAGGTGAAGCGGCCTCCCAAACACCTGGCATTGCGGACGTGACTGCGAGCGCGCTGAAGTTGTAGAACGTCGCGAGTACGACACTGTCGGTCACCGCGCCCATCGGTGCAGAGCGGGAAGCGAAATAGCCAGCTTGACCCTTGATCCCGAATGATGCGTATTCTTCGGCCGCCTCGGGAACGAAGTACACCAACCGGTGCACGAGGTTGATCGTCATGTGCACGTCGTGAACGACCAATTGATTCATGTGCCGGACTGTACAGCGCCCGGCTCAAGCGACAGCGAGGCACGCCTCGAGCAACGGACGGTAGTGATCGAAGGGTGGGGTGACCTGGCCGGGCACTTTGCCGACGTCATCCCACCGCCGGACCCGAACGGCGTCGGCGGCATGGGGGAGCGCGGCGAATGCCTCGGCTTCGGCGGTCGAGAATGGGCCGCCTTGCAACGTCAGGCTGTGCACCGAGGCCGGCGAGAGCACTTCCAGATATTCGGGCGTTGTCGCACAGAGGTAACGCTTGGCCGCAACGTGTAATCGGACGGGCTCTGCCACGTTCGGCCCGAACACACGCGACAACCATCGTGCACCGACCTTCTCGTGGACGGTGTCGATTCCTAAGTCGGCTGAGTCGTCGGCCAGCCCATGCACGAGGTGACCGAGATCGTGGAGCAGCGCAGCCACGACGACCTCCGCTGGTGCACCGTCGCGTTCTGCGGCGTGCGCAGTCTGCAACATGTGCTCGGCGATCGATACCGGCTCACAGAGATAGGCCTGGCCGCCTCGGTCGTTGAAGATCGCGGCGATCTCGTCGACGACGGAGCTCACGAGGATTCCTGCTGTTGCAGCATCGAGATCGTCGAGTGCAGGCCATCGATGTCGGCGTAGCAGCCCTGCAGGTGGCGCGCGCCGGAGGTTGCCTCGTACGCAGTGCGACCATGCAGAACCCGACGGTTGTCGACGATGAAGAGGTCGCCCGGGTCAAGACGAAATCGAATCTGGAAGCGCGGGTCGGCGACGAGCCGGGCGAACAGCAGATATGCCTCGTACCAAGCGGCCAGCTCCGCCGGTGGCATCAGCGGGTCCTGCATCGATCTCGGATTGAAGCGCACGCCGCTGACGATCCCATCACCGTCGAGCATGATCAGCGGCTCGTGGGCACTGAGGTCGGTGGTGCCGTCGCGATACCTGAAGGTGACTCCGTGTCGAACCAGCAGATCGAATCCAGCGGGCTTCAGCTCTCGCACCACGTTGGCCACGCGCCAACCGTCGACCACCATGTTCTCCCCACCCATCGCTGTGGACTCGAGGCAATGCAGCAGCTGCATCGTCGGCACAGGATCGCGGTAGGGGTTGTCCGTATGCGCCGCCAAGCCCAACGAAGTGTTGGCCAGGTTGCTGGGATCGACCAACGAACGGACATCGAACCACCGGCCGTAGTTCGTCTCGCGAACATGACCGAAGAGCTCGGCGACGCGTGTGACCTCACCGTCGACGGTCGATACGTCGTGAAGCAGGCCGCAGCCCATCTGCTGCACACCCTGCAGCCATCGCAACAGCGCCCCTCGTCCGGTCGTGTCGTTGGAAATGATCGTGGAGTACCGCGATACCGGCAGCTGCGCCTCGGCCCCGGCGTCCCACAGCGTTGATTCACGTCGCGAGAGCGGGGGCGTGATGAGATCACTGATGGCATACGAGCTTTCGTGCCGCTCCGGCATCCACGTCATTCGGATCGTGTCGGCGTCGATCCGTATGTCGGTTGTTTCCAAGTCCGTCGGGAGGGTTGCCGGATCGAGAAGACGTTGTCCACTCGGATGCCGGCACGCCGGGCAGCGGCATCGATCACGCAGTGCGACGAGGGGGACCTCGATCTTGTCGCGGTGATCGCGCGATAGTCGAAGCACGCCGTCCACGACGGCCACGTCTGCTTCAGACAAAGCGAACGGCCTCAGCGTCACGGCGGGCCCGCATCAGTTGCACGGCGGTGTCGCCCATTTCAGTCGCTCGTATCGATGATGCAGAAGCGGTTGTTTTCGGTATCGGCCATCACGACGAAGTCGGGGTTCTCGGGGTAACGATCCCAGTCGACGCGAGTCGCACCGAGTGACACGAGACGTTCGACCTCAGCGACTTGGTCGGCGCCATCACCCGCATAGAGATCGAGATGGATGCGCGGGTGTTGTTGAACGGGCGTCTCGCTGACATCGAGTGCCAGACGTGTGCCTTCACCAGCTGCCGGAACAAGGATCATGAAGTCGTCATCGGGCTTGACCTCGCGCTTGGGAACGTAGTTCAACGCCTGCGTCCAAAAGGCAACCGCCCGATGGAGATCGTGGACGCCGATCACGACGGTTCCGACACTCAACATGTCGACAGTCTTGCAGCGAACGGCGGGCCCGATCGCGACCAGAGGCGGTCAAGCTGAATGCGGCCCGCGAATCTCGCCTGACCCTCGTTCGATGAGCGACACCGGGATCACGTGCGTACGAGTCGGCGCCGTCGAGCCGTCGAGCCGGTCGAAGAGCGCTGTCGCTGCTTGACGTCCGATCGCCCAAGCATCCTGCGCCAACACGGTGATGGCAGGCTCCAGCAAGTCGAACAGCGGCACGTCGTCGAAGCCGACAACAGCGATCTTGCGGTGGAGTTCGAGCTCCCTCAGAGCATGCACGACGCCGATCGTGATCATGTTCTGGGCTGCGAAGAATGCTGTCGGCGGATCCTCGGTTTGCAGGAGCTCCCGGGCCACCGCGTGCGCATGCTCACTGTTCTGGATGTCGAGTCTGACCAACGACTCGTCCGATTCGATGCGTGCTGCGGCGAGCGCAGCTTGATAACCGGCGACGCGCTGCTCCGCAGTCACGATCGTGTGCAGGGCGCCGAGGTACGCGATACGTCGATGACCGTGGGCGATCAGATGGGCAATGCCTCGCCGCGTACCAAGCTCGTTATCGACCACGACTGTGTCGGCGTCGAGGAAAGCGGGGGGACGGTCGACGAAGACCAGGGCCATGCTCATGCGGCGTTGATCCACCAGGTAGCTCTGATCATGACCGGCCGCTTTGATGATCAGACCATCGACGCGGCGGGCCGTGAAGATTCCGACGATCTCACGCTCGCGGCCGGCATCCTCGTCGATGCTCGACGCAATGACGATCACATCGCGAACCAACGCTGCCTCTTCGATCGCTCGTTGGATTGCACCGTCGAGCGGGTTGATGATGTTCGACAGCAACAGACCGATCGATCGCGTCCGTCCGCCCGAGCGGCGAAGATTGCTGGCGGCGAGGTTGCGCCGATAGTCGAGACGTTCGATGGCCAGGCGAACCCTCTGACCGAGCTCCGGGGAGACGCCCGGCTCGCCATTGACGACGCGTGAGACCGTCTTCAAGCTGGTGCCTGCAAGGGCAGCGACATCGCGAATGGTCGGATGCGGCAACCGTTGAGTGCTCGAAGAGGTTCCTTCTGACATGGATGACAACGTTCGCCGCCATAACACCACTTGTCAAGCAAATCAAGCCTTGACAAGGGTCTGCAGACTGGGGTTAACTCTGACAACGTTGACAAGCTCACTCCGAGGGGGAGATATGAGAACAAAGTTCAAGCGTCATTCCATTCGTACCGTCGTGGCATTGGGTATCGCCGGCTCGTT
>JANMRB010000241.1:0-11315 GCA_031370825.1 Ilumatobacteraceae bacterium
GGTCGAGCACGGTTACGCTTCGATGCGATGAGCGACGCCCCAAACGCCCCTCTCGATCTAAACGCGATCGAGCGGGACCTCGCCGATGTCGAGGTCGCGTTGACTCGCCTCGACGCCGGCACCTACTGGACCGATGAGGTCACGGGCGATCCCTTGCCACACGACCTGCTTGCAGCCGACCCCACGGCGCGCCGACTGGCGTGAGCCGGCTGATCCGCTGGCGCCGCACGGCACGCGTCTGGCGACTCACCGCACGTAACGCGCTCCGATACGTCGTTCACCGGGTCCGTCGATTCGGCAACAGCGGCACACGCCGCGCCGACCTCGACGAACAGTTCGCCCTGCGCACCTCACAGGACGTGGCTCGCGAACTGGGGAACATGAAGGGCGCTCTCATGAAGTTCGGGCAGCTGCTGAGCTTCATCATGGAGGCGCTTCCCGACGACGCGCAGAAGGCGCTCGCAACCCTGCAGTCCGATGCAACACCGATGGCTCCAGCGCTCGCAGCAAAGATGGTGACCGACGAGCTCGGTCAACCGCCTGAACGGATCTTTCTCGACTGGCAGGTCGCGCCCATCGCGGCAGCCAGTGTCGGCCAGGTGCATCGTGCGGTCACTCGCGACGGTCGCGATGTTGCGGTGAAGGTGCAATACCCCGGCGTGGCCGACGCGATCGATTCCGACCTCGACAATGCCGAAGCGTTCTATCGACTGGGTACCGCGTTTGTGCTCAAGGGACTGGACGCGAAGGGGTTGGTCGACGAACTTCGCAGCCGTATGCGCGAAGAGCTCGACTACGAGTTGGAGGCCACAAATCAAGCCGAGTTCTGTACGCACTTCGCGGGACATCCGTTCGTCAGCATCCCGGCCGTCGTACCGGAAACGAGCACGAGGCGCGTGCTGACATCGGAATGGGTCGACGGCCTGAGCTGGGCGGAGTTCGAGTCGCGAGCGGACGAGCGGGCGCGCCGCCACGCGGGTGAATCGATCTGGCGTTTCGCCCAGTACGCAGTCCATCGCCTGCGCGCGTTCAACGGCGACCCGCACCCGGGCAACTACAAGTTCACCATCGACGGCGATGTTACGTTCCTCGATTTCGGGCTCGTCAAGCGATGGACCCCCGGAGAATGGGAGCAGTTGGCACCCAGTCTCGATGCGATCATCGTGCACCGAGACCCGGAACGGCTGGTGTCGGTGATGGAGCAGATCGGGTTCCTCCGGGCCAACCACGGCCTGGAACCGCAGCAGGTCTACGACTACGTCAGCACGCCGTACACCCCGTACCTCACCGACACGTTCACGTTCACCCGCGAATTCGTCCGCGACGCGATGGCGACGATCATCGACGTCAAGGGGCCGCACGCCGACGTCATCGAGCGACTCAACATGCCACCAAGCTTCGTGATCCTCGACCGGGTGGTGTGGGGCGTCAGCGCGATCCTCGGTAAGTTGCGCGTCACCGCGCCGTGGCGGTCGATGTTGCTGGAGTACCGCGATGGTGGTGCGCCGGTCACGCCACTCGGCGAGGCGGAGCAAGCCTGGCGAACTCAGAATGCACACAGGTAGCACGTCTCCACGTTGACTCTCCACGTTGACCGGGGAGGAACGCTGGCAACTACTGTCCGGCCAGGGAGTCGGCCGCGAGACGCCGGCGCTGACCCATTCGCCAAGCGTCAGAGGGAGGATCGTGGCCGATCCGCACAAGCCGAGGGCACCGTTCGCTCCGTGGGATCGGCGCGAACTGCCAGGGGCGTTCGATGTCGATGAGTCCGCCCGCCGCGTCGGCAACTACAAGTGGGCCGAGATGAAGCTGTTCGAGGCGCTGGGCGGCTGGGTGGCCACCGTCCCAGAGCTCGACGTGAAGATGCGGCTCGGAACGCACTGCTACAAGCACGCCTGGCACGCCGAGTTGTGGCACAAGCGACTGCCGGAACTGCGCGAGATGAACCCCGACCGTCTCACCAAACCGGCCAACGAGGCGATGGTCAGGTTCGTCGAAGCCATGACCGAGCCGGAAGCGCCCGACATGACGATCGAGAAGCTGGTGGGTGTTTACCGGGTGTTCATCCCACACTTCATCTCGGCGTACACGTTTCACCGCAACAACACCAGCCAGATCACGGACGCTCCGACGATCCGTTCCATCAACTTCATCCTCCAGGACGAGTTCGATGACTGGCGCGACGGTGAGATGATGTTGCAGTCGTTGATCGAGTCGCCTGAAGAAGTCGACCGCGCCTCGGCGCACCAAGCACGCCTCGAGAAGTTGATCATCGAGGCCGGCGGCATCGCCGGGCCCGGTTCGATCGGCACGTTCGAATGAGGCAGTTCTTCCCCGTCGAGGAACTGGCGCGCGACGAGAGGTTCAACACCATCACCAATCGCGAGCGGATGGGCGACCCGCGCACAGTCTTCCAAGCCGGTCAGCAGACGCGGAACAACAACCGCCTCACGCCATCGCGACGCGATGCCAGCGACGCCGCCCGCGGCTTGATGCACGGGATATTCGTCGGCGAGATCCAAGCACTGGAGGGCGCAGGCCGAACGTGCCACGACTTCGAAACCAGCACCGCCGGTGGCGACGATTCGCACCGGGACACCGTGCCGTTCGCCCTCAAGATGGACATGGCACGACAGGCATGGGACGAGGCCCGACACGTCGAGATCAGTGTGATGTTGAGCAGTTGGATGGGCACCGAGATCGGGCAGTACGCAGAGAACACCGTGCTCTTCGAAGCAGCGTGCAGCACCGACCCGGTGCTGCGGCTCGCCGGTGTCAACCGCGCTCTCGAGGGGTTGGCGATAGACGTCTTCACGACGATGAAAGAGTTCGGCGACCTCGCTGGGGACCCGTTTCTCGAGTTCTGCGAGGACTGGATGCTGGCCGACGAGGTGACACACGTGAAGATGGGCAGCGACTGGCTGCGCAAGGTCACCGCAACGGACCCGGAGCGCCGCAAGAAGGCGCTCGAGTTCCAAAGCGTGGTCGACAAGTTGTTCAGCTACGGCGGCACGCGCAGCGACAGCGAAGAGTCGCCGATCGGTCTTGCGCGGCGATTCCGTGAGCTCGCCGGCTTCACCGAAACGGAAGTCGAAGAGATCGCCGATGTCAGCCTGGCAGCGCTCAACGAACGCAAGGCATTCGTGGCAAGTGCCCGCGACTCATGAGCGTCTCGGTGACGCCGCAAGAGTTCAAGTTCGTCGCATACGACGCGGCGTTGATCAAACAGGTGGCCGAAGGATTGCTCTCGTCACTCGGCCTGGACGATCGTGATCTGAACATCGAGGTCGACGAGACAACGCCGCTGTCCCGCACACGAGTCGAGATCGGCGACACGATCTCCATTCGTGCGGAGAGCGGTGCCTTCGAAGACACCAAACGCCCGCGTCAGCAGAGCGAGGTAACCACGGCAACGTCGCTCGGCCGCGTGCTGTTGCGCGTCAGGGATCGGCTCGCGGGTGGCTTCGGGGAGGCCCCGCCCGACGACGAACTCACGTTGGCCCAAGTCGCGGCGTGGGAGACGTATTGCGTCGGTCGGCTCGAACGCCTCGGCATCGAGGTCAATCGGCAGCGCTGGCTGTACAACTTTCGCAATCGCCACGGTTTCACCGACCAGGCCGACAGCGCCTTCGACATGTTGTGGACCAGCGACGGCCTGACTTGGGATGAGCTGCAAGCCATTTCTGCCTCGGCCTGAGCAAAGGGCTGTATCGGGCTGGTCGTATCAGGTCGTCACGTCGCCCGCTTCAGACGTTGTATACCTCACGAGTGACATCGACGCAGAGGAGCCGACCATGGAGCGTGAACAACGATTAGCCGAACTCGAGGCCAAGATCGTACAACTCACCAACACCCGCAAACGTCACGCTTGGCGTAGCCGATGGGCCGCCGTCGGAGCCGCCATCGCCGTTTCACTCGGCGGAGGAACCGCGCTGCACTTCGCAATGGCTGCACCAGGGGACGTCGTCACCAACTCGTTCGTTCCCATCTCGCCCACCCGAATCCTCGACACCCGCCCCCTACCGCTCAACGTCGGTGGCTTCGTTGGTCCGCTTACATCGGCGCAGACCCACAACTTCCAGGTCTCCGGTGTTGCCGGCGTGCCGGCCAACGCCACCGCAGTCGTGATGAACGTCACCGTCGACGCAACGACCGGGTCCAGCTTCCTCACCGTTTTCCCGACGGGTACAATCCGGCCACTGGCCTCCAACCTCAACTGGGTGGCGGGTGATGTGATCCCGAACCTGGTCACGGTCAAGCTCGGTGCCGGCGGACAGATCAGCGTCTACAACCTCAACGGCGCCACACACGTAATCGCCGACGTGGCCGGCTACTACGTGCCGGGTAACGACAAGTTCATCTCGCTCGACGTCTTCGGCACGCCACTCGACACGGCCACCTTCGCAATTGGTGTCGGTTCCAACTCCGGTCTCGTCTTCCGCGACGGGATGAGTGATTCAGTTAGCTTCCACTTCGTGCTGCCGCCCGACTACACCCCGGGCACGGCCATCGTCGGAACATTCACCTGGCACACCGCGAGCACTTCGTGCGGTGTCGCGTTCCGTCCCAACTACGTCAGCGTCTCGCGGGCGGGTGTGGTGCACATCGAGGGCCCCGGGGTATCCGCCGGCATGACCCTGCCGGGGCCCTCGGTCAGCAACCCGACGACCAATGTGGTGCAGAGCTCGACGTTCACCCTGAACTCCCCGGTGCCGGCGACGCCGCTGCAACCCGGTGACAGCTACACGTTCGGGTTGTTCCGGGCCGGAGACGACGCCGTCGACAGCTGCGGAACTCCGGCGCTGATCGACTCGATGGTGATCCGGTACGAGTAGGACCTGACGCTCGTCGGACGGGTATCGGCCATGTGCCGGTACCCGTCCGACGTGTCGGAGTTGCCAGACTCGCATAATGACTGACACATCTGTCAGCGCAATCGATGTCAACGGGGTCTCGCTGCGCGTACACCAAGCCGGCGATCCCGCGGACCCGACAATCGTGTTGTGCCACGGCTTTCCCGAGCTCGCATACTCGTGGCGACACCAGATGGCACCGTTGGCCGAGGCGGGATTCCACGTCATCGCACCGGACCAACGCGGCTACGGACATTCGAGCGCGCCGACGGAGGTGACGGACTACGGCATCGCGCACCTCACCGATGACCTGCTGGCGTTGCTCGATCACTGCGGCAAGGACCAGGCCGTGTTCGTCGGCCACGACTGGGGCGCGTTGATCGTGTGGGATCTGGCCCGCCTGCACCCTGAACGGGTGCGTTCGGTCGTCGGTGTCAGCGTGCCGTTCGTGCAGTGGCCCGCACCGCCCACGCAGTTGATGAACATGCTGTATGGCGACCGGTTCTTCTACATGCTCTACTTCCAGAAGCCCAACCTGGCCGAGGACGAGCTCAGCGCTGACCCCTACGACTCGATGGCCAAGGTGATGTGGGGAGCCAGCGGTGTCGGCTTCGCCGCCCGCGACACGTCGGCGAAGATGCCATCGATGGAGGGCACGGGCTTCTTGACGAGGATGAGCGCGCCGCCGGCCCTGCCACTCGTCGGTCCCGAAGGCCCGTGGCTCAGCGAGCAGGATCTGCGGACATACGCCGACGAGTTCGCCCACAGCGGGTTCTTCGGGCCGATCAGCTACTACCGCAACCTCGACGCAAACTTCGACTGGGTCAAAGATCTCGGCCCCGAGCGCGTCGCGATGCCGGTGTACTTCATTGGTGGCACCGACGACGTCGTCAACGTGATGGACCCGTCGGGCATCGAGCGGATGCAGAACCTGCTACCGGACTTCCGCGGTTCCACCGTGCTCGAAGGCGTCGGTCACTGGACGCAGCAGGAAGCCCCAGCGGCGTTCAACGATGCCCTGCTGGGGTTCCTGCGAACGTTGTAAATCCGTTTGGCGCTTACCGTCTCTGCAGTTTGCTGAGCAGCCTGAGCAGTTCGAGGTAGAGCCACACCAGCGTGACGACCAACGCCAAGGCAGCGAACCATTCCATCCCCTTCGGCAAACCTTGCTTCACACCACGCTCGATGAAGTCGAAGTCGATGGCCAGGTTCATCGCAGCCAAGCCAGCGGCGAAGATGCTGAATCCGATGCTGAGCAGGCTGGTCGAGTGGAGGAAGGAGACGCCGCCGCCGAACAGGTTGAGGATGAACGAGAACAGGTAGAACACCATCAGGCCCATCGTCGCCGTGATGACGACCCTGCGGAACCGGTCGGTGACCTTGATGATCTGAGTTCGATAGAGCACCAGCATGACTGCAAACACGCCGACGGTGGCGCCGACCGCCTGCACGACGATCCCGTTCTGATAGCCCTCGTAGGCCTTCGAGATGACACCGAGGAAGAAGCCCTCGCCGACGGCGTAGACGGGCGCGAGCACCCTGGCCCACATCGGCCGGAAGTAGATGGCGATCACACATGCGAAGCCGACGAGGATGCCGATCAGTGCGAGTCCGGGGAAGCCACGCACCTGGCCCTGGTTGTCGGGACCGGACTGCCAACCGACGACGGCTGCCGCGAGGAGCACCACGAGCAGCACACCGGTCGCGCTGATCGTGCCACCGACGGTCATGACCTTCGACTGCCATCCGCTGATCGGGCCGTCAGTGATCGGCGTGGAACGGGCCGACGGGTCGGGTGCAGCCCAACCCGGGTCGTGCGCGGCCTTGTTCCAGTTGCGCTCGTTGAGTAATGGGTTTGGCATGGAAACGCCTCCTTGGGCGAACTAGTAAACAAACCGAACGTTACAGCCGCGCACGGAAATTGTGTGTGTGAACTGTGTTAGATCGGCTGGGTTAGATCAGATCGTGGGCACTGGCCCCGTCCCACAGGTCGATGTCGGGTGCGCTGCTCAACAATCCGCTGCATGACGTGGCCATTTCGACCATGACCGCACTGTCGAAGTGAGCTCGCTGGGCGGCGGCGGAGTCCCATTTCTGGACGATGAGGTAACGACCGGGCTGGGTGACGGAGGCACAGAGATCGACGTTGCGGCAACCGGGCTGCATCCTTGTCAGGACGACGTACTTCGACAGGACGGCCATCAGAGGATCTGGATCGGCGGCGTCGAAGCGCATCGTCACGATCGCCAGCTCGACATCGCCGCCGCCGGAGCCTGCCATGCCTGCGAACGATACACGGTACGTCTGTATCTGAATACCCGATGAACGGGGATTTGACAGCGAGGGGTGTGAGGTGCTTGACCAGGTGGGTATCGTGAGGCAATTGCCGCTCGGAATACCGGGAGGTGACCCAAACTCACCGTTCGAGGAGCATTCGTGGCGAAAGATCGAGTAGAGCGCGACGAAGAAGACCTGGTCCGCCTGTACCTGACCGATATCGGCCAGTACACATTGCTCACCAAGGATGATGAAGTTCGGCTCGCGAAGCAGATCGAAGCCGGTAAGGCCGCGATCGAAGAGCTCGACCAGATCGGCAAGGACCTGACAGCCGCCAAGAAGCGCGAGCTCCGACGGTCCTCTCGCGAGGGTGAAGATGCCGAACGGGCGTTCGTTCAGTCCAACCTGCGCCTGGTCGTCTCGATCGCCAAGAAGTACCAGGCATCGGGGCTCCCGCTGCTCGACCTCATCCAAGAGGGCAACCTCGGGTTGATGCATGCTGTCGAGAAGTTCGACTGGCGCAAGGGCTTCAAGTTCTCGACGTACGCCACGTGGTGGATCCGCCAGGCGATCACCCGAGGCATCGCCAACACGGGGCGAACCATCCGCCTGCCAGTACATGCGGGCGACACGCTGGCTCGCCTGCAGAAGGCGCGCAGCCGCCTGGAGCTCAAGTTGGGACGCCCAGCGACCCTGTCGGAACTCGCCAAAGAAGTCGAGATGCCCGAAGACAAGGTCACCGAGGCCTTGCGCTTCGCCGCAGAACCGTTGTCGCTCAGCGAACCGCTGCGCGAGGACGGAGACGCAGAGTTGGGCGATGTGGTCGAGGATCGTTCGGCCGAGTCCCCCTTCGAGGTGGCCGCGACGGCACTGCTGCCGGAAGAGATCGCCCGCCTTCTGGCACCCCTCGATGAACGAGAGCGCGAGATCCTCAAGCTCCGTTTCGGTCTCGATCGTGGCGAGCCGCGCACATTGGAAGAGGTCGGCGAGCATTTCAACCTCACCCGAGAGCGCATCCGCCAGATCGAAGCCAGGGCCATGAGCAAGCTGCGCCATCCGTCCAGCGACACCGGCGCCCGCGACCTGCTCGCGGTATAGATAGCAAACCCGGCCTTCCAGCGAAGTGTTAGAAGTACGCGAAGCCGGCATCGACGACGCTGACGCGATCGCCACAGCCCACATCGACGGCTGGCGCGCCGGATATCGGGGCGTCGTGCCCGACGAATACCTTGACGCCGAAGAGTTCGCGACGACGCGACGCGACCGGTGGCGGTCGTGGACCTGGCAGTCGATCCCAGAATCCCGGCTGTTCGTCGTCGCCCACCACGAACGAGTCGTCGGCTTCGGACACGCAGGGCCGGAGGGAGCGGATTCGCCCGGCAGCGGCGCGGCGGCCGCTACGGCGACACCGCCGGGGCGAGGCGAGATCTACGGGTTCTATCTCCATCCCACCGCGTGGGGCAGTGGAGGTGCGGGGGCTCTGATGAGCCGCTGCGAGGAGTTCCTCCGCGATGAGGGCTACTCGTCCGCGATTCTGTGGGTGCTCCGCGACAACCCGCGAGCGCGTGCGTTCTACGAGAAGGCGGGATGGCATCACACTGGCGCAGAGTCGACGTTTACCCCGTCCGACCCACCCGGATCGGCGTTACCGCTGGTCCAGTATGTGGTCAGCCAATATGAGGTCAGGCTGTAATTCAAGTTCGGACCTGAATCGTTCGATATGTCTATGTGGAGTTGCTGCCCAATTCGATGTCGTTTCGCGTCATCTCGACGATCGACGTCAACGACGAGAGCGAGATACCGCCCGACTTCACGGGCCGCGTCCGCAGATCGTTCAACGGTGCTGAATCGTATGTGGCCTGGTTCATGCAGGGCCGGCTCGACAACCCGGGCCGCAATCATCCCGCCTATCGCCGGTACCGCGCCGACGGCCAGGTGAAGTACGAGATGTTCTACGAGAACGGCGAGCTCCAGGATCCGACCGATCGCGACGCGGCAGTTCGCGGCTACTTCGCCAACGGCCGACGTCACTATGAAGAGCACTACCGGGCTGGGAAGCGCAGCGACGCCGGCAACGGCAGCCCAGCTGTGTCGAAGTGGCGAGCCGACGGGACGTTGCGCCACCAGCTTCGGTATCGCAACGGCAAACGGGTCAACGGTCGCCACTCCTCGGCAAGCTGACTCGTCAGGGGTCTAGACCCTCGCGCAGGGTTTCTGCAGCATTGGTGAGGGCACCGCTCAGATCATCGTGATGTGAACGAACCGCCGAGTGGCTCATGTGCTCTTCGTTGCCATGCACGAACACTGCTTCGGCGCTGATCGCGATCGAGCCGATGTCGGGCGAGTCGTTGGCCGCGATCCAGGCCTCGACCTCGGCGAGTTCTTCGGGAGTGGGCTCGTAATCGTCCCAGTGGAGTTCCACGGGCCACGACCGTAGCCCCCCGTGAGCTACGACCGCTGCGGACGGTAGGTGTAGATGAGGACACCGGTGCTGCTTGTCGTCGTGGAGACCAGTTCCAGCGGCCGCGACCGGCCGTCATCTGGGAAGAGGCGCTTGCCACCACCGAGCATGATGGGCTCGATCATGAGGCGGTACTCGTCGACGAGGTCGTTCTCGGTCAGGGCTCTGACGAGTGTCGGACTTCCCATGACTTGGATGTCACCACCGACTTTCGCCCGCAACTTTCGCACTGCCCCCAAAGCGTCGTCGGACGGGAGCAACGTCGAGTTCGACCAGTAGAGATCGTCCTGCTTGAGCGTCCGAGACGCGACGTACTTGGGGATCTCGTTCATCTGGTCGGCAAACGGGTCGCCGGCACGGCCCGGCCACGCGGCGGCCATCGTCTGCCACGTGCGACGCCCGAACAGCTACGTGGTGGACGGGGCCGTTGAAGGCGTTGTCACCAGTGTTCGGGTGGCCAATTCATCTTGTACGCGGAGGGTCCTGCCCGATTTGACCCCGATGAGTTGAATGCCGGTCGGACCGTCGCCTCCGATCACTTGCAAACCCTTGTCGGCGCATTCATTGGCGGAAGTGGCCGTGTCCTTGTCGCAGATCCAACGAGTCCCATCGGCCTTCGTCATCAACACACCGCGGACCCATACTTGGGTGCCGTCGGGGCAGGTCAAGGCTCGACTGACAGAAATCGCAGTCGCTGCGGGGTCGGTGTGCGTGCAAGCGACCCCTAGGTCCGTCACGACAGACCCGCCAGCTGGGGTGAGAGACCTAGAACCTGAGTTTGCTTCTGTCGAGGATGTCGACGAAGGCAAGGCAGTGTCGGAAGCATCGTGCTGACACGAGGCCCCCACGCCAACCGACAAGAGCAATCCGGCAAACGCGAGCGATGATCGACGCCTCCGGCGCAGCGACGCTGACCGGTCGTCAGGCTCGCTCACGCTAGGCCTCCCATTGCGGACCGACGGGGTCGGTGATCAGCCAGGTTGCGGCATCGGCGCGCTCAACCGCATACGCCCCGCCGGTTCCGCAGAGACTGGCACACCAAAGAGCCGTGGTGATGGTGAGTCCTCCATCGACGACAACGGGCTCGGCGAGGCTGAGCACCGCATAGCCCTCGGCCGGAACGAGTTGGTCGAAGGCTGGCACCGGCACGAATCGCACGCCGCGGGAGCCGAGCGCTTGGGTGATGCTGTTTCGTTCGACGTCGGTGAGTGGAACGCCGGCGTCGAAGTCGACAAAGCCCTCCGATGTGGCGTGGCCGACGAGGTCGATGACGTCAACCGTGTTGAACGCGGGGGCACCGGTCGTGAGGCGGGCGATGGCTGCGGCCGCCAGGATCTGGGCCCGGTCGACTTCGCTCAGTGCAGGGATCGGTGATGGCGTTCCGTCGAGATTCGTGACGTCCAGGTGAGCACAGTACGTACAGTCCGGTTTCAGGCTGACAACGAACGGCACCCCCGGCAAGCTGGATTTGTCGACGGCCACGACGTACGCACGTGAATTGGCGTCAGCCGTGCAGACCCGGTTCCCACCGAGTTGGACGACGGCGGCGGTCACGAGCGATCGGTCGAGGTCGAAGTTGACGCCATCGAGCCGGATCTCGGGACAGCTTCCACCGTAGACGGCGCCGAAGTGAATGACGATCTCGGTCGCAAAGTCGACGGGCGGCGGCTCGCCGTCCAGCGCCAGCGACGCCCACATCGACTCGTACTCTGCAGAGTTGACAG
>JANMRB010000253.1:0-15510 GCA_031370825.1 Ilumatobacteraceae bacterium
TCAGCAATTTGTCCGCGAACGCCGTGAAATCTGACAACACAGGGCATCATCAGACGACACGATCGGAGGACAGAAACGCCATCTGAGCAGGCTAAACGTGACTTAACGCAACTCGCCCCGACCCCCATCTCCGGAGTTCAACTCCTACGGCCGAGAACAGCTACGGGTTTGTCGCTTGGACCACATTGACGAGCAGCTTGCCGACAACCTCCGCGGCAAGTTCATCGGCGCGACGGGTGCGGTGCGCGTAGATCTTCATCGTCGTCGTGCCATCGGTGTGCCCGAGTCGCGCAGCGACGGTCGGCACCGGCACCCCGGCATCCAACAACTGCGTCGCCGGGAAGTGGCGCAAGTCGTGCAGCCGAACCGACGGGAGATCCGCGGCGTTCCGGGCTCGCACCCAACGGGCGTTCGCGGTGTCGGGGCGCCACGCCGACTCGCCGGTTGGGTCCATGGCAAAGATGTAGCCGGAGCGTCTCCGTTCGATGTCCAGGCCACACTGCTGGGCGAGCGCACGTGTCGTCAACCATGCGTTCTCCAACTCGTCGAGCGTGACGGGATCGAGCGCGACGGTGCGGACGGACCGAGTCTTGGTTGGTCGGTCGCCGCGCACGCCCGGTACGAGCATGTAGCTCCGCCGCACGGTCAGCGCGGCGGTCGCAGGGTCGACGTCGGACCAGCGCAGGCCGCACACCTCAGCCCGCCTCGCCCCCGTCGCGACCATCACACGGATGTAGAGACCGAACATGGTGTCGACCTCTCGCGCCGCAGCGAGGAGCGCGAGCACATCGGCGACGTCAGGCGGGTGCTGCTCGCGTTGCGGCTGTGACGGGGCGGAGGCGAGCTTGGCGACGTTGCGCTGAACCAAGCCCCACCGCTCTGCCTGGTTCAGCGAGGCGCGCAGGATCGCATGCACCTGGCGGATCGTGGCCGGCGCCAACCCCCGCTTGCGCAGCTTGGTGTACAACCGGTCGATGTCGAGGGCCTTCAACTTCGACAAGCGGATCGCTCCGAGTACCGGAGCGATCTCCCGGTCGATGTATTGCTGATAGTGGTACAGCGTCGTCTCAGCTCGTCCGAGCCCGGCGATGTGCTCCATCCAACGCTCGAGCAATTCGGCCAACGTCATGTCCTCGAACGAGACCTTGCCAGCCGCCACCGCCGCTTCGAGTTCGGACAGTGCCGCCTTCACCTCGCGCTTCGACGTGGCCTTTATCGTGCGGATCACCCGGCGGTATCGACCCGTCGCGGGATCGACGCCCGCCGACACGACCAGCTCCCACGCGCCCGGCGTTCGCTCTCGCATCGTGCCCATTCGAACCATCCTTTCGCGGCAGATTCGCGGCAACAGGCTAGTCCGACCGAAGGACCCAGCTCAGAAACATGGTCTGAGCTGGGATGACGTGGTGCCCCCCCGGGGTCTCGAACCCCGAACCAACGGATTAAAAGTCCGCTGCTCTACCGTTGAGCTAGAGGGGCGAGGGGCCGGAACCCGGGGGTGAGGCTATCCGTTCGGTGTCGGCTCGATGGTGACCGATTCGGAGTCGCTGGCTGCGGCCTCGACCGTCTCGAGTACCTGACCGACGCCCGGATGAGGCACCCGGAACATCGTCACGCATTTCAAGAGGGTCGAGACCGCCGTGCCTGCGCACGAAGCCGGACCGAGACCGGGACTAGACCGTCACGGTGTCACGGTGTAGAGCGACAGCATTCCGGCCGCGATGTGATCGTTGACGTGACAGTGGAACAGCCATGTGCCCACATCGTCGGGTTGCATGTCGGCCGTCAGCATCGTTGCCGGGAGCAGCGACACGACGTCGGCTCTCATGCCGCCAGTAAGCACGGTGTTGCCATGCCAGTGCGGCGTGTGCAGATCGACCTCGGTGCCCATCGCCATCACGTACCAACGCACGCGCTCGCCCTTGTGCATCGTCAAACCGGGGAGGTTGCCGAAGACGTAGCCGTTGATCGAGTGCATGAGATTGCTCTCGATGAACCCTTCGTCATCGGGCGACGGCGGGGCGGACAACGCGGACAGATTCGTGTCGAGCCACAAACTCGAGTTCTCGTCGACCACGCTGAAGTTCACGATGAACTCGCGGTCGACGTCGTTCGGTGATCCGTCCGGCCGTGCCTGACCGCATCTCGTCACGACCATCGGGCCCATCAGCCCTGCGTTGGTGTCGGCTGACTCTTCGACGTGCGAGTGGTACATCCACATCGTCGAGCTGCCTTCCATCGGCCCCGGACCGGCGCGCTCGGGCACCTTCCACACGTAGGTGTAGGTGCGTCCGGTTGCGACTGCGTCGTCGGCCTTGTCGGCACCGTTCGTGCCGTCCGCATACGTAGCCCCTTCGCCCGCCTTGGTGTAGAACACGCCGTGTGGGTGCATGCTCGCCGGGAACCTCGTGTTGTTCTTGAACACCACCTTGATGGTGTCCCCCACCTCGGCTTCGATGGCCGGTCCGAGTATTCCGAGGTGCTGCCACTTCGCGGGACGCGTCTTCAAAGTGGTGAACGACGCGTCCGTGTACTCGCGGTACTGCGACTTGGCGTAGACATGTCCAACTCGGTCGGGGCCTGGCGCGACGAACACGTCGGCGACGTCGTCGAACGGCTTACCGGTGATCAGGTTCTTGCCGCTCGGCGCGTAGTCCCATTGCACCTCATCCGCTGCGATGAAGTACGTACGCGTCTTGCCAATGCATGTAGCGGTGGCGCCGACTGTCAGATCCGCTTTGTTGATCGCTGCATGATTCGCATGTTCTGAGCCCGCAGCTGGCGAGCCGCACGCGGCCAAGCCGACGACCCCAAGGATCATCATCGCCTGCCAGCGCGCAACCGGCCTGTGCCGGTTCAGTGTTGTGTGATCTTTCATCCGTCCCTCGGTTCTTTGCTCTGGAACGGCAGCGCGCCCGCGACAAATGAGCTGGCTGAGCAGTGTTTTCACCGCTCAGCCACTTTGTGCGAAGTGTTCCCCGTCCTGTGGTTGAAGTCAGAGGCATTAAGCCCCTAGTCGCATCGTGGACTAGATCGGTCAGCGTCCACAATGGGTTATAGGACTTCAGCCTTTAGTCGCCTTTAGACCTACGACTCGCGCGAAAAGGGATTCATCACACCCAGGAACTTGGAGGAACCAGGATGAAGTTCCTCAAGGGCGTCGGCGCCGGGTTCAAGCGGATGTAGCCCCTGCGGCCTCGAGATCGGCGATCACATCAGCGGCATGGGCGGCGACGTCGGTGACCTCGTAGCGACGGTGGATCATCCCATCCGGATCGATGAGGTAGGCAATGCGCTTCGGGAACTCCGGGAACTTCTCGTCCGGACCGCGCGCGACCTCGTACTTCGTGCCGACCGCACGATCGACGTCGCTCAACAGACGGAATGGGAAGTTCTGCGCCTCGGCGAATGCGAGGTTTTCAGCCGGCGTGTCGAATGAAGCGCCGAGGATGACGGTGTTGAGCTCTTCGAAGCGGTGGGCACTGTCACGCAGGCCCTGACCCTGGATCGTTCAACCACGTGTGGAGGCTTTCGGGTACCACCACAGCAGCACCCATTGACCTCGAAGATCCTGGAGATGGACGTTTTTGCCGTGTTGGTCGGGCAGTTCGAAGTCAGGGGCGACTGAGTTCACCGTGAGCATTCTCAGATTCTGACAGACGTCGATGATGCTTTCACCACGCAGCACTCCTACCTCAGCGGCCCGCGCAGCACTGCGTTCGCGGCATGGAAGCCACACATCCCGTGCACGCCTGCACCCGGTGGAGTCGACGACGAACACAGCCACACGGCCGGATCGCTGGTGCTGTACGGACGAAGGGTCGGTGACGGTCGGGTGACCGCTCGCAGGCCGCCGTTCCATCCGCCGGCGATGTCACCACCGACGTAGTTCGGATTGTGAGCTTCGAGCCATGCGGGGTTGGCGACATGCCGGGCCAGGATGAGATCGGCGAAGCCGGGAGCAAACCGTTCGATCTGGCCTTCGATCGCGGCGGTCATGTCGATATCGGAACCATTCGGCACATGGCAATACGCCCACAGCGTGTGCTTGCCCGCTGGAGCCCGAGTGGGATCGAAGAGCGACTGCTGGGCCACCAGCACGAAGGGACGTTCCGGATGCCGGCCGGCGGCAACCTCGTGCTCGGCGGTCGCCACCTCGGCGGCACTTCCGACCACGTGCACGGTCCCGGCTCGACCCGCGTGTTCATTGAGCCATGGCACAGGCCCGGCCAGCGCGTAGTCGACCTTGAACGCAGCCGGCCCGTGCCGAAACCGTTGCAGCCGCCTCTGCTCGCGCGCGGCGAGACGATCACCGGCGATCGTCGCCAGTTCGCGCGGCGCGACATCGAGCATCACAACGCGAGCCGCAGCGAGATCGTCAATCGATCGGACGCGGTGGCCGGTCTCGATCGTGCCGCCGAGCAATTTCAGATGTGAGGCCAACGCGTCCACGATCGCTTGCGAGCCCCCGGCGGCGATCGGCCAACCGACTGCGTGGGCTGACGCGAGCAGGACGAGTCCGAAGCTCGCAGTCAGCGGCTTGTCGAGCGGCAGAAACGCGTGAGCGGCACATCCAGCGAACAACGCACGGGCCTCGTCGGTCTCGAACCAATGTCGCGCCAGCGCTGTGGCGGGCACGAGGGCCGGCAACCCGAAGCGCGTGAGGGTCAGTGGGTGGCGGGGGACATGCAGGAGAGGCGCGAGAAGCATCGGCGCCAGATCATCCCAGCGACCGGCGAGCGAGCCGATGTGCTGCCGCCAAGCACCGGCGTCGACGCCCACTCCGTCTGCAGTGCGTTCGAGATCTCGCCAGACCACCCCGGCGCGCCCGTCGGGCAGCGGATGGGCAAGTGTGACCTCGGGGTAGATCCACTGCAGCCCGTGCTGTGCGAGTGGTAGCGAGGTGAGGAACGGCGAGCCGGCGGCAAGAGGGTGAATCGCCGAGCAGACGTCGTGATGAAATCCCGGGAGCGTGAGCTCCTCGGTGCGCGCCCCGCCACCGATCGTCGGCGCGGCCTCGACCAGGTGAACGGACTTCCCAGCTGCGGCCAAGGTGACTGCGGCTGCGAGCCCGTTGGGACCGGCGCCGACGATCACCGCATCGAGGCTCGGTCGCATCTTCGTGTCCTCCTTCGTTCATCGCGCAGGCGCGTAGGCTGGCCCGATGCCGATCCGCATCGTCGTCGCCGAGGACAATGCACTGCTCCGCGATGGGCTGGTACGGCTGATCTCATCCGTTGCCGACTTCGAGCTCGTCGGATCGTGCGGCACCTACGACGATCTCCATGAACTGGTCGAGCAGACGGATCCGGACGTGGTCGTCACAGACATCCGCATGCCGCCGACCGGCACCGACGAAGGTATCCGCATTGCCACGGCGTTGCGAACGACGCACCCGGAGACGGGGGTGGTCGTGCTCAGCCAGTACGCGTCCCCCGCGTACGCGATGGCGCTGCTCGCAGAGGGCTCGCATCGACGGGCGTACCTTCTGAAAGATCGCGTCGCCGATGTCGATGACCTTGTCGCCGCAATTCGTCAAGTCCATGCAGGTGGCGCGGTGATCGACCCGAAGGTGGTCGAGCAGATCGTCGGTGGTTCGATCCGCCGGTCGCGCTCGCCCCTCGAGCAGCTGACCAAGCGCGAGCGGGAGATCCTTGGCGAGATGGCACAGGGGAAGTCCAACGCCGCGATCGCTGCAACGTTGATCCTGTCCGAACGCGCCGTCGAGAAGCACACCAACTCGATATTCTCCAAGCTCTTGTTGTCCGAGGAGCGCGACGTCAACCGGCGCGTCACTGCAGTCCTGATGTACCTGACCGAAGGTGATGCTGACCACACCCCGGCTGACGTAGCAGCACGGTTCCCCGGACACCGCTGAAGGGGCGATCATGACTGGGCCATGGAGGTCATGATGGAGCAAGCGAATGAGTCGGTGGATGCCCGCACGGATCCCGTGCAGGTGCTCGTCGTCGACGACCAAGCGCCGTTCCGCGTGGCTGCAAAGGCTGTGATCGCGCGGGTGCAAGGGTTCGCGTGGGCTGGCGAAGCCACATCCGGCGAAGAGGCGGTCGAGCTCGTCGATTCACTGCGGCCATCGCTGGTGCTGATGGACATCAACATGGGTGAGATGGACGGGTTGGAGGCAACGCGGATCATCACCGCAGCGCATCCCGAAACACTCGTCTTTCTGGTCTCCACATACCCCCACGATGACATGCCATCTGCTGCGCACACATGTGGAGCGGCGGCGTATCTCAACAAGGACGAACTGTCACCTCGTGCCGTTCGAAAGCTGTGGGATGCCGGCGGCGATCCGGCCTGGCCCCTGGCTCCGACCTGACCCGGCGCCCCGTCAGTGGAGCGGAACATGGCCTCGGATTGTCGTGCCGGCGCCGAGTGCGGTGACGACCTCCATGGTCCCGCCGAACGCTCCCATGCGGTCGCGAATGTTGACGAAGCCGTGGCCGGCCCCCGCACTCGAGGCGGGATCGAAACCGGCGCCGTCGTCGGCGACCTCCCAATGCACGGCGGCATCGTCTTCCGACACGCGGAGTACCGCCGTGGCTTGCGCACCGGCGTGCTTGCCTGCGTTCTGCAATGCCTCCATGCAGCAGAAGTAGACAGCAGCCTCGACCTCTTGATCGTGACGGCCGATGCTGATGTCGGTAGAAGTCGGAAGTGCCGCGCGCCCAGCAGCCGCCGGCAACGCCTCGGCGAGTCCGCCGGAGATGAGCAGGGGTGGGAAGATCCCGTGTGCCAATGCCCGTAGCTCGGCGATCGCGCCTTGCAGGTCGCCGCGGATCTCGTCGATCATCGCCTCGGCATCGGCCGGGTCATCGACAACAGCGTCTCTGGCAAGCCGCAACTTCACCGCGAGCGCCACGAGGTGCTGCTGGGCACCGTCGTGCAGATTGCGCTCCAGCTTGCGCCGCTCGCTGTCGCCGGCTGCGACGATGCGCGACCGTGAAGCGCGCAACTCGTCGTTGGTCTGTCGCAGTTCGTCCAGCGAAGCCTGCAGCGCTGTATCCAGTTGCACGTTGTGCAATGCCAGCGCGACCTGGCGAGCCAACTCGGTCAGGACGCGGTCGTCCTCCTCCGTGAACGGCGCGCTGTCGGGACCACGCTCGCACACGATCATCCCCAGCAGGGCGCCGGCGTGTGCGATCGGGGCAACACGCGTCGAGGCCGACTGGGCGGGCGTCACCAAGCCGGGGAGCCATATGTCCAGCCACGTGCCACCGGAGACGCCGGCCCGACTGACGACCGCCTGCTCCTTGGCTCCCACGATGAATGCACCGACCTGGCGGTGCGGGACCATGGCAGCGACCTCGTAATGCCCATTCGCGCCCGTCCAGATCTGGCCACTTCGCAGCTGCATCGATTTGCGGAGCGTCTCGACGAGTTGCAACAGAAGCTCGTCGAGGGGGATCGCACGCGTGAGGCGCGAGCCCCACGTTCGCAACGCCTCGTCGGGTGAGAAGCGTTCGCCGTAGACGAGCCGATTTGCCCGCTCCGTCAGCCAGCTCCGGGCCGGTTGGTATGCGATGGCGGCTCCGCCGGCAGCAAGCATCGAGAGGAACAACAGGGATCGTTCACTGCCGTTTGGCTTTCGTCCGAACGCGGCGAGGGCGATGAGATAGGCGACGACGATGAGAGCGGTCAGCCCGGCAAGCGAGACGGTGTGGGTCAGCAGACGAGCGATACGGCCCTGCAGGCGATGGATCGTGCCTGCGGCAATTGCGATCGGCACCAGTCCCGATCCAGCTAGCGCGATCTCACCGCTGTGATTCGGCCAGTCGGCGACCAGGGATAGCGCGACGCACACAAGAGCAACCTCAGCGCCGACCACGAGGGCCCAACCGATCCACTGCATGCGCCGTTGATCAGCGACCGGGCTGACGCGATAGTTGTGATACGCAACCGGCGTGGCGAACAACGTGGCCGCCCAAAGAACCACGATCGACCACCACGCCCGGTCGTCGCGATTGGCCAGCAACGCCACCGCAACGACCGCGGCGACTACATGAGCAACCAGAACGACTCGGCGATGGGCGGTGCGAACGATGTTCCCGTCGGGCAAGGTCAGCAACAGCTGAAACAGCAGCGCCGCGGTCGACGTGAGGGCGAGGTTCTGGACGAGGTCGATCAGAAGGCCACCAGCGCCCGAGGGGCTTCGATGCGTATCGAGGCTCCATGCGAAGGCGCTGGCCCCAACTGCCAACGCGATCGCTGCGACGATCGATGCAGCAGGACAGCGATGGCGAATGGTGACGACGATGCCGGCGATCGCCCAGCACACGGCAAGGCATGACACCACGACGAGCACAGCTGAAGAGCGACCTGCGCCGATGAGCAGCGCGGCGCCGGCACCCACCACGCTGAGACCGCTGGCCAGCAGGCGGATGACGTTCGCTGCCGAGGCACGGTCCGCTGGGTCGGCCCGCGTGGCCGGAAGCGAAACGGCATCGATCTTCCTCGCGACGTCACCCGGGCGAAGCGTCGGTGCGATGCCGACGTTGGCACGGGTCTCGCCGCGGTCGATCATGATCAGGTCGCTGACGTGCCGCGACCGTCATCGACCACCCGACCATCGCGCATCCGCACGATTCGCTGGGCAGCGTCGGCGACCGGTTGGTCGTGGGTCACGAGCAGGATGGTCTGGCCGCCACCGTGCAGCCGGGCGAACAGTTCGAGCACCTCTTCACCGCCAGCGGAATCCAGCGCACCGGTTGGTTCGTCTGCCAGCAAGAGTGTCGGCTCGTTGGCCAACGCGCGGGCGATTGCCAGGCGCTGTCGCTGGCCACCGGAGAGGGCCGCCGGCGATTGGCGCGCCTTGTCGCCGATACCAAGGAGGTCGAGCAGATCTCGGGCGCGCGTTTCGGCAGCCTTGCGCTTGTTCCCTGCGATCAACGCCGGCATCAGCACGTTCTCGAGAGCTGTCATGCCTTCGAGCAAGTTGAAGAACTGGAAGACGATGCCGATGTGCCGGCGGCGCATCATGGCCAGCTCGCTCTCAGACTTCCCGATGAGGGACTCGCCTGCGACCGATACTTCGCCTTCGTCAGCAACGTCGAGACCGGCGATGACGTTGAGGAGTGTGGTCTTGCCGCAACCCGACGGGCCCATCACCGCGACGAACTCGCCCTGACCGATGTCGAGGTCGGCGCCACGAAGAGCGCGGACCGGAGCGGTGTCTCGTTCAAATGTGCGGAACACCTGCCGTGCGTCGACGACGAGGTCGTGGGCAACGGATTGGGTGTCGAGCACGGATTCCTCGATGGTCATGCCACCTCCTGATTGACTGAAATGATCTTGCGAGCCCGGACGGGCGTCGATCGCCCCTTGACGAGACTGGTGCCCAGATCCTCGAACTCGGGCTTCACCGACAGCTGCTCCCACGTGATATCACTGACGACGATCTCACCATCGGCGGCGAACTGCTGCAACCGCTGGCACAGGTTGACCGCGTCGCCTACCACCGTGTACTCGAGCCGTTCGTCCGACCCAAGGAGTGCTGCGGCGACGCTGCCGGTCGACAAACCGATACCGATCGGAAATGGCGGCAACCCCTCGCTGAGCCACTCACGGTTGACCTCCTGTTGCGCGGCGTGCATCGCCCGGGCCGCGACCAGGGCGCGGTCGGCATGATCGAGTGATGGCTCGGGTGCACCAAAGACCGCCATCACGGCGTCGCCGACGTACTGCATCACTGTGCCTCCAGCCGAAAGAATGGCACGATTCATCTCGGCCCGATGGCGATTCAACTGCTGGGCGAGTTGGGAGGGGTCGGCATATTCGCTGATCGTCGAGTAGCCGCGGATGTCACTCATCACCACAGTCACATCCAGTTGCTCGGTCTCGCCGACGCGCGCCCCTCGCGACCTGATCCTGTCCGCCACCCCTGTAGGCAACATGCGCGACAGGGACTCACCCTGCTCCTCCCGGGAGACGATGGCCGAATGCAACCGCTTCAGTCGGTCCAGCGCCCCGCTCGTACCCGCAGACACACCTTCGGCGAGGCGAAGGAACAGGCCTTCGACGAGCGCCTCGACAGCCGCCGGCGTGGTGTGAGTCGAGGCAGCGATCGCCTTGATCGGCTTGCCCTCGGCGATCATCTCCAACAGCGCGTCGTGCTCGGCGTCGAGCCCCCCGGTTCGGCGAACCGGGCTGATCAGGGCACTGACGATGGCCGGGTCGATCATCGATCCACCGGCTGCCACCTCACGGATGGCGCGGGCGAGTTGATCACCTTCTGCGATGCGGTCCTTGAGCAGGTAGGCGTATCCGGCAGCGCCCTCCGAGAGAAGCGAGATCGCATAGTCGGGATCGTCATACTGGCTGAGGATCACGATGCCGGTCCCTGGATGGCGCTTGCGAATCTGCTTGCACGCCTCGATCCCCTCACGGTCGAAGTTGGGTGGCATGCGGATATCGCTGACCACGACGTTCGGCGCGGCTGCTTCGGCGCCCTCCACGAGACCATCGTGATCCTCGGCGACGCCGACGATCTCGAGATCCGGCTGACGCTTGAGCATCGCCATCACACCCTCACGTATGAAAACGCTGTCGTCGGCCAGGAAGACCGTGATGACACCCATGCCGACATTAGAGCGCCTACATGCTGCTCGATACGAGGGCGGGGACCAGTGTCGTTGTGGTGGTGGCAGCCACACCATGGCATGCCGGGCAATCCCCTGGACATCAAGCTGGCGTGAGCCGACGATGTCCACCGAGAACACGCAGAGAAGGAGCACGTCATGCGGATCGAGCGCAGCATCACAACGGTGTCATGGATCCCGTCGGACCTGATGGAAGGTCTCGGCAAGATGGCGACGCGGATGAAGATGGCTCACGACGACCAGCCTCCGCCCGACTCGTTGGGGTCCGATGTCCCGGCCGCGTTGGACGAGCTGCAATCCAAGGACCGCTTCCGCTTCGCCAATCAGTTGCGCGCCTATGTCGACGTCGACGACTCGGGATGCATCACCGGCCACGGATACTGCGGCGGTGGGATGATCGGCGCGACGACGGTCGGCCTCGGTGTCGGCTCGATCACCATTCCTGCGCTCAAGCTCGACGACCGCCGCGGTGAACCCGACGTCACGCCGGAGAGCGTCCGCTTCACGCAGACCGTCGGTGGCCGGACGGGCGCACCCATGCCCCGCGCCGTGAAGCACCCGCCCTTCGTCCAGTACCGGGCGCCGATCGTGTGGACGACCCTCGAGCTGACGATCTGGGCCGACGGCAGGCACGAGGCGAAGATGGCCGGCGCGTCCGGCTTCCCACGGCACTGGGTGTTCGATGACTCTGGCAAATTGGTAGCCAAGAGCAGCATGGCCGATTACAAGGCCTGGATGAACGAGTCCTTCGGCAAGCACACGCCATGGGGCGACGAGGATTCCCCCGCCTTCGTCTCTGAGGTGGAGACCCTCTTGGAGCGCGAGCTTCAGGGCATGATCATGCGCGGCAGCAAGAAGCCGACCATCCGTCGGGTCAAGCTCGGCCACACACTCGTCGAGCAAGGCTCCGACCACACCGGCGAGGTGTTCTTGTTGTTGAACGGGGTGCTCGCCGTCGAGGTCGATGGAGAAACGCTCGCCGAGATCGGACCCGGCGCTGTGCTGGGCGAGCGTGGCGAGCTCGAGGGCGGTCTTCGCACAGCAACACTGCGAGCCGTCACAGAGTGCAAGGTCGCGGCCGTTCCCATCGAGAGCGTCGATCGGCAACGCCTCGCTGAGCTCGCCGGCGGCCACCGTCGAGAAGAGGGCCGCATGTAGCGCTATGAACGCCGTGTTGTACCGCCTTCGCAGCGTGATTCGAGCCCGATGGCCGGGCACAGTCGCACTGACCCTGGTGGTAGCGGTGGTCTGCGGGGTGGTGATCACCGTTGCTGCCGGAGCGCAACGAACGGTCACGGTGCCGCAGCGTTACACCGCTGCAGTGGGAGGCGAGTTCGACGGGTTCGTGACACAAGAGCAGGGTGGACCACCGCGAGTCGCCGAGGTCTCATCGCTACCGGGCGTCGAATCCTCGGAGTCGTTCACCTTCGTGTTCGGCGGCATCACCCGCGCCAACTCGCCCGACAGCGTCCCGAGCGCGTCGGTCTTTGCCGGTACCGAGCGCGCACTCGGTGTGCACCTGATAA
Organism: Ilumatobacteraceae bacterium; assembly: GCA_031370825.1. Taxonomy (GTDB): domain Bacteria; phylum Actinomycetota; class Acidimicrobiia; order Acidimicrobiales; family Ilumatobacteraceae; genus JAENVT01. The sequence continues at coordinate 12,146 of JANMRB010000253.1, forward strand.
GCGGACGGCTACCCGACCCCACGAGCAACAACGAGTTCGCAGCAAACCAGACCTTCGTTGCGGGCACCAACATCGCGCTCGGAGACACCTTCGAGCTCGTGACGTACACGCAGGAGCAAGGCGACACTGGCCGCTTCGGAGTGGACCCTCCGGCCGGGCCTCACTTCCCCGCAACGCTTGTCGGCGTTGTCGATGGGCCGTCGACGCTCGAGGAACAAATCCCAGCTGCAATATTCTCGCGAGTCCTGCTCGACACCCCGAACATCGGCATCTCGCAGACGAGGATCGCTGTCAACCTGCACCCCGGAGTCGGCCTTGAAGAGTTTCGCAGTCAGCTCGACACTCTGCCCGACAGTGGAACGCTCAGTCTCGCGTTCAGTCCGCTGATCAGCTCGCAGTTGCGCCGAGCAGTGAACACTCAGGGCCGTGGGTTGTGGCTTCTCGCCGTCGTGGGCGGAATTGCGGCCATCGCCGTGCTCGGTCAGGTGATCACCCGACAGGCACGTCTCGCAGCAGCCGAACGGGTACCCCTTTGGGCGTTGGGCTTCACCGATCGGCAACTACTCGCGGAGTCGACATGCCGAGCCGCTGTACCGATAGTCCTCGGAACGCTCGTGGGCGCCATCTTGGCCGTCGCCCTGTCCGGCAGGTTCCCGACAGGGTTCATCAGGGCTCTGGAGCCGACGCCCGGGGTCCTCGTCCTGTGGGGTGTGCTGTTCGCCTCGACTGGCTTGCTGATCGCAGCGCTGCTGTTGTGGACGGTTACATCGTTGACCGTGTCGCGTTGGACGACTCGCGTGTTGCGACCGTCGCCGACACTCGATGCGTTGGCCACCCGCGTCTCGAGCCCGACAGCCGCTGTTGGGATGCGGTTCGCGTTCATGCGATCTCCTGGTGAACGCGGGTCGACCCGGGCGTCGCTGATCGGCGTGTTGCTGACAGTTTGCGGACTTGTCGGCGCGATCACCTTCGGCGTCAGCCTCGATCGGCTGGTCAGCGAGCCGTTTCGGTACGGAGTGAACTACGACGCCAACTTCGGGGACAACGGTGGTAATCAACTACCGGACGGCTTCCGCGAACGACTGGACGTTGACCCGAACATCACGTCGCTGACGCTTTTTGCCGCAGGTCAAGCGAGGGTCGGAGGTACCACCGTGCCGCTGCTCGGAGTCGAGGCGGTGAGAGGCAATGGTGCACCGACCGTTCTCAGCGGACGCCTGCCCGCCGGTGCCGACGAGATCGCGTTCGGCCGTGTGTCCGGCAGCGACGTCGGCGCGCACGTCGGCGGCGACGTGATCATGAGCGGACCGACGGGCTCGCAAACGTTTCGGGTTGTCGGACTCGTTGTGGTTCCGGGCCTCGGCGCCAACGAAGGCATCGGGGAGGGAGCCGTAGTCACGCTGGGCGGACTCTCCCGACTCGATGAGGGTGCGGCAGTGACCTCTGCCGCCGTTCACTTTCGCTCGCGGACCGTCGCCTTCGGCGACTATGGCGCGGAATTCGGGCTGACGTCCGATACGACTGGTGGATTCAAGCCCACAGCGATCACCAACGTCGCTCGCGTTCGGGCGATCCCGTTTGCACTTGCGGGCGTGCTCGGCGCGTTGGTCGTGCTGACGGTGGCCCAGATCATGTTCACCTCGACGCGCGCCCGGCGGCGAGACGTGGCAATTCTGCGGTCGCTCGGTGCCGACCGGGGTTGGATCACCCGCGCTGTCCACTGGCAAGCCACCGCGTTCACCGTCGTACCCGTGGCCATCGGGGTCCCGCTCGGGTTCATCATCGGGCGCGTCGTCTTCGCCGCATTTGCCAACAGCATGGGCGCCATCAACGATGCATCGTTGCCTGTCGCGACCGCCGCCGCCGTCGTCGTGGGGGTGTTGATCCTGGCCAACGCTGTGGCGGCGATTCCTGCAAGTCGGGCACGGCGCATGCAACCGGCAGTCATCCTGCAGACGGATTGAGCCATAATGGTCGGATGGGTGACGGATACGGCGGGACGGTGGTAGTCGGTCGCCGTACAGACCTCGACTTCTTGAGTGGTGTGCTGCGGAACCTCGACCGGGGCTCCGGTGTCACGATCCGTTTGCGCGGCGAGGCCGGGACGGGCAAGACAACGCTCCTCGACTGGATGGCCAAACAGACGTCGGGCGCGGTGATCCGCCTGACAGGCTCCGAGTCCGATGCCGAATTGGCCTACTCCGGTCTTGCATCGTTGATGAAGGCGTTGCGCAAACTTCATGTGGAGGTGCCCGCCCAACACGCTCAGGTCCTGACAGACGCGATCGGATGCGGGTCGACCCAGGGCCAACTGACCGTTGGCGGCGCCACCCTGGCGGCAATCGCGGCTGCCGGTGAACATGCGCCACTGTTGTTGCTGATCGACGACGCCCAGTGGGTCGACGAACCGTCGTGCGTCGCACTGGCGTTTGCCCTGCGACGTCTGCCGGACGAGCCTGTGGTCACCGTCATCAGCGAGCGCGCGGGCATGGCGTCTGCGTTCCGAAACGCCGGCTTCGAATCCATCGAGCTCAAAGGCCTCGATGTCGACGATGCGATCGCGATGTTGGGTGCCAACACACAACGCGCCGTGGCGCAACGATGCGTGGACGCGACACAAGGCAACCCGTTGGCGTTGAACGAGCTCGCCCGCCTGCTGGACACTGATCAGCTCTCGGGGACATCGCCGCTTCCCGACGATCTCCCGGTCGGCAACCAACTGATCCGCTCGTTCGTGCATCGGATCAACGCCCTCGACCAGGGTGCGCAGCAAGCATTGGCAATCGTGGCGGCTGCCTTCGATACGGCCGCCTTCGACATCCATGGTGCTGTCGATGATTCTCCGGTCGGCCGAGCCAACCTCGCGGCCGGCGAAGCCGCCGGCATCATCAGCGTGTCCGACGAGGCGATCCAGCTGACCCATTCGCTGCTGCGTACGGCCATCCGCGAATTTCTACAGATCCTCGGCGCGTTGCGCTCAGCGGATTGCAGCGAGCCGGATCAACCCATCGAACACGTCGGTGAAGCGCGTCGTGAGTGGGGAGCAACCGATGCGCACGATGTCGGGATCACGGAAGTCGGTGATGACACCATGGGCGAAGAGCTCCGTGACCGCGCGTCTGGCATCCGGATGGTTGACAGCCAGGTGGCCGCCTCGACGCTGAGGGTCTCGTGGGCTCGACGTCAGTAGCTTGAGCTGGTCGCACAGGTCGATCCCAAATCCGGTGAGTGCCCGAGCTTTCGCGGCGATCGCCCCGATGCCCGCCTCGACCGTCACCACGATTCCTTCTTCAGCGGCAGCGAGAGCGAGGATCGATGGCGTCCCCAGCAGCACACGGCGTATGTCCGGGTGGGCACTGAACGTC
>JANMRB010000263.1:0-26050 GCA_031370825.1 Ilumatobacteraceae bacterium
GTCTTGATCGCCAACTCCAACCTCGTGCCCGAGTGGGGAACCTGGGAAGAGTTCCGACGCCTCGAGGCAATGGGTCTGACGATGTACGGACAGATGACCGCTGGGTCGTGGATCTACATCGGTACGCAAGGGATCCTGCAAGGGACGTACGAATGCTTCGCCGAGATCGGCCGGCGAAAGTTCTCGGGCACCCTGGCCGGCACGATCACCCTCACGGCCGGGTTGGGTGGCATGGGCGGAGCGCAACCGTTGGCAGTGACCATGAACGGTGGCGTGGCATTGTGCATCGACGTCGATGCGTGGCGCGTCGGCCGGCGCGTCGAGACGCGCTATCTCGATGAGGTGGCCGACTCGCTCGAAGATGCGGTCGCTCGATGTATCAGAGCACGCGACGAGAAGCGTGCTTTGTCGGTCGGGTTGGTGGGTAACGCGGCGATCGTGGTCCCCAAGCTGCTGGAGATGGACTTCCCTGCCGACATCGTCACAGATCAGACCAGCGCCCATGATCCGCTGAGCTACGTGCCTGCCGATCTCACGCCGGAGGCCACTGCCGAACTGGCTCGCAGCAACCCGCAGGAGCTGATCCGCCGTGCCCGCGAGAGCATGGCCACGCATTGCCGGGCGATGGTCGGGTTCCTCGACAAGGGCAGCGAAGTGTTCGACTACGGCAACAGCCTGCGGACCGAAGCCAGGCTCGGCGGCTTCGACCGGGCGTTCGACTACCCAGGGTTTTTGCCGGCCTACATTCGCCCGCTGTTCTGCGAGGGCAAAGGTCCGTTCCGTTGGGTCGCGTTGTCGGGGGATCCCGCCGACATCGCCGCGACCGACCGGGCAGTGCTCGACGAGTTCCCTGACGACGAAGACCTGCATCGCTGGATCAAGCTGGCCAGCGAGAGGGTCGCGTTCCAGGGTCTGCCGGCACGCATCTGTTGGCTCGGCTACGGCGAGCGTCATCGGCTCGGCCTGCGATTCAACGAGATGGTCCGCACGGGCGAGGTTTCTGCGCCGATCGTCATCGGTCGCGACCACCTGGACTCGGGCTCCGTCGCCTCTCCGTACCGCGAGACCGAATCGATGGCCGACGGCAGCGATGCGATCGCTGACTGGCCATTGCTCAACGCGCTGGTCAACACGTCGAGCGGCGCCACCTGGGTCAGCATCCATCATGGTGGTGGTGTCGGGATCGGGCGATCGATCCATGCTGGGATGGTGGTGGTGGCCGATGGAACCGATCTCGCAGCACAGAAGCTCTCCAGAGTCCTGGTCACCGATCCCGGCATGGGCGTGATCCGCCACGCCGACGCCGGCTATCAGCGGGCGATCGACGTTGCCGCCGAGCGCGGTGTGCGCATCCCGATGAGCGAATCGGGCGATGACCGATGAGCGTGCGCGAGATCGTGACGGTGGGGCATCCCGTGCTCCGCGAACGTGCCAGGGAGGTGACGGCCGAGGATCTGGCATCGTCCGAGACGCAACAGCTCATCGACGATCTCATCGACACCATGCGCAACGCGAACGGTGCCGGAATCGCGGCCAACCAGGTCGGCGTTCCGATACGGATTGCAACGATCGAGGTCGGCGACAACCCGCGGTACCCGTACAAGCCGCGGATTCCGTTGACAGTGGTGGTCAACCCGGTCATCGAGCCGATCGACGACGAGCTGGTCGAGATCAACGAGGGTTGCCTCTCCGTGCCGAACCTGCGTGGCTCGGTCATGCGCAACGTCAATGTGCGAGTTCGTTATCTCGATCGAGATGGGCTCGCTCACGACGAGATCAGGCGTGGCTTGACGGCGGGCACGTTCCAACACGAATGCGACCATCTCGATGGTGTGCTGTTCCTCGATCGGGTGGTCGATCCGCGGACGTTCACGACATGGGAACAGTTCGAACGATTTCATCGCGCGGCATTCGTCGAGCGCATCACCGAGTTCGTCGACCGCGTCGGGTCGTGACGCCAGACCGTGACGACGTACTGGTGTGAGCTCGCATGGTTGGGAGATCTCGACGGCGAGGTCCAGCGCGACGTTGCCGTCACCGTTGACGGCGACCGGATCACCGCTGTCACGGTCGGCGCGGAGCGAGGAGAAGGCGATCGCAGTCTCGTCGGGCTGACGTTGCCGGGAATTGCCAATGCGCACAGTCACGCCTTTCACCGTGGGCTGCGTGGTCGCACGCATGGAGAGTCCGGTTCGTTCTGGACGTGGCGCAATCGCATGTACGCGCTCGCCGACCGGCTTGACCCCGACTCGTATCGCGACCTTGCGACGGCGACGTTTGCGGAGATGGTGTTGGCTGGGTTCACCTGCGTGGGTGAGTTCCACTATCTGCATCACGACCGTGACGGCGGTGCTTACTCGCGGCCCAACGAGATGGGTCAGGTGTTGCTCGACGCGGCCGCAGCGGCTGGGATCCGTATGACCCTGCTCGACACCTGCTACCTGCGCGCCGGCTTGAGCGGTGATGCTGCACTCAACCCGACCCAACAGCGGTTCAGCGACGGCGATGTGGACGCATGGGCTCATCGCGCCGACGGTCTCGTCGACACGTCGACAGCCAAGATCGGCGCGGCGATCCATTCGGTGCGCAGCGTCGATTCACTATCCATGTCGATTGTCGGCGCCTGGGCCGCGGCGAGGTCTACGGTCCTGCATGCACACGTCAGCGAGCAACCGGCCGAGAACGAACAGTGCCTCGCCATGCAAGGTTGCACGCCGACCGAACTGCTGGATCGCCAAGGTGTGCTCGGCGACCGATTCACCGCGGTACACGCCACCCATCTGACCGATCACGATGTCGCGCTCTTGCAATCGAGCCACTCGACATGTTGCCTGTGCCCGACGACCGAGCGTGATCTCGCTGACGGGATCGGTCCGAGCGCACAGTTCCGGACGGCGGGCATCCCCATGTGCATCGGCAGCGACTCGCACGCGATCATCGATCCGTTCGAAGAGGCGCGGGCGATCGAGCTCGATCAGCGCATGGCTTCATTGCGGCGCGGCACTCACCGACCAGGGGAACTGTTGGCCGCGGCGTCAGAAGCGGGCTATCGAAGTTTGGGTTGGGGCGAGGGTGGACGCATCGCCGCCGGCGGGTTGGCCGACCTCACATCGGTCTCGTTGACCTCCCCGCGACTTGCCGGAATCGACGCGAAGCAGGCTGGCGCCGCCGTCGTGTTCGCGGCGACGGCAGGCGATGTTCATCACGTCATCGTCGCGGGCAAGGTCGTGGTTGCCGACAGCGTTCATCAGACAATCGACGTTGCGGCCGCGCTCCAACGTTCGATAAGCGCGGTGTGGTCATGAGCGGCCGATCGACCGTGATCGACAACATCGGCCGGCTGATCACCAACGACGCGCAGTTCGAGGTCGGCGCCACCGGCGAGCTTCGCGATGCGTGGGTGCTGATCATCGACGAGCTGATCGAATCGGTCGGCACCGGTCCGCCGCCGATCGCCGATCAACGAATCGACGTCGCCGGCCGCTGCGTGTTGCCTGGCTTCGTCGACAGCCACAGCCACCTGGTCTTCGGCGGCGATCGTTCCGAGGAGTTCGCAGCACGGATGGCGGGGCGTGGCTACGAAGCCGGCGGAATCCGCACGACCGTCTCTGCGACCCGCGCCGCGACCGACGACGAATTGCTCGTCCGGGCGACGTCGCTCTTGGAGGAAGCACGCCAATCAGGCACCACGACGATCGAGATCAAATCGGGGTACGGGCTGACCCCTGCCTACGAAGCGCGCACGTTGCGTGTCGCACGCCACTTGACCGCGGAGACCACGTTCTTGGGCGCCCACGTTGTGCCGCCGGAGTTCGAGGATCGAGTCGATGACTACGTCGACCTGGTTTGCGGGGAGATGTTGGCTGAGTGCGTGCCACATGCTCGTTGGATCGACGCCTTCTGCGAGCGCGGAGCGTTCGACGCCGACCAGTGCCGCGCGGTGCTGCAGGCGGGACGCGAGGTGGGCCTCGGTCTGAGACTTCACGCCAACCAACTCGGCCACGGCCCCGGCGTGCAACTGGCTGTCGAGCTCGGATGCGCCTCGGCCGATCACTGCACCTATCTCTCCGACGACGACATCGCCGCTCTCGCCGGCGGCGAGACAATCGCTACGTTCCTGCCGGCCACCGACTTCTCGACGCGCCAGCCGTACCCCGATGCGCGCCGGCTGCTCGAGGCAGGCGGCCGGGCCGCGTTGGCATCGAACTGCAACCCGGGCTCGAGCTACACGACGTCGATCCCTTTCTGCATCGCCTTGGCCGTGCGCGACATGAACATGACGATCGACGAGGCCATCTGGGCGGCGACCGCGGGAGGGGCTGCCGCGTTGAGACGCGTCGACATCGGGATCGTCTCGACCGGGGCCCGCGCCGATCTCGCCATCCTGCGGACGGACAATCCGATCGACTTCGTCTACAGGCCCGGTGTCCCGCTGGTCGCCTCGACGATCATCGGCGGGCAGATGACCTGACCCCGTCCAAACGAGTGTTTCGAGCCACCCCGGGTGGGCGCGAAGCACTCGTTCGAGCGCGGTGGGCCGGAAACACTCGAAGACATTTTGAAACGAAACGCGCTCTTGGTGCGTGAGACAAGGTATGAATCTCGCAATGAGCGACGCGTTCCCAGAGTCGACTCGCATTCCAATCGTGGAATCGCCAATCGTGGAATCGCCAATCGCAGCATCGACGGCCTGGGCAGGATCGGAAGCGGTGTACATCGCGGTCTACCGCGATCTGCTGCGCGTGGCCTTCGTTCTCACCGGCTCCGCGCCGGCCGCGGAAGACGTCGTGCAGGATGTGTTCGCCCGGATCGGCTCACGCATCGACACCTTGGCGGAGCCCGCCTCGTACCTGCGGGTGGCGGTCGTCAACCGCTGCCGCTCGTTGCACCGCCGCACCGTCGCAGCACCGACACCCGACAAGACCAGTGACACGCTCATGGATGTCGGCCTGATCGAACTGCGCGACGCGTTGATGGCGCTCCCGCTTCGTCAACGCTCGGCGATCGTTCTTCGCTATCTCTGCGACCTCCCGGAAGAAGAGATCGCCGCCAGTCTGAAATGCCGCAGGAGCACCGTGCGCACCTTGGTGCGACGAGGGCTCGCCGAACTTCGAGAGGTGATCCGATGACATCGCTGTCCGACCAGGAATACACGGAGGTCGAGACCCTGCTGCGGCAGCGGCTCGCTGAGCTCGCCGACCATGCACCGTCCGCTGTGCACCTGCCAGACGAGATCTCGGTTGTCACGGCGAATCATCCCGCGCGACGTCGTCGTCGCGTTGGAGTCATCGCTGCCGTGACGGCGCTGATCGGTGCCGGCGGCTTCACCACGTACACCTTCCTCGGCGCGAGCAACAGCGGAGGTGCGACCACTCCCGCGGAAGCAGTCACCGCCTTTGTCTCGGCGGCGGAGCACGAAGACCTTTTGGGGATGATCGACGTCACCCTCCCCGACGAGGTTGCCGTTCTACGCGCAGCCGTCGATTCGGTCGTCGGCGATGCCAAACGCATTGACGTGCTGGACGCCGGGTTCGACAGCAGTGGCATCCAAGGTGTCGACATCTCCGTCGATGACCTTGCCCTCGACACCAACTTCTACGAAGGCGGCCTGGCCAGCGTGCGGGCGACCAACGGCACCCTCGCCATGTCCTTCGATCCTCAGGCCTTTCCGTTCGGGCAGAAGTTGCGCTCGTTGCTCACCGGCGCACAGGATTCGATCACCGCGTCGGTGCAACTCGGTTCAAGTGACCCGATCGCGCAGCTCATGACGGTGGAACGTGATGGCCGGTGGTACGTCAGCGTCGAGTACACCATCGCCGAGTACGTGCGACTGGCTGCGGGCTGGGACGTGCCTGGTCCAGTGGCTCGTGCGCCGATCGGGTTCGACTCGCCCGAGGCGGCTGTGACCGGTTTCTACGAACGGCTCGCCGCGCTCGACCTCCAGTCGGCGTTCGACACCTTCGCTCCGGGTGAAGATGCCATGGCGTGGTTGGCGCAGTCGTGGATGGCCGAGGCCCAATCGACGATCGACCGAGGTCGTGCGAACGGCTGGTCAGTTCAGATCTCGGGCCTGGCATACGAGACGATCGGTACGGGTGACCACCTGACGCTGGAGCCGCTCACGTTCAAGGTAGAGGGAACGTCACCCGCGAATCTCGACGCGACGGTCCCTCAGCAATCGACCGAAGGACCGCAAGCCTTCACCGTCGAGCGGGCGGATGGCTGTACGACGTACACAGGAGTTGCCCGCGACTTTGCGAGCCCCGTCTTGCCGTCCTCAGTCCCGTCTGCGACTGACAGCTCCAAGATGTGTGGTCCTAGCAGCGGCTTCGGCCTCATGGGCTTGTTATTGCTGGCAGGTTCAAGTAGCGATCTGCCGTCGGTCTCGGTCGTTCAATATGACGGCAAGTGGTACGTGTCGCCGCTGGGAACAGCGTTGGCCTCTACGTCGTCGAGCCTGCATCACCTCGACGCCGCGTCGAGCCTCCTCGACTCGCCCTTCGCGGCGTTCATCTACGGTGCGCCGAGCCGAGCACTTCTCGACGCAATCGCCAAGGGTCAAGACGTCGGGTCGGTTGGCCCCGTCTGCCTTCCGGCATTGACGGTCGAGAACGGCAAGGTCACCGGAAGCGTTGCGGACCCGCCGCCCGAGGCAGTCCGTGCCTGCATGACAGGGTCGTTCTCATCATCGAGCTCGAGCAGTGGTAGCGGCGTTGTCGAGGCCGCGCCGCCCCCGCTCCCCGTCACCTCGGTGGAGCTCACCCCGACAACCTCACCCTGAACGACTTTCCCTGCAAACGAGTGTTTCGGGCCACCGTGGGTGGACGCGAAACACTCGTTCGAGGTTTGTAGGGACGGTAAACAGCGGCAGCCGTAGCTGTGCGTCCGAAAATTGCGCACCCGTGCATCCGTCTACACCTTCGTCCTTGCCGTGCATGATGACCTCCGAGAGGCAACCCGGCAATGGATCAATCGACTTAAGACGACGATCGAGAAGGGTCCATTGCGGTGGCGGTTATCCTCCACCGATGACGACGCAGTTGATGCCGGCAGCATTCATCGGTCACGGCAGCCCGATGAACGCCCTCGATCACAACCGTTACACCGATGCGTGGCAAGCGTTCGGGATGGCGGTGCCGTGTCCACGGGCGATCCTCGTCGTGTCGGCTCACTGGTACATCAACGCGACCGCTGTGACCGCGATGGCGCGACCGCCGACCATTCACGACTTCTATGGGTTCCCCGACGAGCTCTTCGCCGTTCGATACCCGGCCCCAGGTGATCCCGCTCTAGCCGCCGAGATCGCCGAAGTCGTCCAGCCGACCTGGGTGGGAATGGATCGGGACAGCTGGGGGATCGATCACGGCACGTGGTCGGTGTTGGTCCACGCCTTCCCCAAGGCAGACATCCCTGTCGTTCAGCTGTCGATCAGTGCCGAGTTGCCGTTCGAGTACCACGTCGAGCTGGGTGCCAAGCTGGCGCCGCTTCGGGAGCGGGGTGTGCTGATCATCGCCAGCGGCAATGTCGTGCACAACCTGCGTGGCGTCGACTGGGAGCAGCCGGAATCGGGATTTGACTGGGCGCACCGGTTCGACGACGAGGCCCGAGGTCTGATGACCAGTGCTCCGGGCGACATCATCAGGTTGCGCGAGCACGGCGATTACCCCAACGCGGTGCCGACGCCCGATCACTTCATCCCGCTCCTCTACGTCGCCGGACTGGCCGCGGCTGCGGAAATGCCTGCCGACGTGCTCATCGACGGTTACGCGTACGGTTCGCTGTCGATGACGTCGTACACGCTGAGTTGAGTGGAACTGCTGAGTATAACGATTTCTAGCGGTGTATAACGTCAAAGCATATACACGGTTAGATGTTGTTAGAGTCGCGGTCGTGGATCCCGTTCGCAACCCGTACTCGCCGGGTGCAGGGCTGCGCCCGTTCGTGCTCGCCGGCCGCGACAAAGAGCTGGCCAAGTTCGAGGTCCTGCGGGCCCGGGCCCGGCAGCGCCGCAACGACCAGAGCATCGTCTTCTACGGGCTGCGCGGTGTCGGTAAGACCGTGCTGCTCAACGAGTTGGCCGAGGTCGCGCGCGGCGACGGCTGGGTCGTCGCCAAGATCGAGGCTGATGCCAGTGGTTCGCGGTCGCCTTTCCGCAACCAGATCGCCCAATCGCTGAACGTCGCCCTGCGGCAGGTGCAAGGCAAGGGGACCAAGGGCAGCCGACTTCGGGCCGCGCTGCGCACGTTCAAATCGTTCTCGCTGAACGCTGCGCCCGATGGCACGCTGTCGGTCGGCATCGAGCTGGAGCCGGACCGAGGTCGCGCCGATACGGGTTCATTGCAGGCCGACCTCACCGACCTGGCGCTCGATCTCGGTGACGCAGCGATCGAACTGGATTGCGGGGTTGCGCTGTTCATCGACGAGATGCAGGACCTGAAGACGGAGGAACTGTCGGCGATATGCCAGGCGTGCCACGAGGCCGGGCAACAGAACAAGCCGTTCTTCATCGTCGGGGCCGGGTTGCCGAACCTTCCCGGCATCCTCGCCGAGGCGCGTTCGTATGCCGAGCGCCTCTTCCACTACGCCACGCTCGGGCCGCTCCCGCCGGCCGAGGCCGCCGCTGCGCTGGTTCGACCCGCTGAGCACGAGGAGGTCGCGTGGACCGGTGGGGCTGTTGACGTCGTCGTCGAGGCGGCCCGTGGGTATCCATATTTTCTGCAGGAGTACGGCAGCGCGGCCTGGGACGTCGCCTCGAGCAGCCCCATCGATCGCCGCGACGCTGTCGAGGGGATTCGCATCGGCAAGGCCCGCCTCGACGATGGTTTCTTCCGGTCGCGATGGGAACGGGCCACGCCCGGCGAGCGTGACTATCTCTCGGCGATGGCCGCTGACGGCGACGCGCCCAGCCAATCCGGCGAGGTCGCCCGGCGCTTGGAGAAGCAGCCGACGCAATTGGGTCCCGTCCGTGCGAAGCTCATCGCCAAGGGACTGGTCTTCGCGCCAGAGCATGGTTCGATCGCCTTCACCGTGCCCGGCATGGCCGACTTCATCGCCCGCCAAGCAACGTGACCACCGCCTTGCTAGTCGATCACATTGCCGAACGGATGACGCATCCGGTCAGCGATAGTCGTCGAGCCATCGTTCGATCTCTGGCAGCAAGGTCGGCCATGGTGGTCCGTTGGGAACGGAGAGGCGAGCGACGGGCAGGTTTGCCGCCAGGTCTGTGGCCACAGTGAAGTGCCGTTCGATCAACGCTGCATCGACAAGGCCTCCACAGAACACCTGATCCAACAACGACGCGACGGCGATGGCGCCCTCCACCGGTTCCAGCGTCACACCGCCCGCGGCTGAGCGCGTGCCGAGCATCAGCAGGCCGGCGATTGGGACAGGGTCGGCGTTCGGCTGGAGATCGACGACGATTCGGCCGTCACCGTCCAAGCGCGTGTTCGCGTCCGACGGCACCAGCGCGGCGCTCGGTTGCCGGAGCCGCAACGACGGTGTGCCGAGGGCCTCGCGATCAGCGGTCACGCCGGTCTGATCGTCGCTGATGAAGCCCGCGCCGTCAGCCAGAAGCAACGCGGTCGTCGTGCTCTTGCCACCCTGCCCGTCGGCGAGGAGCAAGATGGCGCCGTGCCCGGTTTGCACTGCCCCCGCATGGAAGACCGCCTCACCGCGCATCATTCGCACGATCGGCAACACGTGACGCTCCAGCTGGTATCCCAGCCACGGTTCGGCGACGTCATGCGCGGGGCGCACCGTGCCGACCAGCAGGCTGGCGTCGAGCCACACAGTGGCGACGTCGTAGACGCGGACCTCGATGGTGTTGTCGTAGCGGGTGGCCGACACCGACCAACCGTCGATGTCGTCCCCGAGATGTTGGATCAGCTCACCGGCGGGCAGCGTCCCGGCATCGACGTCGTCGGCGGGCAGATAGCTGATGGTCGGGATTCCGAGCACGCCGTAGAGTCTGCCCGGTCAAGGAGGGCTCGGCGAACAGGGCCGTCGTCCCTCGCGGATGAACACGTAGGCCAGTACGCCACAGGCGATGTAGATCGCCGATTGCGTATCGAGCAAGACGACGAGATCGACACGCGACACTGACACGCCGGCCAGCAGTGATCCTGCGGCGCGCGCCAGCGCGTCGAGCGCTCCTGACATGCCGACCACGCGGCCGAGCATTCCTGAAGGACTGAATCGTTGAACCGCGGTGAAGAGGCCGATGCCCATCGCCGCTCCCGGGATCCCCGAGAGCCCAAACACCACCATGTACACCCACAACTCAGTCGTGAGGGTGGGTGCGTTCCAGAACAGCATCGAGATCACACCCATGCCGAGGAATCCGGCGGTCAGCAACGTGATCGGCCCGAAACGCTTGGCGAACCTGGCGATCACTGCCGCACTGATGATCGCTCCAACGGCCATGCTGCCGCGGATGACACCGACGTCGACACCGCCACCGTGCAAGCGCCTCACGACGAAGACGACGAACAGGACGAGGAAGAAACCCTGCGCGATCTGACCGAGGGCTTCCACAAGAATCAGTGCCCGCAGTGATCGATGGGCTCGTATGGCACTCACGCCGGCGCGAACGCCGGGCGTCACCTCCGCGCCGGTAGTGGCGTCGGATGTGATGGGCGCCGTGTCGGCCCGCACGAATGCCGTAGCGATCGCCACCGCGATGAAGCTGAGCCCATCGATCAACACGACGGTTCCGATTCCGCCCAGACCGACCGCGAGTCCACCGAGCGGTGAGCCGATGAGCCGGGCCAGGCTCGCGCTCGTGGAGTTTGCCGCGTTGGCAACCGTCAACTGATCGGGCGGAACGACACGTGGCAACAGAGCGGCGGATGCCGGGTTGTTGACCTGCGTCAGCAACGCTTGCGCGCCGACGACCAAGTATGCGGGCCAGATCCGGTCACCCGTCACGGCGAGAAGCGGTGCCAGTGTGACTGCCTGAGCAAGGTTGGTCGCGATCAAGGTGCGTCGCAGATCCCAACGATCGACGAGGCTGCCGCCAACCGGGCCGAGCACCAACGCCGCCACAAGTTCGACGACGAAGAGGATCGCGGTCGCGGATCCCGATCCGCTTTGGATGAACACGTACACCGGCAGGGCGACGAGCAGCAACCAGTCGCCGATGTCGTTGACGAATCCGCCACCCCACACAAGTCGGAAGTCGCGTGTTCGCCACGGCGACACTGCGGGTGTCAGGTGCTTGCGGTCAGAAGAGTGTCGATGCCGCGCATGTCGATGTTCGCTGCCTGCTGGTCGACAAACCACTGGTACGTCTGACGCAGGCCGGTGTCGAGATCGATCTTGGGCGTCCAGCCCGTGGCGTTGAGACGGCTGACATCCAAGACCTTGCGCGGTGTGCCATCCGGTTTCGACAGGTCGAACTGCAACTCGGCGCCTGGGTAGACCAGGTCGCGAATCTTCTCAGCGAGCTCGCGAATCGACAGATCGAGACCCGTTCCGACATTGATGTGGCTGTCGTCGCCGTAGTTGTTCATCAAGTGGAGACAAGCATCTGCGAGATCGTCGACATGCAGGAACTCGCGCTTGGGGGACCCGGTGCCCCAGATCTCGACTCCGTGTGCGCTGTTCAACCTGGCGTCGTGGAACTTGCGGATCAGCGCCGGCAACACGTGTCCACTTGTCAGGTCGAAGTTGTCGTTGGGTCCGTAGAGGTTTGTGGGCATCGCTGAGATGAAATCGCTGCCGTACTGCCGACGGTAGGCCTGGCACAACTTGATGCCGGCGATCTTGGCGATCGCGTACCACTCGTTTGTCGGCTCGAGTGGCCCAGTGAGCAGTTGCTCCTCGGTGATCGGTTGCGACGCCTCTCGGGGGTAGATGCACGTGGAACCGAGGTACAGAAGCTTCTTGACGTCGTAGAGGTGTGAGGCATGTACGACGGTGCCGTGGATCATCATGTTGTCGTAGATGAACTCGGCAGGCCGTGTGCTGTTGGCCATGATCCCGCCCACTGTTCCGGCGACCAGGAACACGTAGTCGGGCCTGTTGGCCTTGAACCAGTGAGACACCTCGGCTTGATCGCGCAGATCGAGCTGCTGGCGCTTGGCCGTGAGGATGTTGGTGAAGCCATCCGCCTCGAGCCGCCGAACAACCGCAGATCCAACAAGCCCGGCGTGACCGGCAACATAGATTCGAGAATCGAGCTGCATTCGCTCAATCTACTGTCCCATCAGAGGTCGTCACCCCGCACCGCTCGCTCAGTCGATCTCCGCCCGCGGAGACCGCTGGTACCGTGGCTGGCCTCATGCGCAAGTCCTGGCCGTTCGCTCTCGCTGTGATCGCCGTCGGTGGTCTCGCCGGCGCCACGATTGCCGGGCGGCCGGTGCACACTGACCCCTTCGTCCTCGAACCGAGCATCACAGTTCCAACCGCCGTGGCTCCCAGCACGGAGATCGCTTCGACTCCTACGACGAAGCCGACAACGACGACGGTCGTCACCGCGCCGGTCGCGGCATCGACCACGACCGCGGTCCCTCGTACTTCGACTCCCACGACCGCGGTCGCCTCGACGACGACCGCACCGAGCACGACCACAACGATCGCGGGCCCGTTGCCGCGCGATCAGGTACGGCTGATGATCGTCAACGCCGACGGCCGCTTCCGACTCGGCACAATCACCGCCGATCGAATCAGGCCGTTGGGGTACCCGATCGTCGTCAGCGACATTCTGCAGAAGGTCGGCGCGACCGTCATCTACTACCGACCAGGGTTCGCCGACGAGGCCGCGATCGTTGCCAGCGACATCCTCATCCCGAACGCGATCATCGCCGCGTACCCATCGAACGCGCCACCGATCACGAGTTCCGACGACGGGGCCGACGTGATCGTCGTGCTCGGTCCGGATGCTCCGCGTTGATCCAGACGATCAATCACCACCGGTAGGCTGGCGACTCCATGAGCGTTGGCGAGCGTCCGGAGATGACTTTGCGCGACTACGGGCGCGTCATCATCCGCCGATCATGGATCGTGATCGCAGCGATCATCGCCACGGCTGCGCCCGCGGTGGCACTGTCCATGCGGCAGGACCCGATCTATGAAGCCGATGCCGACATGTTGATTCGCGCGTTGCCCGGTGAATCGGTGTTCGGTAGTGGCCAGCAGAACATCAACCCTGACCGCCTGGTCCAGAACGAGATCTCCGTGCTCGAAGGCGATGCCGTCTACCAGAAGTTGAGGCAGAACCTCGGGCTGGCAGGCGATCCGCCCGGCGTCAGCGGCAACGGGTTCAAGGACGCTGATGTCATCACCGTCAGAGTCGAGAGCGGGGACCCCCAAACTGCGGCCATGCTGGCCGACGCGTACGTCGCTGCTTACATCGATGTCAAACGCGAACAGGCAGTCGACGGAATGGTCGCCGCCAGTACCCAGCTGCAGTCAAAGATCACGGAGCTGCAAGACAAGATCAGCGCGCTCGACGACAAGATCGGCGCTAGCAGCACGGATGACGATTCGACTGCAGAAGCCGATCGCCGAGCGCTGGTGGACCAGCAAGCGCTCTTTCGGCAGCACATCGACCAACTACAAGTCGACGCGGCGTTGTCAGCCGGCGATGCCGAGCTCGTGAGGCCGGCCACTGCACCGATCACACCGATCAAGCCCACACCGGTGCGTACCGCGGCGCTTGCCGCTGTTGTCGGGCTGCTGCTGGGTCTCGGCGCGGCGTTCCTCATTGACCACCTCGACGACTCAGTTCGAAGTGCCGATGATCTGGCAAATCTCGGCACGGATGTGCCCGTGCTGGCAACAGTTCCCAACGTGGCCACTCGCGACAACCGTCCGCTGGCCATCTCCGCGCCCGATGCTCCACCGGTCGAGGCGTATCGCAATCTGCGAACGAACGTGCAGTTCCTCGGCCTCGAGCGCAAGGTGCGATCGATCCAAGTCACCAGCACCCGCCCCGGCGAGGGCAAGACGACCACCGCTGCCAATCTCGCGGTCGTGCTGTCGCAGACCGGTTCAAACGTGGTGCTGGTCGATGCCGACCTGCGCAAACCGGACCTGCACCGTCTCTTCGCGATCGATGGCAGCAATGGCCTGACCAACAATCTGGCGGGCGACCCGATGGAGTTGACGATCCAGCGCATCAACGATCAGTTGTGGGTGATCGTCGGCGGACCCGTGCCACCGAACCCCAGCGAACTGCTCAGCGGCCGGCGCATGGACGCGTTCGCCGAGGAGCTTGCCCGACGATTCGATTACGTGATCTTCGACTCCGCTCCGCTTCTCGCAGTCAGCGATGCCGCGGCGTTGTCGCGACACGTCGATGGCGTGCTGCTGGCCGTGCAAGCCAGGCACGTGTCGCTGCCGCAACTACGCGAAAGCCTGGCGGCCTTGGAACGAGTTGGCGCGCCGCTGCTCGGCATCGTTCTCACCCGCGCGAAAGTCGACACCACGGTCTCGGGAGAGTACGACTACCTCCAGCCCAGCCGTTCGAAGAAGCGGCGGCGGTAGCTCCGCCGCGATGAACATCACCGACCTGCTTGTCGTGCGGCACGGGCAATCGGAGTGGAACGCGATCGGCCGGTGGCAGGGTCACGCCGATCCAGGGTTGTCGGAGCTCGGCCGTCGCCAGGCGTACGTCGCTGCCGCTTCGATAGGCGCCGTCGACGGGATCGTCTCCAGCGATCTGCTGAGAGCCGCTGAGACGGCCGCGATCATCGCCCAGCAACTCGGTGTCGGTCCGGTGATGGTCGACGAGCGCCTACGGGAGCGCGACGTCGGTCAGTGGACGGGTCTGACGCGGGTGGAGATCGACAAGGGTTGGCCGGGCTGGATCGAAGAGGCACGGCAGCCCGAGGGGTTCGAAGGCGTCGATTCGGTGCTTGCTCGCGTTGTCGAGGCAATCGCGGCGATGCGCGCGGCGACGCCGGGTTCGCTGCTGGTGATCACGCACGGTGGAGTCATCCGCGCCCTGGCCAGGTCCCACGGTCTCGACGACATCCCCATCGCCAATCTTGCCGGGCTGACCCTCCACGTCTCCGACTCGGGTCACGTGGTCGGAGAACGAATTGCGCTTCTCGACGGTCAGACCGTGACGGCTACTCAGAACGAAGAGCTCTAGGTCGACCTCGGGCCCCGATGCGTGTTCAGTCCTCGAGGCTGACCTTGCCGGCGAGCACTGCATCGGCCTGCGCGAGCAGTTCCGGTAGCACCCTCAACGTCGGCAAATGCATCGTCGTGATCGCTGTTACCGCCCGCTCGGCCACGAACGCGGCGCCGGTGTACCAACGCAACTCAGCCATGCTCGGCAATGGACGGGTCGAGCTGTAGCCCTCGAGAAATGCCGTGCTGAGACCGGCAACCTTCGTCTGCGGATTGATCAGGCGATTGGTCATCAGCGAGGCCAGCATGCTGCCGAGATCGGCAGAGGCCACCCCAGAGCCGCCTTCGTCGAAGTCGATCATGTGGATCTGGTCGTCGTGGAACAGCACGTTGTCCAAGTGGACGTCGCCGTGCAGGCAGACCGCCACTCGGCGAGATGGTGAGTCCTTGGCCAATTTGGCCCGTAATCGTCGGACGACGTCGGCCACATCGATGCGGGCCATGTCGATGAGGTCGGTTGCGTTCAGCAGGTGGTCAGGCTCGAACCGTCGAAAGCTTCCGCGGCCGAAGTCCGTCGGAAGGCCGTGCACCTTGGCAAGGGCTGCGCCGAACTGCTTCATCGCCAGCGGTTGAACTTCGGTGGGCACCTGCGACCATCTACGACCACGCATCGCCTCGAGCACCACGATCCGGTCAGGACGCGCCCAACCCAACGCGCGCGGTGTGCGGATGCCGTCGATCAAGGCGACCGAAGCTGCAACGCGGTTGAACAGGTCGGCAGCGTCTAGTGCATCGCGCGTGCGATAGGCCTTCGCGAACCCACAGACCTCACCGTGCGCGTCGAGGACACGAGCCGTCGCCGATCGTTCGGGCGCATATTGGACCAGTTCCGACTGATGCCAGGCGACGCCGCTGCTCTGACGTACTCGCCGGGGAGGGTCGAGCAACGTGGCCAGGTTCTTCAGCGTCCGATCGTTGGGGAGCGTCCACCACACAGTGTCGTTGTGCTCGTCGTGGGCGACTGCGGCCATGCCGTCGACAGGCAGCGCGTCGGCGGCCGCCCGTCGGAACTCCTCCGCACTGTCAGCGAAGGTCCTCCCCGTTATCACGAATGGCCGACCATCCGACGACACGTCGTACACCGCGCGGATCCACTGTCCCGGCCGGTAGGCGACACGCCGAAGGCTGCACGTGTCGATCCCCCCGTCACGATCGAAGATCCGACCAAGTCGTTCGGCGACGTAATCGGGATCGAGGAGCAGGTCGCGTGAGGGGACCGCAGGATCAGACGTGAGATCGGATCGTGTGCCGGTGGTCGACATCGTCACGTGTCCCTCCGATCAATCTCGACAGCTAGCCGTGAATAGAGACCGCCCTGGCGCATCAGTTCGTCGTGGACTCCTTCGGCGACGATCCTCCCGGCCTCGACCACGACGACCCGGTCGGCGCGCCGCACTGTCGACAGGCGATGAGCGATGATGAGGGTCGTGCGCGACTGGGGCAGGTTGTCCAGCGCACTGACGATGAGCTCTTCCGACTCGGTATCCAGAGCGTTCGTCGGCTCGTCGAGGATCAGGATCGGTGCGTCCCGCAAGATCGCTCTGGCGATCGCGATGCGCTGTCGTTGACCGACGGACAGATCGACGCCGGTCTGGGCCACTTGGGTGTCGAGACCATCGGGGAGCCGACCGGCGAACTCGTCGACCAGGGCGAGCTTGGCGGCGCGCTCGACCGCGCTCCGCGAGGCGCCCGGGTGGCCGCAGGCGATGTTGTCGCGAATGGTGCCGCGCAAGAGCATCGTGTCCTGGAGGACCATCGAAACCTGCCTGCGTAGCGACGCCACCGAGAATTCGCGAATGTCGTGATCGTCGATCATCACCGTGCCCGTGTCGGCCTCGATCAGCCGCGGGACCAGTGCAGCGAGAGTCGATTTGCCTGCACCGGTCGGCCCAGCCAGCGCGACGGTCTCGCCGGCACCGATGTCGAAAGAGACGCTCCGCAGGACGGGCCCGCGCCCGTACGAGAACGTGACGTCGTCGAACCGTATGTGCCCCCTGAACGGTGGGGCCATGGTCGCTTCCGGATGCTCCTCGATGTCGGGCTCGGTGGCCAGAAGCTCTTCGACTCGCTCAGCCGCGGCCGTTCCTCTTGTGAAGATCTGTGTCAGTCCGGAAAGTGCTTTCACCGGCCGGTACAACGACCCGACGTAGGTGAGAAAGATCAACAGCACGCCGAGCTCCATCTGCCCGCTGGCAACCCTGTCGGCGCCGACCCACAAGACGATCAACATCGATACGAGCCCAGCAGCGTCGACCGTCTGTGCGAACCGGGCCTGCAGCCGAACAGCCTCGACGCCCGCGTTGAGGCTGTCGCCCGACAACTTCTCGAAGCGTCCGGACTGCTCTCGCTCGAGCGTGAAAGCCTGCACCAGCCCGATTGCCCCGAAGCTCTCTGTCGCCAGCGACGTCACTGCTCCATCGGCGCGCTGAACGCGCTGCGAGGCCTCGCTGAGCGGACGCCGCGAGCGATGGATCACCAAGGCGAGAAGCGGTGTGGTCGTGAGCGCCAAGAGGGACAGGAAGGGGTCGATCACAAACATCACAGCCAACATTCCGACTGTGAGAACGAGGTTGGGTAGCAGGTTCGCGAAAAGCTGGACCAACAGGTCCTGTGTGTGGTCAACGTCGGCGGTCACTCGAGCAGTGAGATCTACGACCTGCTGGTTCTTGTGATACCCGAGCGAGAGCCTGTGCAGGTGGTTGAACGCCCTACCGCGCAGGTCGTTGGCAACGTGCAGGCCGGCCGACGACAACAGCCGTGTCGACCAGTACTGGAAGAGGGCACCGGCGGCGACGATGCCAGCCAAACTGCCCACGGCAATGCACAGATCGTTGCGGATCGAGCCGCTCCCGCGGGGCGCTCCAGTCAGCGCGTGGTCGACCAGCCAACCGAGCGGCCACGGCTCGGCGAGCCTCGTCGCAACCTGCAACACGGTGAGCACCGAGCCGACGAGCAGCGCCGGCCAGTAACGGCGAACCTGTGCGGTCATCAGTGGACGAACGGGGTGCACAGTGCCGTGCCCGAGCGCGCTGGTTCTCAGGTTGTTGGTCGCTACTGTGGCCACTGAAGCAAGCCCCCTCTCGTCGGGGACAGCGTGACCGAAGTTGCTGACGCGT
The DNA here is from genome assembly GCA_031370825.1 of Ilumatobacteraceae bacterium. Taxonomy (GTDB): domain Bacteria; phylum Actinomycetota; class Acidimicrobiia; order Acidimicrobiales; family Ilumatobacteraceae; genus JAENVT01. Next base: position 18,255 of record JANMRB010000263.1, read on the forward strand.
CCTACTGGACGTTGGTACTAGCACCCCTCATGTTCAGCTCAGGATGTTCAGCGCAGGCGCCGGCGAAGTTCGACGTAGACATCTCGGCCGATCATCTCCGTCAGTTCGTCCGCGAGCGACTCGACCACGGGCCGGTCGCCCACGTACGCCTCGGATCCCTCGGTGCAGCACCAGTGCATGGTCTCGCCCTCGTCGCCCCAGTCACGTCGCTCCCAGCCGCGCACGTTTGCGGTTTCGGAACCGTCGGCCGACACCTGCCAGTCGACCTTGAGGGGCAACTGCCAACACACCGACGGCTTCCATCCGGTCGGCGACTCGTCGGCACGCAACGCGCCAAGATGCAGCGCGCAACCTTCACCACCCTCGAAACCCGGACGGTTGAGGAAGATGCAAGCACCGTCGACGATCTTCGTGTTGGTGCGCGTGTCGTCGCTGAAAACGTCGTCGTCGTCCATCGCGTCGCGATGTTGAAAGAGATCGGGATCGAGCGTCGCAGCCAGCGCAGAGATCGTCATTGCTTCTTCGGCATCCGCCAACTCGGCCCCGATCGAACAGCACCCCTGGTTGAGATCCTCGGCTGGCACGTCGAGGATGCCTTTGCACCCACGACCCCAGATGCACGTCCAGTTCGATGTCAGGAACGCCCGATCGAAACGCCACGTGACGTCGCCGTCGGTGATCTCTTCGGTCCCGGTCGTGCGGTCGCTCACCCGACCGTCCGCAGTCGGCTCTCGAAATCCTCGTGATTGATGTACGCCCCGCACAAGGTGCGCCTGCCGGTGTAGGCGCGCCGCCCGTGGAGCGTGCGCCAGTTGTCGAACAGCAGCGCGTCGCCCGGTCGCAGAACTTGGCTCCACTGCATCGATTCGCTGTTGGCGAGTCGATCGAACGCGCGCAACGCCGCGTACAGCCGAGCCATGTCGTCCGGTGGCAGCAGGAACGGCGCGCGGTCCGAGTTGTTGTACGAGACTTGCACCAGCGTGCCGTTGTGATCATGCCGGAAAACCGGACGAGCAGCCATGAGATGTGAGCCGTCACCGATGTACTGGCCGGGGATCGCAATCGTCGACAACACGTCGAACAACTCGGGCTCGGTTGATCGGAGCACTTCGGCGATCTTGAAGCCGTCGACAAGTGTCGACTCGCCGCCCGTTCCGTCGAAATGCAGACAGTGCAACATCTGCAATCCCGGCGCGTCGTGGCTGTAGGTCCCGTCTGTGTGCGCGGGGAGATACGTCGTCGTGTACGCCAGATCGGCCTTCGACAGGTCTGCTGTGAACTCCCAGAAGCCGCCGAAGATCGTTTCACGGACGTAGCCCACCTGACGGATCAATGCCTCGGTTGCGGCTGTGGTCGGTGGCGTGCCCGTGACCACAGCGAATCCGTAGGTGGCCACGATCGACAACCATTGACGCACACCTTCGTCGCTGCCGATGACACGGTCGTAGGCGACCCGCAGCGGGGACCCGGCGATCACTGCCGCGTCCCACAGCACCGGTTCTGGTGTTGTCGCGATTCGAGCGGCGCCGGGGGACCGGAACCGGCGCAGGAAGTCGACCGGCACCTCCGAAACCTCCGAACCTCCTTGCCAGGTGATCCTGGCCACACCGTTGTCGGCAGTGGCAGAGGTGGCTCGCAGGTCGGATGGCAGCGCGGCGGTATCGAGTTGGCGCTGCTTGGTGACGGGGTGGATCGTTGCATCGTCGTGTGCGTGATCGCGCAACCAGAGCCACGGATACCAGCTCTCGACTCCGTCATCCCATGTGACGTGCAGGCACGAGTCCATCGGCTGGACCTGATCGATGGCGGGCACACAGCAATTCTGCCAGCACCAGCTGCAAGGCTGATGTTGTGACGACCGAAAAGTACGACCTGATCATCGTCGGGACCGGCTCCGGCAACTCCGTGATCAGCAGCGAGATGGACGACTGGCGGATCGCGATCATCGAGCGGTGGCTGTTCGGGGGGACGTGCCTGAACCGGGGTTGCGTGCCATCCAAGATGCTGGTCTACGCGGCCGATGTCGCCGAGTCGGCCGCCCGAGACAACGCTCCTGTGTTCGGCGTGACGACGAACTTCGAGTCGGCCGACTGGCCGGCGATCGTGCAACGGATCTTCGGCAGGATCGATCCGGTCGTGGAGGCAGGTCGTCAATATCGGCTCGGGCTGCCCCACGTGACGGTGTTCGAAGGCCACGCCAAGTTCGTCGGTGAACGCACGTTGGAAGTCAATGGTGCGACGATCACCTCCGATCGAGTCGTGATCGCGACCGGTGCCAGGTCGTACATCCCCGACATCCACGGCATCGACGAGGTGCCCTACCACACCAGCGACACCATCCTGCGGGTGCCGCATCAGCCGAAGCACCTGCTGGTGCTCGGGGGCGGCTTCATCGCTGCCGAACTGAGTCACGTCTTCCGGTCGCTCGGGTCCCGTGTCACGATCGTCAATCGCGGGCACCGATTGCTGGGTGCCGAGGACCACGACATCTCGCAGAGATACACCGAGCTCGTCGCCGACCGTTTGGAGTTGGTGCTCGGCGCGCGGGTGAGGCGTGCGTACATGACTGCAGAGGGGATCGGCCTGCACGTGACGACCGAGCGCGGAGACATCACTCTCGAAGGTGACAGCTTGTTGGTCGCCGCCGGACGACAGCCCAACGGTGATCAGATCGACGCCAAGGCGGCCGGCATCGATGTCGGACCGATGGGCGAGATCGTCGTCGACGACTACGGGCGCACCAGCGCTGCCGGGGTTTGGGCAATGGGCGATATCAACGGCCGGTACCAGCTCAAGCACATGGCCAATGGCGAGGCCAAGGTCGTACGCCACAACCTGTTGCACCCAGAGGATCTGCGCAAGCTCGATGCACGCCCGGCGCCCCACGCTGTGTTCGGCAGCCCGCAGATCGGCGCCGTCGGGTTGACCCAAGCCCAGGCCGAGTCCCTGGATCGGCCGGTGTCGGTGATCACCCATCCCTACGGGGATGCCGCGTACGGGTGGGCGCTGGAAGACACCACTGGCTTCTGCAAGTTGATCGGTGATCCGTCCACTCGCACCCTGCTCGGCGCGCACATCATCGGCTATCAGGCGTCGATGCTGGTGCAGATGCTGGTGCAGGGGATGCACCTCGGCAACACGGTCGACGAGATGGCATGCAGCCAGGTGTGGATCCACCCAGCACTTCCCGAGGTCGTCGAGCAGGCACTGCTGAAGTTGATCGATGCCTTCGACCGTGACCGACCGTCAGGCCTGGACAGGGCTTGATCGTCTTCTCACCGCGCTTTTACTCGCCACCGGTAGATACCTCACCCGCGAGGTCGATGATGCACTCGTCATTCCCTACTGAATTGGAGACACGCAATGAACAAGAGGCTTGCAGGAACGGGTCTGGCGATCGGCTTGGTCGCTGGGGCAGGCGCCGGTTTGATTCTCGAGCTGTCGGGCAATGCCGGAGCTGCATCGAGAACCGCAGCGGCGGTCGACGCGACAACCGACACATCTGGCACGACAGCCGCCGACCCCGCTGATCCAATTCGCCCTGATCCTTCGACACGGTTGCAGGAAGTGCTCAAACCGCTTGTCGATGACGGCACGATCACGCAGGATCAAGCCGACAAGGTCGTCGCTGCCCTCGTGGCTGCCCGGCCTGCTGATGGTCCGATGAGAGGCGGCCCGATGGGCGGTCATCGTGGGCCCGGCGGCCGTATCGGTTTCGGCCTTGACGTGGTGGCTACGACGCTCGGCATCACGACCGATGAGGTTCGCACCGCCCTGGAGAGCGGCCAGATGATCGCTGACCTCGCCGTCAGCAAGGGCAAGACCGCCCAAGACGTGATCGACGCCATCGTCGCCGAGGCGACGACCAAGATCAACGCAGAAGTCACCGCCGGCAACATCACACAGGCGCAGGCCGATACCCGATTGGCCGATCTCACCACGATGGTCACCGGATTCGTCAACAATGCCATTCCAGCGGGCGGCCCCGGTTTCGGTGGGCCCGGCTTCGGTGGTCCGGGTCGTCACGGTGACGACAACGACGCCGACGACACAGGTACGACCGGCTCCGACACCTCCACTCCGACCACAGTCGGCAGCTGAATTCTCGGCTCGGCCGGGATGGCTTCCTCCCTCGCCATCCCGGCCGGTCAGAATGAGTGACGATGAGCGCCCGAGTCTTGATCGCCGACGATGATCGGGCCATTCGTGACGCCCTGACCCGAGCCCTCGGACTCGAGGGCTACGACGTCGTCCAGGCGAGCGATGGAAACACGGCGTTGTCGCTGATCGAGTCGGCCCAACCCGATGTCGCCATACTCGACGTGATGATGCCCAACATCGACGGTCTGACCGTCTGCCGGGTGCTGCGCGCCGAACGCAATCGGCTACCGGTGCTGATGCTGACCGCTCGCACCGAGACCCCCGACAGGGTGGCTGGTCTCGACGCCGGCGCCGACGACTACCTGGCCAAGCCGTTCGATCTCGACGAGTTGCTTGCCAGGTTGCGGGCGTTGCTGAGGCGAACCAAGCGCGACGACAACAGCGACAGCGACGCGGTGCAGCTCGTCGACCTGCGATTGGATCCCACCTCACGGCGGGTGTGGCGCGGCGAGCGCGAGATCGAGCTCTCCAAGACGGAGTTCGATCTGCTCGAGCTGTTGTTGCGAAATCAGGGGATCGTGCTGGATCACTCGACGATCTATGACCGCATCTGGGGCTACGACTTCGGCCCCGACAGCAAGAACCTTGCGGTGTACATCTCGTACCTCCGGCGCAAGTTGGAGCTCCCGGGCGAGCTCAAGGTCATCCACACCGTGCGTGGTGTGGGGTACTCGGCACGGTCGTCGTGAGCCTCCGACTCAAGATCGTGCTGGCTCTCGTACTGTTGGCGACCTGCGCGACCGCTGCAGTCGGCGTCTCGTCGTACGTCAGCACGCGCCACGAATTGAACGAAGTGGTCGATCGCTCGTTGCGAGATGCTGCCGCCAATCCCGGCCAGTTGGCGCGCTACTTCGGCCGTGGTCCGGGGCTCGGGGCGTTTCCAGGACCTGGCGGACCGACTGATACTGACCACGACGGCGACACAGCTCCGCCTCGCGTGTTCGACTCGGTTCTCGCCCAAGTCGTCGCCGGGGACGGCACCATCGTGCGATCGCCCCAATCTGGCGCACTGCCGGTCGATGATTCCGATCTCGCTGTCGCCAGCGGCTCGTTCTCGGGGTCCAGCCAGCCCCGTGACGTGACGATCGATGGCGAGGCGTTCCGGATGCTGACCGTGCCGATCCAGGGTGGCGGTGCGGTGCAGATCGCTCGCTCCGCACGCGAGACCGAACGGGCATTGCACGTCATCCGTCTGCGGACGTTGCTGTCCGTCGCATTCGTCATCGCGGCTGCGGCGATCGCAGGTTGGCTGATCGGTCGTCAGGTCACGCGTCGCCTCGTACGCCTCACTCAGGCGGCTGACGATGTCGCCAGCACCGGCCGCCTCGACGTGGAGGTGCCGGTCGGCGGCTCCGACGAGACCGGGCGGCTTGGCATGGCGCTCAATGGGATGCTCGGCGCACTTGCCCGCAGCAGAGATCAACAACACCAACTGGTTCAAGACGCAGGGCACGAGCTGCGCACACCGTTGACGAGCCTACGAACCAACGTCGCGGTGCTTCGCCGTCTCGACAACCTTGCTCCCGAAGCACGTCAGCAGCTGGTCGACGATCTCGACAGCGAGACCAGGGAGTTGACCTCACTCGTCAACGAGCTTGTCGAGTTGGCCACGGATCGGCGCGACGACGAGCCCACACAGGAATGCGATCTGACCTCGCTGTCCGAGCTCGCGGCGGCACGGGTTCGAAGGCGAACCGGGCGGGCGATCTCGGTGGTCGGCGACGGGTCGTTGGTCTCGTGCCGACCCGCTGCGATCGACCGAGCCGTCCTCAACCTCATCGACAACGCAGCCAAGTTCAGCCCTGTCGGATCGGACGACACGAGCCTGATCGAGGTCGAGGTCGAGGGCGGCCGGTTGGCGGTCAGCGATCGCGGTCCTGGAATACCCACCGAGGATCTGCCGCACATCTTCGATCGCTTTTACCGCTCTGTCGCCTCGCGCAGCCTGCCAGGGTCCGGCCTCGGCTTGGCGATCGTCCGCGACATCGTCGAATCCCACGGTGGCACCGTGTTCGCCGAATCGCGGCGCGGCGGTGGCAGTACCGTCGGCTTCACCCTGCCAACCATTCCGGCACCATCATCGGCACCCCGCAGCGAGGTGTCGGTATAGCGTCCAGGCGATGAATCCACCCACCACACATGATGGCGGACGATGATCATCGTCGGTGGCGAGGCACTGGTCGATCTGGTCGTCGATCCCGACGGTGCGGTCGCAGCCAAACTGGGCGGCGGCCCGTTCAACAGTGCCAGGACGGTCGGCCGGCTGGGAAGTGACGTCGCGTTTCTCGGCGCACTGTCGCGAGACCGATTCGGGACGCTTCTGCACAACCAGTTGCTCGCCGATCACGTCGATGATTCGTTGGTGCAGTTCACGGAACTACCGACCACGTTGGCCTCTGCCGAGCTCGACGAGCGTGGCGCGGCGAGCTATCGGTTCTACATCTCCGATACCGCCGCACCGAACCTCTACCCGCTGCCCTTCCCCGAACCGGTGTCCATCCTGCACGTCGGCACGCTCGGTCTCGTGCTGGAGCCCATGGCTTCGACGCTCGAGGCGATCGTCAGGGACATCAGTGACGACATCCTCGTCCTGCTCGATCCGAACTGCCGGCCACGGGTCACCCCTGATCGCGTCGGCTACCTGGCCCGACTCGGGCGGATGTTGCGGCGCGCCGACGTCGTGAAGGTCAGCACCGACGATCTCGACTTCATCGCACCCGACGACCACCCGGCAGGGATACGCGACCTGCTGGAGGGCGGAGCCAGCTTGGTTCTGCACACGGATGGCGGACGGAGCGTGCAAGTTCATTGGCCGGCGGGCGAACCGGCGATTGTTCCAGTGCCGGCGGTCGAGGTCGTCGACACCATCGGAGCCGGAGACTCGTTTGGCGGCGCCTTCGCGGCCTGGTGGGATCAAGCCGGTCTCGGTCGTGACGACCTCGGAGACCGCGACGCGGTGCGCAGTGCGGTCGAAGCCGCGGTCGAGGTTTCTGCGGTCAACTGTTGCCGAGTCGGTGCTCAACCGCCACACCGCGACGAGCTCGGCGAGAAGTGGCGGCCCGCGCGACCGTGATGGAACTGACGGTCGATGAAGCGGTTCATCGTGCGGCAACGTTGGCGCGCCGCGGTCGTACTCTGCTCGGCATCGCCGGGTGCCCGGGTGCCGGGAAGTCGACCTTGTCGTCAGCGCTTGTCTCGGCCGTGCGATCGAGCGTGGTGATACCGATGGATGGGTTCCACCTGGCCAACGACGAGCTGACACGGCTCGGCCGGCGCGACCGCAAGGGTGCCCCCGACACGTTCGACACCGACGCATACGTCGCGCTGCTCGGACGGATTCGACGTCAGACCGTTGATGAAGTCGTCACGGCGCCGCGGTACGACCGTGCAGCGAGCGCATCGGTTCCTGATGCGATCACCGTCGAACCCGATGTGTCGTTGGTGATCACGGAAGGCAACTACCTACTGCTGGACCGTGCGCCGTGGGATGCAGTGAGACCGTCGCTCGACGAGGTCTGGTTCGTGGACGTCGACAGCGCTGTGCGCGTGCCGCGGCTCATCGACCGGCACATCGAGTTCGGCAAGTCCCCCGAGGAGGCGCGGGAATGGGTGATGCGGTCCGACGAGGCAAACGC
>JANMRB010000270.1:0-1615 GCA_031370825.1 Ilumatobacteraceae bacterium
CGCTCGCCTCATCACCGAGCGGAGGCCGAGGCGAACGGCATTGGCGACCGACGAAGACTGGCGGCCCGATTGGCGTGTCGAGCTGCTGCCGAGCTACAAAGAGCATCGCACCGCCGAACCTGTGCCGCCGCTACTGGAGCCGCAGATGCCCGTGATCATGGAATGCCTCGAGGCGGTCGGCATTGACGCCCTTGGCGTATCCGGATACGAAGCCGAGGATGTCATCGCATCCCTGGTTAGCCGTGTCGACGTCCCCATCGAGATCTACAGCGGGGACCGGGATCTCTTCAGCTTGATTCGTGATCGCGAGATCATCGTCCTATACCCAGAGAAGACGGGCCTCGCGGTCGTCGATGAGGCCGAGGTGGAGCGCCGCTACTCGATCCCAGGTCGCGCCTACGCCGACTTCGCGATCCTGCGCGGCGATCCATCGGATGGCCTGCCGGGCGTGGCAGGGATCGGCGCCAAGAAGGCGGCCGACCTGGTTCGCCGGCACGGCTCTGTCGGGGCAATGCTCGAGGCAGGCATCTTTCGATCCACGGACGCCGAGTACCTGGACAAAGCGCGGCGCATAGTGCCGCCGGTGACCGACCTCGACATCGAGGTTCCGCGCGGCCGGCGTGATCACTATCCCGACGACCCGGCGCGAGTCAAGGAGCTGGGCGAGCGATACGGAATCGCCAGCTCTTTCGAGAGGCTGCAGAAAGCGCTCGCCCTCGTCTGATGCAAATCGGTCTTTGCGCATCCTGCAAACACTCTCGAACCGTTCCGGCGCCGCGCGCCACGTTCTGGATGTGCGAGCTGTCGCGCACCGACCCGACCTTTCCACGCTACCCGCGCCTACCCGTCGTGCGTTGTCGGGGCTACGAGCCCGTCGCTAAGGAGCCGGAGGCGAATCGACCCTGATCAGCGCCATCGGTTGCGCGCCGCTGGCCCCAAAGGTCGTCGGCGTGCCGGGGTTCGACATCGACAGCTCCGCGATGGTGCCGGCGTTGTTCAGCGCGTAGAGCGTGCTTCCGTCCGGGCTCAAGCCGAGACTCCACACAGTCCAGGTCGCGAGGTGGTGGCTGCGCGCGCGAAGCGTTGTTGCGTCCAACCACACCAGGCCCGTCTTTCCGGTCATGACCAGGGTCTGGCCGTCGCGGCTGATCACCAGGCCGCCCGTGGCGAGCTCTTTGGCCTCGACTTCCTGAAAGAACTGGCCGAAGGATGCCGTTGGCGTATTGACGTGCTCTATGCGAAGAACCGTTGGGGCGCCGCCTGGGTCGGATTGAACCTCCGCGACGATCCCCTTAGCGCCGTTGGCCGCGTAGATCTTCGTTCCGTCGGCGTTCATGGCAAGCGACCACTGGAACTCGTCAGAGCTCTTCTCGTAGCCAGAGCCGGGCAAATCGAGACAGAAGGCATAGCTGCCCGTGAGGTTGAGCGCGTGGATAAACGCGCCGCTGTTCGGGCGGGCGTACACGCTGTACAGCCACTGGCCGTCGGGCGAGGCGATGCCCGACAGGCGGATTCCGGCCATGACCGCGGCGCCGTCGCTCTTGTCGACCACGATGTTCGGGTCGAGCTGCCCGCTTGGAACGTCGTACACGCGAACCCGGTAGTTCGCGCCGGT
>JANMRB010000275.1:0-13392 GCA_031370825.1 Ilumatobacteraceae bacterium
GGGGGAATGACGTGACAAAGCGCCAAAAGAGCTTGTATGCGTTCGCAGCAACAGCGGCACTCGTGCTGGTTGCCTGCGGAGGCGGGGGCAATTCCACGAGTTCGTCCCCGGCTGGGACCACTGGTGGAACCACAGGCGCCACCGAAACCACCGCGGCCAGCGCGACGACGGCAGCGTCGACTGGCGGCACCACCGCAGCAACCGAGCCGGCGGCTCCTGCCGGCTGGACGGTCGACACGTCGACGTGCTCCGACCCGGCACGCGCAGAGCAGCCGATCGAGGGCACCGTCAAGATCGGCTCGGCAATGCCCCTGTCAGGTGGCCCCGCTGCGGCATTCGGTCCGGTCAAGGACGGCTTCCAGCTCTACCTCAACATGGCCAGCGAGAAGGGCCTGCTGCCGGGCTACACGCTGACTGCCGACATCCGCGACGACCAGTACGACGCCACCCAGACCCCTGGTGTGGTCAACGGCCTGATCGACGATGGGGTCGACATGTTCGCCGGCATCATCGGGACGCCCAACAACCTCGCAGTTCGCGACACGTTGAACGAGGAGTGCATCCCGCAACTGCTCAACCTGACTGGGTCACCGTCGTGGGGCCAGATCGCCGACTATCCGTGGACCACCGGTGCGCTCGTTCCCTACAACATCGAGGCTTCGATCTATGCGACGAAGCTCAACGAGCTGAAGCCCGGCGCCAACGTCGCGCTGTACTACATCAACAACGAGTTCGGCAAGGCATACATCGACGAGTTCAAGAAGAAGGCCACAGAGCTCGGGTTCAACATTGTTGACGAGCAGACCGTCGAGCCCGACGTCAACGATCCGCCTGTGACGCAGGTGGGCAGCATCGCCGGCAAGACCCCCGACGCAATCATCGCAATCCCGCTCGGGCTGCAGTGCCCGGCATTCCTCGGCGAGTTGTCACGGGCCGAGGCGCAGACCGCCGGCTGGGCGCCACTGGTGTTCGTCACCAACACCTGTGCCTCGAAGTTGTTCTTCGGGCTGGCCGGTCCTGCTGCCGAAGGTGTCTACACCTCCAACAACCTCGTCGATTCCAACGACCCGAAGAATGCTACGAATCCCGGCATCAAGGCGTTCCTCGACGCCTATGCAGCGGCGGGCCTGGCGGGCGACCCCGGTGTCACCGAGGCCGGATGGAGCGTCGGCGAATCGACCGTCGCCATTCTGAACGCGGCCCTCAAGACGGGCACTCTCAGCCGCAAGTCGATCATCGAGGCAGCCCGCAACCTCACGTTCACGCCGTCGCTGGTGCGCCCGGGTGTTCAGTACAAGATGAACGGCGCTGAGGATCCATTTTCGTTCCAATCGCTGCAGGTGCTGCAGTGGAGCGTCGCCTCGCAGACGTTCACGGAGATCGGCGACCCGATCACACAATTCGAAAGCTGAGCGTTTGTCTGCCTGTCGGCCTCAGGTCGACAGGCAGGCGAAGAACTTCTTGGTCAGTTCAGGCGTGGGCGTTCCGGCGTTACCGGCTTGGACCAGCTTGCGCACAGAATCATCCGACAGCAATGCCGTGAAGCAGGCCTTGTCGACCTTCATCCCGGCTGCCTCGAACTGCGTGATCATCAGATCGATGGTCTGCTGCGGAATGGTGAAGTCGCTGGGAAGCGACAGGTCGGTTGGCAAAGAAGCTTCGTCCGGGAACGTGAATCCGGGCACCGTGCCATTCGTTGTCGGGGCCGCGGTCTTGCTGTCGCTGCCACACGCCGACAGCAGTGTCAGTGCCGTGATGGATGCGAATAGTCCGGCGACGATCGGTTTCATGGTTGGTCGGTCCCTTCGTTCGGCCACCAGTGTGGCGGATTCCTAGACAGGAAGGGGGTCAGCACGTGCTGACCTGAGTCGCGAGCGACGAGCGGCGTCTACCGAGGCAATTGCCAGTCCGATCCACACCAGGGCGAATCCGACGATTCGTGAAACGGGCAGGGCCTCGTGGAAGACGAGCCAGCCCAGACAGAAGTTGATCGTCGGCACGATGTAGTTGAGCGGGCCAATCACCGTCAACGGAACACGTTGCGCGGCGTAGGCGAAGAGGGTCAGTGGAACGATCGTCGCCAAGCCACTGCACAGCACCAGTGCGAGCTCGAGTCCTGTGGCAGTTCGAGGAATGCTGCCGCCATGGTTCGCGAGGATGATGACAGCGATGACGGCGGGCACCAGAACGATGAAGCTCTCTGCCGCCATGCTCTCGACGGGTGTCAGGGGCACGTGCTTCTTGAGGTAGCCGTATGCGACCCACGAAGTAGCGATGATCAGCGCGAGCCACGGCACCCGGCCGTAGCTGAAGGTCAAGATCGCGACGGCGACGACCGCGATCGCGAACACGAACTGCTGAGCTCGGCCGAGCGATTCGTGCAAGACGATCACGCCGACGGCAATTGTTCCGAGCGGTGAGAGGAAGTAGCCGAGCGCGGTTTCGATGACGTGGTCGTGAACCACCGCCCACACATACGTCGTCCAATTGACGGTGAGGATGACGGCACACATCACGACGGAGCCGAACAGACGGCGGTCTCTCAGCACCGGGCGCAGGTGTTGCCATCGATGCGAGAGCGACAAGACGATGGCCATCAGCACTGCCGCGCAGATCACTCGCCAGCCGATCAGTTCCACTGCGTCGAACGACTCGAGGTGGCGCCAGTAGAGCGTCAGCGCACCCCAGATCAGATACGCAGCGATACCGGCGACGATGCCGTTCTGGTGAGAATTTCTTGAGTCGCCGTTCACCGGGCGATGCTGCCGTTCACCGGGAAGCTACGGACGGACGCAGGCGATCGCCAGCGCATTGAGGTCACGGCAGCGGCGCAGGTCATGGCTGGGGTCGAGCTGCAATGTGTCGTGCAGGAAGCAGAACGACAGCCCACTCTCGCAGTCGACCCAGCAGAGCTGACCACCGGCCCCCGGTTGGCCGAATGCGCGTGGTGCGTGTGGAAACCAGCGATAGTCGTTCATCCCATCCGAGCCGGCGACGATGCCTGCGATGGTGCGGTTGGCCGGTACACCATCACTGGCGCTGACACTGCCGTTGCGAATCGTTCCGGTGGCATCTGCCAGCCACTGCGGCGGATGCGCTTCGCGGGGATTGTGAACGAAGGATTGGTAGATCATCGCCACGTCGATGGCCCGAGCAACGCCGCCTCCGCCGGGAATGGCGGCAGCCTGCGCTCGGGGATCGTTGAGACTCAGCAGCAGCTCCGGCGAGACGGTCGTGTCGGGAACAAGTTCCTCCCGACCGAACTCCGCAACGAGAAGATCGTGGTCAGGGACGGAGCCGGCTGTACGAATGGTCACGACCGATCCGCCCGCCGCCGGTGGGTCGGCAACTCCCAGCACGTCAGGAACGCCGGCGGCGGCAGCCACCCGCTGGTTGATCACATCGGCATACGGCCGTCCCGACATCGTTTCGATCAGCTCGGCGATCACCCAGTGAGCTGCGATCGGGTGGTACTCGGTACGCGTTCCCGCAGGCCACGACAGCGACCATTCCGCGAACTGTTGGCGACGTCCCTCGCTGCTCGCCCAATGATCCGGCCCGATCGGCGCTTGTGGGAAACCGCCTTGCATGGTCAGCAGTTGGAGGACCGTGACGCCCTCCTTGCCATTGGCACCGAACTCCGGCAGATAACGGGCAACCGGAGCCGTCAGCTCGATGCTGCTATCGGCGAGATGAGGGAGCAACGCCATGGCGACGATCACCTTCGTCGCCGAGAAGATCACGAACCTCGACTCCGACGTAGCGGTTCCGAACGAGCCGCCGGCGACCGGCTCGCCCTGCAACCCGAGCGCGAACTGGGCCGCGGTGGAATGGCCATCGTCGACTTCGGCGCGGATGCGGTTCTGGAGGGCGTTGACTGCGTCGGCGTTGAGCACGTTTCGTAGAGTACGAGTTGACGTCCGCACGAACCTAGGCGCAGCGAAAGGCTCAAAGTCGATGGACATCGTTGTCGCCCCCGATCCGCAGGCCGCGGCGCAGGAAGCCGCGGCACGGATAGCCCGTCAGCTGCGCAACAGCGTCAAACGACGGGTTCTGGCAACGGTCGCGTTCAGCGGGGGCTCAACGCCCGCACTGATGCTCGCCGCGCTGGCCGAGCTCCCTGTGCCCTGGGAATCGACAAGCGTGTTCCAGGTCGACGAGCGTGTCGCACCTCATGGAGACCCCGACCGCAATGCGGCGTTGCTCGATGTGTTGCGTCCGCGAGGCGCGACGATCAACCTGATGCCGGTCATGGACGACGATCTCGAATCCGCCAGTCACCGATACGCAACCCTTCTACCGGATCGCATCGACGTCGTTCATCTCGGTCTTGGCGATGATGGTCACACGGCGTCGTGGCCCCCCGGCGATCCGGTCGTCGACGCAGCGGGTGTCGTGGCGGTCACGGCGAAGTTCAAAGGACGGGTTCGAATGACCCTCACCGCTCGGGCCGTCAACGCCGCGCGCCATCGTGTGGTGTTGGCCACGGGCACGGAGAAGGCAACCATCGTCGAACGCTGGCTGCTGCACGACATTTCGCTTCCGGTCGAGCGGGTCAGTCGTTCCAACACGCTGGTCGTGCTCGACGCAGCAGCCGCAGCGCGCTTGCCGTACCAGGCTCGCTAGCGTCTGGCGACAATGGACATCACGACGACATCGGCATGGTCGGCGCTGCAGTCGACGGATCCTCCGGCCGACCTGCGCACGTTGTTCGCCGACGATCCGCGGCGGGCTGTTCGCTATCGGCTCCAGGCCGGTGACTTGCTGATCGACTACTCGAAGAACCTGATCGATGACGAGGTTGTGCGCAGGCTGTTGGCAGTCGCCGCCACTGCTGGTGTCGATGCCCGTCGGGCGGCGATGTTTGCAGGCGAACGAATAAACGTCACGGAGCAACGGGCCGTGCTGCATACGGCGTTGCGTGCTCCGCGTGACACGGTGATCAACGTAGACGGGCACAACGTCGTCGCCGACGTGCATGATGTCCTCGCGCGGATGACAGCGTTCTCGGATCGCGTGCGCAGCGGGGCATGGCGCGGCGCGACGGGCCAGGCGATGCAGACCGTTGTCAACATCGGGATCGGCGGAAGCGATCTCGGCCCGGCGATGGCGTATCTTGCGACCGAGTCGTTCGACGACCAGAACCTGCGTTGTCGTTACGTCAGCAACGTCGATGGCGACGACATGACCGACAACCTCGCCGGCCTCGATCCAGCTACGACTCTGTTCATCGTCTGCTCGAAGACCTTCACCACGATCGAAACGCTGACCAACGCCCGCCAGGCACGTCACTGGCTGACGGCGGCGCTCGGCGAAGATGCTGTCGGCAAGCATTTCGTGGCGGTCAGCACCAACGCGAAGGAAGTTGCTGCCTTCGGCATAGACACCGACAACATGTTCGGTTTCTGGGACTGGGTCGGCGGGCGTTACTCGGTCGATTCGGCGATCGGCCTCTCGTTGGCGCTCTCGATCGGGCCGGCCCGTTTCCGCCAGTTCCTCGATGGGTTCTACACGATCGATCGGCACTTCGTCGAGGCTCCGCTGCATGTCAACGCACCCGTGCTCATGGCCATGCTCGGCGTCTGGTACGCCAACGTGATGGGTGCGCAGACGAAGGCGGTGCTTCCGTACGCCCACGCGATGCGCCGTTTCCCCGCGTATCTTCAGCAGCTCGACATGGAATCGAACGGCAAGAGCGTGCGCCTCGATGGCTCAGCGGTGTCGACGACCACCGGTCCGATCGTATGGGGCGAGCCCGGAACGAACGGCCAGCACGCCTTCTTCCAGTTGCTGCACCAGGGGACCAGGCTCGTGCCGATCGACTTCATCGGCTTCGGCCAACCCAACAATCCACTACTGGAGCAGCATGACCTGCTGATGGCCAACCTGTTCGCCCAGGGCGAGGCTCTGGCATTCGGCAAGACACTCGATGAGGTGATCGCCGAGGGGATCCCGGAGCATCAACAAGCGCATCGGGTGTTCCCCGGCAATCGTCCCAGCACCACCATCCTTGCCCCTCGGCTGACTCCTAACGTGCTCGGTCAGCTCATCGCACTGTATGAGCACATCGTGTTCGTGCAGGGCTGCGTGTGGGACATCAACAGCTTTGATCAATGGGGCGTCGAGCTCGGCAAGGCGTTGGCCAACCGGATCACACCGGAGCTGACGAGCACCGAACCGCCGCACCACGATGCATCGACGACTGCCCTGATCGAGTGGTACCGCACTCACCGCGCTGTCGACGAAAGCGGTAGCTAGCTAGTCGAGCGGCGTTACTCGGGCGAACAGCGCTTTCAGGTAGCCGCCCTGAGCGAACGTCACCGGATGGTCGACGGCGTGCCCCGTGCGACGTAGCTCGACGAGGTCGTACCCGGCGCGTTGCGCCGATCCGCGGACGGTCGCGTAGAACTGTTCTTCGGTGATCCTGCTCGAACACGAGGCTTGCACCAAGAGGCCGTCGGGGCGCGTCAGCTGCACCGCCCGCTGGGTGAGCTGTCCGTAGGCGTGGAGGGCGCGATCGACGTTCGACTTGCGTTGGGCGAACGCCGGGGGATCGACGACGACGACGTCGTAGTGCTTACGGCGTTGAATGAGGCGATCCATCACCTCGTAGGCATCGCCGACGATCGCGTCATGCTCGCAATGACGAACATTGGGCAGGGATGCGTTGTGGGCGAAGTTGCGCTCTGCGGCGGCGAGTGTCGGCTCGCTCTGATCCACGCTGGTGACCCTGGTCGCACCTCCGGCTGCGGCGTACACCCCGAAGCCACCGGTCGCGGAGAAGATGTCGAGCACGCGCATACCTGCGGACATCGAGCCGACCAATGCCCGGTTCTCGCGCTGGTCGAGGAAATGACCTGTCTTCTGACCGCTGACGACATCGGCTTCGAACACGAGACCGTTCTCGCGAAACAGGATCGGTCCCTTTGGTACGTCGCCGATCAGAGCCATGCCTTCAGTCAGGCCGTACAGCCGCTGGTCGGCCATGGTGCGCGCCAGGCGCAGGACGAGCGCTCTGGGATGGAGCTCATCGCCGATCACCGCGACCAGCGATTGCAGATGGGGGATCCACACGGGCGAATACAGCTTGAGCACCAGTGTGTCGCTGTATCGATCGAGGATCAGGCCAGGGAAGCCGTCGTTCTCACCGTTCAGCACGCGGTAGCCGTCGGTGTCACCGCTGATTGCCGCCCGCCGCTCGATCGCCGTGCTTATCCGCTTTTTCCAAAACGCCGTGTCGATGTTAGCCGGCTTGCCATGATGGAGGATTCGAATGCGGATCGGCGAGCCGGGATCCCACAGCCCGACGGCAACGAAGTTGCGATCGTTGTCGAAGATCACAGCGAGATCGCCGACGCCACCTCGGTGGCTGATCGATGTGATCGACTCGTTGAAGATCCACGGATGCCCCGCGGCGATCTGCCGACGGGCGTCGGGGGTGACTCGGACCGCCATTCGCTTGTCACTGACCGTTGGTAGTTGGCCGAGCACCGACATGCGCTCAGGGTATGCCATGTCGCCTCAAACTCCCTACGCTCCGGACATGGCCGATCAGCTCGAGCGCACTACGAACCTGCTGGCGCTACTGCTCGAAACCCGCGTGCCGCTGACCCTCGACGACATCGTCAACCAGTTGAGCGGCCAGTACCCACCTGGACACGCGGCGATGCGCGGCGCGTTCGAGCGCGACAAGGGTCTGCTCCGCGACATCGGCGTGCCCATCGAGACCGAGGTACTCGGCGGCACCCGGGCCGGGCAGACGGCGTACCGAGTCGACCGCCGCCGCTACGAGCTCCGCGACCTCGACCTGACCGAAGACGAACGTCGTGCGCTGCAGGTGGCAGTTGCAGCGGCGCGCACCACCGAGGCGGAGTTCGGCATGTTCAAGCTCGGAGGTGTTGCCGACAGCTCTGCCTCGATCACGGCCAACCTCCCACAACTGGAACTGCTACCGGCTCTACGCGAAGCGATCGCCGTTCGCGCACCCGTTGCGTTCCGATACCACGCCGCACCTCGTGAGCTGCACCCGTACGCCCTGCTACTGCGCGAAGGCTTCTGGTACGTGATCGGCCACGACGTTGGTCACAACGGCGTGCGCACGTATCGGGTCGACCGCATCGACGGTGCGATTGAAAGAGGGGAACCCGCCGGGTTCGAGCGGCCCGCCAACTTCGATCCACGGGCCGTGTTCCCCGCCGACCCGAAGGAGCTCGGCGGCGATGACCGATCGGCATTCGTCCGCATCGACCACAGCCGGGCCACATTTGCGGTCCGCGAGCTGGGCGACGAATCGGTTGTTCGTCGATTCGACGATGGCGGTGTCGAGGTGGAGGTGCCCTGCAGCAACCTCGATGCTTTTCGCTCATGGCTGTTCGGGTGGGGACTCCACGCCGAGGTGGTCGCACCGGCGGACGTGCGTGATGACCTGATCCGGTGGCTTCGTTCGATTGCGAGTCGGTCATGACCTCGCGAAGGGGTCCGCGCCGTTCCGGAGATCGGTTGCGTCGATTGCTGGTCATGCTGCCTTGGCTGATGGAGCGCGGCGAGGTACCGCTTGCCGAGATGGCCGCCAGGTTCGAGCTGTCCGAGGCCGAGCTCGTCGGCGACCTCGAGCTGGCCGCGCTGTGTGGTTTGCCCCCGTTCATCGACGAGATGATCGACGTGTTCATCGACGAGGGCGTCGTGTACGCCGGCCTGCCGCGGTTGTTCACCCGACCGTTGCGGCTCACTGCACCGGAGGGTTTCGCCCTGCTCTCATCGGCGCGGGCAGCAATGCAGTTGCCGGGTGCGGACCCCGACGGTTCCTTGGCCAGAGCGCTCGACAAGCTCGCGGCCGTTCTCGGCGACGATGGCGTTGTCGTCGACGTTCCGCAACCAGAGGCGACCGAAGAGTTGGCTGCGGCCGTCACCGACAACGCCCGACTGCGAGTCCGCTATTGGTCGGCCAGCAGAGACGAGGCGACTGAGCGCGAGATCACACCGCGCTCGATCTTCGCCGACCGAGGCAACTGGTACGTGATCGCCGACGACGGCCGCTCGGGACAATCGCGAACCTTTCGCATCGATCGATTCGAACAGTGGGAACGCACGGGCGCCATCGATCCACCGCAGGAGGGGTCGAGTGTCACCGTGCCGCCGAGCGGCGACGAATGGTTTGCGGACGGAGATGTGCCATCGGTCGTGTTGCGTCTCGCACCTCAAGCCCATTGGGCAGCTGAGCGCTATCCACTCCGCGAGGAGCGCCAGGAGCGCGAGGAGCGCGTGGAGAGCGCGGAAGCCGGAGCGGTGGTCGTGCGGATGGCAGTGGCCAGCGAGCACTGGTTGCGAACGTTGCTGTTGCGCCTGGGGCCGTACGCCGAGGTTCTCGAACCGGCCGGTTGGCACGACCTCGCTGCAGAAGCGGCCAGGGAGTTGCTGGCGCGCTACGACGTGACGGACAGCTGATCGGCGCTGGTGATGCCGTGGGCTCGTAACAGGTGCGGGAGCACCGCCGCGGTCGCGTCGGCATCGGCAAGGGCGTCGTGTGGTCGCACCAGTTCGATTCCATAACGCGCGCAGAGGTCAGCGAGCCGATGGGACAGTTGGCGATCGGGGTCGAGACGACGCGACAACGTCAGCGTGCAGACAGGGTCGACGATGGGGATGACAACGCCGTGCGTCTTGCTGGCCTTGCGCAGAAAATCTGCGTCGAACGCCGCATTGTGGGCGACGAAGTGCGCATCGCCGAGCCGCGCCGCCAATTCGGTCAGTACCTCGCGGCCGGGGGGAGCGTCGCGCACCATGTGCCGCCGGATGCCGTGGATGCCGACGGGACCGACCCGGAACCACCAGCGCCTGCGCGGGGCAACCAAGCTGGACCAGCGATCGAGAACCCGGCCGTTTCCGTCGACCACGACCAGGCCGATCTGCAGCACGTGATGTCGACGCAGGGAGAGACCCGACGTCTCGACGTCGACCACCGCGAACCGCATGTCGTCGAGCTCCGCATCCATGACCCCAACCCTACGCCCGGGGTGTGACAGCCATGAAGTGGCCCCAACCGAGGCCCCCGAATGGCTCAGAGCAGCTCTGCGGCGAGGCTGGCCACGGCGCTGCGTTCGCACGATGTCAGGGTGATGTGCCCGAAGCACCGTTGGCCGCCGAACGCCTGGATCAATACGGCGAGGGCGTTGTTGGACTCGCCCATGTACGGGGCATCGATCTGGCTGGTGTCGCCCGTGAAGATCACCTTGGTGCCTTCACCGATGCGGGTCAGGACCGTCTTGAGCGTCGTCGGTTCGAGGTTCTGGGCTTCGTCGACGACCACGATCTGGCGGTGCAGCGATCGGCCACGCAGGAAGGTGACCGACTCGAGCGAGAGCTGGTTTCGCCCAATCAACTCGTCGATCAAACGGTTGGCGTCGCTGCTGCTTCGCTGGTCCGTGAGCGCGACGATCGCATCATGGATGGCCGACATCCACGGATCGAGCTTCTCCTCGAGCGTGCCCGGGAGGAAGCCGACCTCCGCTCGCCCCACAGGGACCAGCGGGCGGTACACCGCGAGGCGCTCGTAGCGGCGGCTCTCCACCACCTGCTCGAGCCCCGCAGCGATTGCGAGGAGTGTCTTACCGGTTCCGGCACGGCCGTCGAGTGCGACGACGCTGACGTCGGGATCGAGCATCAGTTCCAGGGCGAACCGTTGCTCCTTCGACCGTGCCCGCAGACCCCACGCCTCCGGGGCGTTGTGATGCAGGAGCACGAGGTCGTCATCGACGCGGCGGGCCAACGCGGACTGCGACCCTGCGCGCAGGACCGCGAATCCGTTCTCGTGGAGCTGGCTGCACGCTGGGATCGAATCGGCCGCGATGGCACCAGCGGCGTAGAGGCAGTCGATCGCCTCGTGGGCCGCCTCGTACGTACCCCATCCAGCCGGTCGCGTGGCCAGGCTCCGACCGATTGGTCGATGTTCATCGGCCTGCAGGCCGAGGTGCGCTGCCTTGATTCGCAGCGCGGCGTCGTTGGAGACGACACAAGTCGGTCCGTGCATCTGTTGCCCGAGCGCCGCACCGATGATGCGGTTGTCGGGAACAGACGGGTCGAGGCCGTGCTCGATGAGGAGGTGCTTCTGCACGCCGTTGATCTCGATCTTGACGGTGCAGGCTGACGAGCCGTCACCCACGGGCGTCGCATCCGCCAGTGATCCACCGGCGCTGACGCGCAGCTCCTCGAGCGTGCGCAGCGCGGTGCGCGCAGCCCGGCCGACGTCGTCGACCCGACTCTTCAGCCCGTCGAGCTCTTCGATGACTGTCAGCGGGATCACCACGTCGACGCCGACGAAGGTCGCTATGCACGTTGGGTCAGCCACGAGCACCGAGGTGTCGAGCACGATCCGAGTTCGCACACCCCCCTTGACATCTACATGACGAGCATGGGTAGGGACGAGATCGGTCAAGTCAACTCCAATCGTCTGTTCGGGCCGTCGAGCGAACTGGGCAACGCAAACAGTTGTAGCCCACGCCGCGCGAGCGATGGTGGATAGTGCGCCCTAGCTGGTGACGACGCCCAGCGGACGCCCAGACAAGCCTCGTCTCTACAGCGCTGGCCGAACTCCGTCATCCAGTTGAACGCCGCAGCTGTTGAGTGCGAACGACACGATGTGGTAGTTGCCGACAGTGAAGATGACGTCGAGGAGCTGTTGATCGGTGAGTCGCGCTGCCAAACGGCGCCACGTTCCGTCGCTGATGCATGCCTCGTCGTGCAGCTCGTCGGCAGCGTTGAGCAGAGCGGCGTCATCGTCGCTCCACGCGCCATCGGCCACCGCCAACTTGGTTCGCTGCATCTCGTCGGCGCTGATCTCGCACCTGAGGGCAATCACCGCGTGCTGGCTGAACTCATATTGCGATCTGCAACGCCATCCGGTTCGAAGGATCAACAGTTCGCGGTCGCGAGGCGTGAGCGAGTTCTTGGCGAGAACATGCGTCGCGAAGACCAGCCATCGACGCAACAGTGAGGGATGGTGAGCGAGCGTGGAGAAGATGTTCAGTGGGGAGCCGCCGGGTGCACGAAGCCCGGCCTTGTCGTACAACTCCTCGACGTCGCTGCTCGCAGAGATGACCGGGGCGATGCGGGGAATGTCCATGCCGACATCTTGTCCCGACGGCAGAATGCAGTCGTGATCGAAGCTTCATGTGCTTTTTGTGACGCGATGAACAACACGTCGCTCGCTCGCGAAGTGTTGCGTGACGACGTCGCGGTGGCCTTTCTCGACCGTTCGCCGGTGTTCAAGGGACATGTTCTGATCGTGCCGCGACGTCATGTTGTGACGTTGGCGGATCTCGAATCTGATCTCGTCGGACCGTTCTTCGAGCGCGTTCAGCGAGTATCGGCACGCATGCCCGCAGCCATCGACTGCGACGGCACGTTCGTGGCCATCAACAACATCGTCAGTCAGAGCGTCGCTCATCTGCATGTGCACGTCGTGCCGCGCCGGCGTAAGGACGGCCTCCGCGGATTCTTCTGGCCGCGTGTCCGCTACGAGTCGGACGCCGAAGCCGACGAATACGCGCGCCGGCTGAGGGAGGCCTTGGCACAGTGACTGGTCAACAAACGATGCGCATTTCAAGGCCCCGCTCGTCGCGTTGACCATCACCGAACACGATGTGCTCGCCGTGCAGGAATCGAAACGTGCTCCACAGCACCGCGTACGCGTCGAGGACGTCGTCGAGTGCTGCGCCGGACGGAACACGCGACGGCAGATCGAAGTGATCGGCGAGAAGCCGCCGGCGAAACGCCTGGCCAGCACCTGTTTTCTTGGAGGGAAGAACCTCACCTGCGCTGAGCGCACGGAACGCGCATTCGGGATGCACCTCGATGACGCATCCCTGATTGGAGTCGTCGATGAGCAGATCGAGCTCGGCGATCTTGGGCATGATGTTGAACGTCTGCCTGGAGATGCCGCGGCCCGTTGCACGGCGCGCGAGGGCGACGGCCGTGTTGTATTCGGCACATTTCAGGGCGGCTCGCGGTGGGGCGGGAAACACCGAACTTCCGCGAGGCCGAAGGTACCTGCGGGCTTCCACATCGCACGCCCGTGGCGGTCCATCGATGAGGCCGATCGGCATATCGATGCCAACGAGGTCGAATCCGGCGAACGTCAAAGCAGGAAGAACGCGGACGCCGTCGGTCAACGCGACTACCCAACCACCTCGGCAACCGTCGATTCCTGCGATGTTGAGCGTGTCACCCATTCGGGTCATCCTCCTCGCCGTTCTTGGGTGGTTGCAAATGCAACAACATTGGTGCTTGTAATTGGCGCGCGAAACACGCACGATTTGTGTGCGTAACGCTCCGTTACTACAACCCGATACCCGGAGGTATCAACTCAACATGACCAAAGCAGAGCTGATCGATGCG
>JANMRB010000287.1:0-4141 GCA_031370825.1 Ilumatobacteraceae bacterium
ACTCTCGGCGTGGCCGTGCTCGGCAGCATCTTGTCGTCGGGTTACACCTCGAACCTCGGCCCAGTCGTGGCTGCACTCCCGGCACCCGCCCGGCAGACCGCCGAGGGCTCGTTGGCCGGTGCACTCGGCGTCGCTCGCGAGGTCGGCGGCACGCAAGGCGCGGCCATCGTCGACGCGGCCAAGTCGGCGTGGGCCGATGGACTGCACCTGTCCATGTTGATCGGCGCCGGCATCGTGCTGGTCGCCGCTGCGATCGCTGCCCGTTACCTTCCCGGCAAGCCCGCCGGCGCAACCAACGAAGTGATCGACCTCGATGGTTACGACGACGAGCTCGACCGCATTCCGGCGTTCGCGACCGACTGAGTTGCACGACGGCCGTCGTGTCAGCCGCCTAGGCGTTGGGTGGTGAAAACGGTGGTGCCGTCGACGGCGCCGGTGAAGTCGCCGTTGAGCGACACGACCGATGCGCCAGGCAGCTCGTTGGTCGTACCCGTCAACGTCGCCGCACCACCTGCCTTCGTCTTGCCGGTGCAGCTGATGTCGATCTTGGCGACCCCGTCTTGCACCTTCGCGTCACAGGTCAGCGGGCCGTCGAGCTCCTGGCCAGCGTTCTTGAACTGCTCTTCTCCCTGCTGCGTGGCGATGTTGCGCGCAAGTGCTTCGGAGGCGGCATTCGTTGCATCACCGGCAGCATTGCCGATGTCGGTGGCAGCACTTTGGAGGTCGGTCGCGATCGATGTCCGGGTGTCGGAACTGCAACTGGTGATTGCGAGGGCCGCCGCGACGATGGCCCCTTGGGCGAGTCGAATCTTTTTCATGGCGTGATGCTTCCCAGACGCAATGACGACGAAACCTCATCGGCGATTCCAGCCGTCAGCGTCAGCCGATGAACCGATAGTCGCTCTGCGGGCTTACGTCGACGTTTCGGGGGGTCCGTCCGCGGGTAGTTAACCACCGATGCCCCGCACGACCGTCGACAAGCAGCACCAGTCGCCGTCGAAGAGCGCTGCCGGCCGGGGCCGCGATGCCGACAGCCCTAGGGAGATTCCCGCGAGAGGATGGAAGGACATCTTCGCCCGTGTGAGAGTGGAAGCCAAAGAAGACGACGTCACCCTCATGGCGGCCGGCGTGGCGTTCTATTCTTTAATGGCGCTGGTGCCTGGGCTAGTAGCGCTCATCTCGATCTACGGATTGGTCGCCAAGCCGAGCGATGTCAAGAACCAGATCACGTCGACGTTGTCGGCCGCTCCAGGCGAGGTCCGTGACCTGGTGACGTCGCAGTTGGAAGCGATCGTGTCGTCGGCAGGTGGCGGTGCAGTCCTCGGCGTAATCATCGGCACCATCGTCGCCCTCTGGTCCGCGTCGAGCGGCGTCGAACATCTGCTGCACGCCGTAAACCGTGCCTACGACGAGAAGGAGACGCGTGGCTTCGTCAAGTTGAAGCTCATCTCCCTGGCGCTGACGATCGGCGCAATCGTGTTCATCGTTATCGCATTCGCGGTCATCGCCCTGCTGCCGTCGCTGCTCGCCAAGACCGGCCTCGGTACGGCCGGCCGGGTCATCATCGGCTTGCTGCGGTGGGTCCTGCTCCTCGCCGGAATGACTGTGGGAGTCGGTGTGATCTACCGCTATGGACCTGACCGAGATGTCGCCCGCTGGAAATGGGTGTCCGTCGGTGCGATCGTGGCAGCGGTGATGTGGGTCGTCGGTTCGGTCCTGTTCTCCATCTACACCGCCAACTTCGGGAAATACAACGAAACCTATGGCTCGCTCGGGGCGGTGGTCGTTCTTCTGCTGTGGCTGCTCCTCACGGCTCTGGCAGTGATCGTCGGTGCTGAGATCAACTGCGAAGTCGAACGTCAGACCGCGAAGGACAGCACCGAGGGCGAGCCCAAGCCGATGGGCTCACGAAATGCGGTCGCCGCCGACACCCTGGGTGCAACCGCCGAACAGGTCAAGGCCACTTCGCGGGCCCGGTGAACTCGGTGCGTGCCCGGACTTGAAATTTGCGCGAGACAAAGCGCGTTCGATCGCGCTTTCGCTCGCGTAAACGGGGAGCGCACCTCGGGTGGGACGCGACCGAGGGGGCCGACCTTTCGGCCGGCCCCCTCGGGACTCATTGACTATCGCTGGCTGCTACGGGGTGGTGGTGGCCTTGCCGCCGCCCTTGCCGAAGTTGCACATGTCGCGCTCGTTGGCGAAGAGCGTGTTGCTCGATGCCTTCACTCCAGTTGCCTGGTATAGCAGGATGCCACAGGCGACGTCGGAGGCTGGCGTGTACCAGTTTCCGCTCACCGTGTTGCCCTTGATCGTTGCACTGCCGCCGAAACCGACCTGGACGCCGTTCTGGGCGATGTAGTTGATTGGACCCGACCCGGTCACGGTGTTGTTGGTGATCGTCGCCAAGACGTCGCCATTGGCGACGATGCCGGTCTTCTGGTAGTCGCTGATGGTGTTGCCCGAGACCGTCACGGATTTGAGCCCCGTGTGAGATCCGTCAAAGGGCGAGTTGCGCACATCGATCGCGTTGCCCTCTTGGCAACCACTCGCGCCCTGCTTGATGCCGACCACGATGTTGTTGGTGATCGAACCGGCAGCGTGGTCGAACTGGATGCCTGCCAGGCGGTCGGCTCCGGCGTCGCAAGCGTCCATCAGACCGGAGGTCGTTACCGTCACGTTTCTGACGTTGGCGATCTCGCCTTGGTTGCGGAGCACAGCGCCCAGGAAATGACCGCCGACCGGGTCAACGGCCGTGATCGAATGCCTGTTTCCGTCAAGGGTCTTGCCGTCCGGGACAAGGATCGTCTGATCGGTGGTGCAGTCGCTCTGCAGCGTCATGGTGGACGTGGTCTCGATGAAGTCGCAGCTACCGGCAGATGCCGTCAAGCTCACCGCAGGCCTGTATGGGGTCCAGTGGGTGTCCTGCCGGAACGTTCCGACAACCGCACCGCCATCGGTGTAGTTGCTCGGCGTCATGGTGTTCCAGAAAACGGCATCGGGGTGGATGTCTCCGACGGTCGGTGTCGTGCTCGAGTTGAGGCCGACGTTCAGTGACTCGTACGGCCCGGGAGCATTACGCGGCTCAGCGCCCCACGTGTTCGTGTTATAGGCGATGCCATAGACGATGTCGTTGGGCACCACCGTGCCAATTGAGCTGAGGTCGAAGGTGATGTTGAACGCACGGCCGTTGTAACACTTGGCGTCCGCTTCGGAGTACCACGCAGTAGGGGACAAGGGACAGCGCGTGGGGTCGGCTGCGGGGCGCCAGGGGATCTCGAAGTCCTGAGTTACGGAACCAATGGGCGTGCCGAGAACGGTCCCGTTGCTCTCAGCGCGGTAGACGTTGAAGGTGATCGGGTGCGACCATGTTGGCCCCGACCCGGGGTAGTCACTCCTCAGGGCCCAATCGCTCATGGTGACCGTGGCCGACTGAAGCACTAGGTTCGTACCGGAGAGATGCACGGCGTCGCCGAACTCGGCGGTCTGTTGCGCCTGGAAGGCCTGGCTCGGGACGTTCCCCGGTAGTGGGCTGCCGACGCCGGCGTCGAACACAACCGAGGTTGGCCCTGCGGCCTCAGCTGACGATGCGATGCCGACGGACAGCAGGCCGAGAAGGGCTACTGCACCCGCCGCGGCGGCGCGTCGGTAGGGGGATGGGTGGTTCATGTGGCGAACTCCTTGTCGCTCGAAATGTCGAATGACGGAGGGCTCGCCGCTCTGTCATCGTGGGCACTACGACCCTGTAAGAGACCCACGACTCAACGCCCGTCACGAACCACTATGCATTGGGGTTTCGAAAACGTCCTCGGGACCTTTGGCCCAAATGGCTAGGGCCGTTGTCACCCGTTCGGGTGTATTTTGCTCGTCGAGCCCCGCCCGGAGCTTGCCCGGCCGCGGAGCGGTTCTTACACTTTGCTCGCCCGGCGGTCAAACGTTTCCCGGCGGAGGCGTACGCCTCAAGGCACCGGTCGACTTCAACGCGCTGAACAAGTCGTGGGTGCGACTTTCGATGATCGCCGCTCAGGGTCTGGGCGGGGCGTGCTACGGCGATTCGGGTGGACCGAACTTCGTCGTGATCAATGGCGCGCTCGTTCTCGCGGCCACGACGGTCACCGGCGACACCCCGTGCTACGCCACCAAC
>JANMRB010000316.1:0-2733 GCA_031370825.1 Ilumatobacteraceae bacterium
AAGCAGGGTCCGATGGCAGAGCAACGCGAAATCGATGAAACGTATTGGACGTGGTGCTCAAAGTGGCACATTCCATATCCCTGTCGTAAACACAGGACTGTCATCAAATGGTGCTACGACTTCACGTTCTTGGTGCAAAGCTATGTCCCTGGCCATGTCAAAGTCCTCGGTGGTGGCCGAGAAAAGTCCTCGCGGTGGTGAGTAGGTAGATCCACCGTGGGGCCGCCTCGGGCGGTGATCGTGAATGACGCCAAGTCAGTTCCGGTCACTCACCCGAGGGGTTGCTCACAATGTTGACAGCGAGGATGAACATGGATTGCATTGCCGCGTTTGAGAGCGTGGGCACGTATCGGGGAGCCGCCTTGTTGTGCGGTGTCGACCCGAAGACTGTGAAACGCAAGGTTGAAGCTCACCGTCAGGGCGTGCTGGATGAGGAACGTGCGCAGCGGTCGCCGGTGCCCAAGAACACTGACATCGTCCGCGTGGTCGTTGCGGACAAGGTGCGTGAGACGAAGGGTCGGATGAGTGCGAAGCGGTTGTTGCCGATCGCTCGCGCCGCCGGTTACACGGGTTCGGCGCGCAACTTTCGTCGTCTGGTTGCGTCGGTGAAGAAGGCGTTCCGGGTGGAGCAGGGCCGCCATCAGCGTCGCCCGGCGATCTGGTTGCCGGGTGAGACGTTGGTGATCGATTGGGGCACTCTGTCGGGCACCGGGTTGCATGTGTTCTGTGCGGTGTTGGCGTGGTCGCGGTTCCGGTTCGTGCGTTTCGCCCGCGACGAGACCGCGCCGACGACGTTCGCGTTGCTCGCTGAATGCTTCGAAGAACTCGGCGGTGCACCGGCCAAGGTGCTGGCCGATCGGATGGGCTGTTTGAAGGCCGGGACGGTCGCCAATGTAGTGATCCCGACCGCTGACTATGTCCGCTTCGCGACGCACTACCGGTTCCGACCCGATTTCTGTCATGGCGGCGATCCGGAATCGAAAGGGATCGTCGAGAACCTCGTCGGCTACGCCAAATCGGACCTGGTCGTCCCCGTCGGCGACGACCTCGCCGTCATCAACGGTGCCGCTGGCGAGTGGTGTGTAGAGGTCAACGCCCGGGTGCATTCCGAGACCTGCGCTGTCCCCGCCGAGCGGCTCAAGGTCGAGCGTGATCTGTTGCGGCCATTGCCGATGCTGCGACCGCGGATCGGCCGAGTCGAGGTCCGCAAGGTCGACAAACTATCGACGGTGCGTGTCGCCTCGGTGCGCTACTCGGTCCCATTCACACTGGTCGGCCACCACGTCGAAGTCGTCACCCACGATGGTCGGGTGCGGATCTACGACCCTGCCGGCGATGTCGTTGCCGAACACGTCCAGCTCGCACCGGGTGAGGCATCAGTGCTCGACGAGCACTACCCGACACCACGCAAGCCTGCATCGCGTGGCCCGCGAGCCCGCTCTGATGTCGAGCGCGAGTTCCTCGCTCTCGGCGAGGCGGCGGAGGTGTTCATCCGCCAAGGCGCCGCCGCTGGTGTCGCAACATTGGGCAAGGAGATCGTCGAGATCGTCACCGATCTGCTCCCCGCCCACGGAGCCGATGCTGTCGCCAAAGCGGTTGCCCGGGCGTCACGGTTCGGCCGGTTCCGAGCCGGAGACATCCGCTCGATCCTGGCGATCGGACCGGCCGCCCAAGAACCCGCCGCCGCCGGAACAGCGGTTGTTGTCGGGCTCCCCGTGAGCGAGGTTCGTTCGCTGGACGCCTACCGCCTCGAGAACCTCGCATGAACCGCGAACCGATCCCGCTCAACGCCGACTTGGAGGCCGGCCTGAAACGATTGAAGCTGTCGACCATCCGCCGTCAAGCACCCGACGTGCTCGCCACCGCCAAGGCGCAACGATGGCCACCAGAAGAAGTGCTCCGCAACCTGGTCGAGGCCGAGATCGCCGCGAGGGACGAGTCGAACTGCCGCAACCGGACGACCCTGGCCCGGTTCCCGGTCGTCAAAACACTCGACGAGTTTGATCTCGCCGAGTCCTCCATTCCCCGGGCCAGCCACGACTACCTGATCACCCTCGAATGGATCCACCAAGCCACCAATCTGTGTCTCGTCGGACCCGCCGGCACCGGCAAAAGCCACTACCTGATCGGCCTCGGCCGGGCCGCTGTCACCGCCGGCTACAAGGTCCGCTACTTCACCGCCGTCGACCTCGTCGAGCACCTCTACCGAGCCGTCGCCGACAACACCGTCGGCCGCGCCATCGAACAGATCTGCCGCAACGAGCTCATCGTCATCGATGAAATCGGATTCGCCCCGCTCGATCACACAGGCTGCCAACTCCTGTTCCGACTCGTCGCCGCCGGCTACGAACACCGCTCGATCGCCATCGGCTCCCACAGCCCCTTCGAACAATGGGGCCGGTTCCTACCCGACCAACCCACGGCCGTGTCACTGCTCGACAGGCTCTGCCACCACGCCCACATCATCACCACCAGCGGCGACAGCTACCGCCTCACACACCGAACAGGAGGCACCTAACACGAAGACTCAAGTTGGCCACCAGCGAGGACTTCCGATGGCCACCACCGAGGACAACGAGTTGGCCGTTGACACGGCCAGCGGTTGGAACCGGCGCAAGGTACCGATCGCCCAGGTGGCGACATGCGAGCTGCAGTCGTGGAACAAGAACTGTCGCGCCGCCTGGTGGTCGACGGTTGGATCGACGCCGATCCAGTCCGGATGAAAGATCGATG
>JANMRB010000317.1:0-13283 GCA_031370825.1 Ilumatobacteraceae bacterium
GCCGAGCGCCCCGCTCACGCTGTTGAGGGCCAGGAGGAGCGGCAACCAGATGGCGAAGACCATGATCCGGCGCTTTCGATAGCTGAACCGAGCTAGCCGAGCGAGCACGTTTTTGGACCCTCCCATACAAGTGTGCCCAACGGGCAATGTCGGTCTGCATTTCGGTCGACGATCGACGTCGGTCAACGGTCGCGTGGGACGCGACGCTACTCTCGACGCTATCGATGAACAGGGTGATGTTCGACTCGGCTGGAGCCAGGACCTGGACGCGTCGTGGAAGTCTCTCGGGCTCGACGTGCTGCCGGGCAGGGTCACGCGACTCGACCGCGGCTGGAGCACCGTTCTGCGCAACCTCGATCTGGATCCACTGCGCCTGCGCAACATCGGCGCCGATGTGGCCGTTGGGGATTGGGTCGTTCCCTCGATCGAGCTCGATCGAGTCGAGGCAGTTCTTCCGCGCCGCAGCGCCTTCGTGCGCCGGGCTTCGTTCGAGGGGAGCCGGGCCGAGTCGCAGACCATCGCCGCCAACATCGATGTGGTGATGTTGGTGCACGCACTCACGTCGCCCCCCAATCAGCGCCGGCTGGAACGCGAGTTGGTGCTTGCCTGGGACAGCGGCGCGCGTCCCGTCGTGGTCCTGACCAAGCGCGACCTCGTCGACGACGCTGCAGGTTCGGTCGAATCGCTTCACGCAGCCGCTCCGGACGTCACCATCGTGACTGCGAGCGGGATCAGCGGCGAGGGAGTAGACGAGCTCGCCGCCTTCGCTGCCGGCAACGCCACCATCGCCCTGCTCGGCGCCAGCGGGGTCGGCAAGAGCACGTTGATCAACGCCTTGGTGGGCAGCCGCGCACAGGCCACAGCTGCTGTGCGGGAGGGCGACGGCCGCGGCCGGCATACGACGGTGGCAACCGAACTTGTTCGCTTGCCCGGTGGGGGATGGTTGATCGACACGCCGGGAGTTCGTGCGGTCAGCCTGTGGAGCAGCGGCCACGGGATCGAGCGAGCCTTTGCGGACGTGTTCGATCTCATGGACGATTGCAAGTTCCGCGACTGCAAGCACGAGGACGAGCCAGGATGCGCGGTGCAGGAAGCGATCGCCGACGGTCGGCTCGATCCCTTGCGGCTGGCCAGCATGAAGCGGCTCGTCGCCGAGGAGCTTGCCCTGGAAGAGGAGCAGCGCGCACAGCTGAAGGCGCAGGACAAGCGCGGTGTACGCAAGGTACGGGCGAAATGACAGAGATCCCGATCATCGATCTCGCACGCTGGTGGGGTACCGACGCCGACCGCCTCGATCTGGGTAGGGGGATCGACACCGCGGCGCGGCAGTTCGGTTTCTTCCAGATCACCGGCCATCGTCTGCCGCAGGAACGGATCGATGCGATGGTGTCCGCGAGCAACGAGTTCTTCTCGCTTCCCGCCGAGGTCAAGTCGCGATGCACACCATCGGATCCCTCGATCAACCGGGGTTACGCGGCACGCGGGACCGAGGCGCTGTCGTACAGCATCGGTCGCGACGCTCCACCCGATCTGTTCGAGGCGTTCAACATCGGTGAGGACCGAGTGGACTACTCGGATCCCTTCTATGCAGCCGAGCAGGACGGGGCGTTCGCTGGAAACATCTGGCCCCAGTGGCCGGCCGACCTTCGCCCGGCTCTTGTCAACTACTTCGAATCGGCACGCCAACTGGCGTTGACGTTGACCGAAGTGTTCGCGGAGGCGCTCGGCCTGCAACCGGGCTGGTTCGCGCCTTTCGTCGATCGTTCGACGACCACCATGCGAACCATCAGGTACGAGCGACGATCCGGCGAGAGCGATCCGCTGCCGGGACAACAGCGCATGGGCGCGCATACTGACTACGGGATCGTCACGGTGCTGTGGGCAGAACCCGTCGCCGGTCTTCAGATCGTGGCTCCCGACGGTGGATGGATCGACGTGATTCCCGCGGACGACGCCCTCGTCATCAACCTCGGCGATCTGACAGCGCAGTGGACCAACGACCAGTGGCGGTCCACCGTGCACCGCGTGGTACCACCGACTGCCGTCGACGGCCCGGCGGTGCGCCGTAGCGCGGCCTTCTTCCTCGACGGCAATTGGGATGCCGTGATCGAGTGCCTGCCAACCTGCACCAGCGACTCGGCGCCGCCGAGGTACGCGCCCGTGACGGCCGGCGAACACTTGAAGGCCAAGTTGATGGGCCCTCGGTTGCTGCAAGCCAGCGATGCGACCGATACCGCCGGCGACCGAGGCCGATGAGTCGGGTCGCGTCTACGTTTGCGGGATGGACTTCGCCTTAACCGATCGCTGCAACGAGTATCGGGCAACTCTGCTGGACTTCATGGACCAGTGCATCTACCCGAATGAGAGCGTCTACCACGAGCAACTGCTCGCCAGCGGAAACCCGCATCACCATCCCGAGGTGATGGAGGAACTGAAGACCGAGGCTCGCAAGCGTGGTTTGTGGAACCTCTTCCAGCCGCACAAGGATTGGGGCCCTGGCCTGTCCAACGCCGAGTACGCGCCGCTGGCCGAGATCATGGGTCGCAGCACCATCGCCAGCGAAGCGTGCAACTGCTCCGCGCCCGACACCGGCAACATGGAAGTGCTGACGATGTTCGGTACGCACGAGCAGAAGGACATGTGGCTGCGGCCGTTGCTCGAAGGTGAGATCCGCTCGGCATTCGCGATGACTGAACCCGGTGTTGCGTCGAGTGACGCCACCAACATCGCGATGAGCATCCAACGCGATGGCGATGAGTACGTGCTGAACGGTCGCAAGTGGTGGATCAGCGGAGCAATGCATCCCAACTGCAAGGTGTTCATCGTGATGGGCAAGACCGATCTTTCGGCTCCCCCTCACCGCCAGCAAAGCCAGGTGCTCGCCCCCATCGATGCCCCGGGCCTGACGATCGTGCGCTCTCTGCCAGTCTTCGGTTACACCGATCCCGAAGGCCACGTCGAGATGGTCTTCGACAACTGCCGGGTTCCGGTCAGCAACATCATCGCCAACGAGGGCGACGGGTTTGCCATCAGCCAGGCACGGCTCGGGCCCGGTCGCATCCACCACTGCATGCGCTCGATCGGCGCAGCGGAGCGTGCGCTGGAGCTGCTGTGCAAACGAGCACTGACGCGTACGACGTTCGGGAAACGATTGGCCGAACGAAGCAACATCATGGATTGGATCGCAGAGTCGCGGATAGACCTCGAGATGGTCAGACTGCTGACGATGAAGACTGCGTGGATGATGGACACCGTCGGCAACAAGGCCGCCGCTGTCGAGATCAGTGCCATCAAGGTGGCCGCACCGAACATCGCCCTGCGGATCATCGATCGGGCGATGCAGGTTCACGGCGCCGGCGGTCTCAGCGATGACTGGCCGTTGGCTCAGATGTACGCCCATCAGCGAACCCTGCGTCTCGCCGACGGACCCGACGAGGTGCACAAGATGACGATCGCCCGCCGCGAGTTGCGTCGCCACGATCCCGACTTCCGGATGTAAGACTCAGAGCCATGGAGGCCTCAGTACGACCGCGATTCCACCTGGCCATGCCGGTCGACGATCTCGACGCAGCACGACGGTTCTACGGCGGAACGCTCGGTTGCGCGCAGGGCCGCAGTGCCGAGACGTGGATCGACTGGGACTTTCGGGGGCACCAGATCGTCACCCACCTCGCCCCGTCGGCCGCCGACCGGATCCACAATCCTGTCGACGGGCACGACGTGCCCGTACCGCATTTCGGATTGATCCTCACGGTTGCGGACTTCCACGAGTTGGCCAAGCATCTGCGGGCCGCCAGCACGAGGTTCGTGATCGAACCATATGTCCGCTTCGCTGGGGAGACGGGCGAACAGTGGACGATGTTCTTCTACGACCCGGCTGGGAATGCGTTGGAGTTCAAGGCGTTCGCCGACGAGTCGCAGATCTTCGCAGTGTGAGTCGGCCGATCGACTGTTGTCAGTTGCTGTAGATGCGTGAAGGTTCGACGAACACCGCGACGCGGCCCTGTTCGAGCATGGTTCGGTCGTACGCGCCCCAGTCGTCGTGTTGACCGCCTGCCGCAGTGAACACATCGCGCAGCAGCACCCGCAGGCGCTCGGCATCGAAGTCGAGGTGAGGATCATTCGGCCCGATCAGCTCTGCTCGGCCCTCGACTGTCGCCCAAGACCATCCGGAGCGAAACGTGACAGCAACCTGAGGCCTGGCGCGAAGGTTGCGCAGCTTGGCCGCGCCGTAGGTCACAAAGGCGAGTGACGGTTTGTCTGTCACGGGATTGTTGAGGACACCCGCGTTGACGAGCGACGACTGGATCGTCGAGTCAGCGCGCAACGTTGCCACGACTGCGAGAAACTGCTCACGGCGAGCGAGCTCGACGACTTCGTCCAACGTCATGACCGGTCGTCCTTCATTCCCTCTCGTACTTCGACTGCGCGACTGAACCCTGTCAAGTCGAGGCGCTCACGAAGGCGAACGTTGCTGCAGATCACCGCAAAGTCCGCGCCGGCCTGGCGTGTCGAGCCTGCGGCGCCGAGCAGCAGGCCGAGGCCGGTGTCTTCGAGCACCGTGACCCCGTCGAGGTCGATGGCGAGGGATCTGCCCGGGTGATAGGCCAGCGCCTTCGACAGCGCGTCGTACAGCAGCGGGATTGTTGCCATGTCGACCTCACCGGACAGGCTGATGACGACATCGCCGTCAACCACGGTGGTGCTCGTCGACAGGTTCATGTTCCGGCAGACTACGTGTCACGGTGGTTCGAGCGCCATGGTCGCGGCGGCTTTGACCGTCACGTCGGGTATCAACGCACCGATCAGCGGTACGTCGGTGTGGGTGATGTGGCTCACGACGACGGTGATCGTGGCTCCGGAGATGCTGGTCGTGACGAGCAGCGGGCGCAGGGTCACCGCTCGATCCGCTGAGCTTTCAGCCGCTGCGCCGGGCGATGCCGCCACAGCGGCGGCGCGTGCGCCTTCGCGAGCAGCGAGCTGCACTGCAAGCTGATCGCGCACGATGACGACAAGCTGAACGATGCCGAGCAGGAAGAGGAACAGCAGCGGTAGGCACAGAGCCAATTCGACCGTGGCCTGGCCGTTATCCCTGGTTCTGGCCTCCGTTTGTCTGGCATCGTCTCGCCAATCAGAGCTTGCCGGTGACGGCATCGATGACGCGATCGAAGAGCCGGCCGATCTTGCCAGCACCGCCCCCGCTGGTGGCCCAGCCGACGACGAGTAGAGCGATGACGGCGGCTCCGAGCATCACGAGCGCGTACTCGGTGGTGGCCTGCCCGCGATCTTGGCCCGCCAGATATGCGGCGTGCAGCCTTGCAAACAATCTGCGCATTGGGATCCCCGTTCTGTGGGAGTGGTTCGGTCGCGTTCATGTGCGAAGCGACGACAGGGCTCCGAGGAGCAAGGGGACGATTGCGAGGAGCACGAACGACGGCAGGGTGCAAATGACCAGAGGCATCGACAACCGAACGGGCAACTCGCGGGCTGAAGCGTCGGTGTCGCGTCGACGCTGTTGACGGGCTTCGAACGACAATCGCTCGAGGACCGGAGCAAGGGGCAGGCCGTACCGATCGGCTGCAGCCAGGGAATCGATCAGGGGCTGAGCGATCGGACCAATTGTCGCCGCGAGCTGGCTCAGTGAATCGGCAAACCGAGCGCCCCGCTGCATTGATTCATTGAGAGCGCTGAAGGAAGGGCCGAGCGACTTCGGTAGGTACGGCGTGATCTCACCGATGGCCTGCGCCGGCAAGTACCCGGCCCGAATGCACAGGACCAGTAGGTCGAGGGCATCGGGAAAGTCAACTGCCACTCGACGGGCGTCGCGTGCGAGCCCGCTGACGCGTGACCACCTGCGCCGAAGTGCGGTTGCGGTCAATGCGACGAGGCCGAAGAACGGTGACATCGCGGTCACCACGCCGATCACGGCAATCGACGGCCACGTATACGGTGCCGATCGACCGTGTACCGCGGCCCGCGTGAAAGCCCTCGGTCGAAGCCGCCAGCCGATCAAGACGACAGCGAGTGAGGATGCTGCCGACACGATCATGTTGGACCAAGGATCCGATTCATCCATCGCCAACCGAGCACGTTCAGCATCAGACCGCACGCAGCACAGGCTGAACCTGCCGCCGTGGAGAGGTACACGGCTCGTGTTTGT
This sequence comes from Ilumatobacteraceae bacterium, assembly GCA_031370825.1. GTDB lineage: Bacteria > Actinomycetota > Acidimicrobiia > Acidimicrobiales > Ilumatobacteraceae > JAENVT01. The sequence goes on from JANMRB010000317.1 coordinate 6,161, forward strand.
TGGCTCGCAATCGCGCTCCACGCCGCGAAGACGAGCGGCACGATGGTCAGCACTCGAGCACTGAGGCGGGCCTGCGATCCGTGGGCTCGTCTCTCGGCGCGCGCAGCGCTTCGTTCGCGCAACACGGCTGCCGCCGCGTCGAGCGTCGCAGCGACCGGTCCGCCGAGATGAGCGGTTGCCGCCAGTGCTTGGACGGCAAACGCCAGATCGGCATCGGTCGGCACGAGATCGTGCAACGCGTCGGCCATCGAGACACCGGCCGAGATCCGGCCGACAACTTCGCCGAGTGGAGACGAAGCGCTGATCTCAGCCACGAACGCGCTGGTCAAGCTCGATCCGCTGCGAACCTGGCGAGCGATCGCTTCGAGCAGACTTGCGTAGTCCGGAGCCGCCGGGCGACGACGTGTGATCGTGTGGCGATAGGCGCCCCGTGTCGGCAGTCGGACGCGCTGCAACGCGCGCGCGGCGATCGCCCAGGCAAGCACGCCGACCAACACAGCGGTTGTCATGGACGTCGTCGCGTCAACGATGTGACCAAGTAGCCTCGGTCGACAAGCCGTCGCAACTGCACTCCGTCGGTCGCGACATCGCACTCGCAGACCTCGACCACCCGTCGTTCGTTGTCCGTGCCTCTTGCGACGTGGACGACCACGTCGATCGAACGGCGAACCTGATCGTGGATGGCATCGAGGGGCCATCCGGGAACCTCTTGCACGACCAGTGAGCACAGACGCGCGATCGCGTCGACGGCAGAGTTCGCGTGAACGGTGGCCATCGACCCGTCGTGACCGGTGTTCATCGCCTGCACGAGCTCCACGGCCTCAGCGCCGCGTATCTCGCCCAGCACCAGTCGATCAGGGCGCATTCGCAGCGCGGTGCGCAGCAGTTGCGCCAGCGTGACCTCTCCGCTGCCCTCAGCATTGGCCGGGCGGGCCTCGAGTCTGACGACATGCAAGTGATCGAGGCGTAGCTCCGCAACGTCTTCCAGCGTGATGATGCGTTCGGTTGTCGGGACGAGGGCGGCCAGTGTGTTGAGCAACGTCGTCTTGCCCGAGGACGTCGCGCCGCTGACCAGCAGGTTGCAGCGCGAGGCAACAACGGCCCGGAGCAAGTCGGCGACCTCCTCTGCCGCGAACGCCGACAGTGGAAGCGACTGCAACGCGAATCGGCGGATGGTCAGGCATGCACCGTCGACGGCAATCGGCTCGATGACCGCGCAGACACGGGAACCATCGGGAAGGCGAGCGTCGACGGTGGGGTTCGAACGATCGAGCCGTCGACCGATGGGACGAAGGATGTGTTCGATCGCGGTGGTCACGGCCGAAGTGCTCATCGTCGCGACTCGCTGCAAGGTTCCACGACGCTCGACCCACACCTGGCCGCCGCCGTTGACGATTACCTCGTCGATCGTCGGATCGGTCAGCCACCGCTCCAGCCCGCCCAACGGTGAGCGCTCCGCAATGACGTCGATCACGCTGCGCTCCGCAACGAGATGGTCAACGACCGCGGCAGACGGGCGATCAGCAACCCAGCGTCGACGGCGCGTGCAACCGCTGGATCGAGACGCACCTCGGCCACCACTGGCACAGCGAGGGCATGCTCCACGTCGCCCGCTGTCAACGCTCTGCCAGGCTCGTCGACGAGCACGATTCCAGTGGGACGGATGTCGAGCTGCTGCGCCCGCCGAATGGCGATGAAGCATGGACGTGTGACGAGCAGCGAATGCTCGGCGGCCTCGTGCAAGACGGTGGGAGGGCATCCGGTGCCGCCATCGATGATCACGTTCGAGACTCCGGCCAGAGCGGTCACCAGTCGCGACCACTGGCCTTCGGGTGCGCTGCTGGTGCCGCGCGGAACGAGCTGCACCTGATCGCGGATCGTCACCGCCAATCGGTCCAGTTCGCCGGCTCCGGCTGTTGGCGAAGCCAGCCAGTCCATGACCCCGGGCCCGGCCGGCTCGTTCAATCCAAGTGCTGTGGCGCTGTCACCGCTGAGATCGACGAGAGTCGCCGCGTGGCCACGTGGCAGGCCGAGAGCCATCGCACAGGCGATGACCGTTGTCCCACTGCCGCCCTTTGCAGCCCAACATAGAATCATGTGGCTTCACCCCCAACGAACCGAGCGCTACGAATTGGGGGAAGCCGAAGCGGAACATATCGACGGACCCGCAACATGCCAACCTGCACCGCGGTACGCGCCTCGCTTGGGTTGAGGGCTAACGTCGCCGGTGGAGGTGTCTGGGCACCTGGTGGGCTCCACCGCCTTCAAAGCGGCCGAGACGGGCGATCCCCGTCTGGCGGGTTCGATTCCCGTCCACCTCCGCCAACAACATGCAGGTCAGGGCCTATTCCGGTCAACGAAATCGTCCCAGTGGTCACAGAATGGTCACAGCAGAGAGACCTCAGCCGCTGACGAGCGCGTCAGCGAGTTCGACCTATCGCTCCATTTCCGGTTGATATCGCTCTTTGTAGAGCGAAGTTCGATTGGTAGCGGGAGCGCTACTGCGTCATCCGGCGAGCGGATCGCCGATCTCTTCACGCCAGTTGTGGAACTCGGCCCGCAGGAGGTCGAAGGTCGCGTCGTCCACTTCGAACGCGCTGCGCGGCAGATCGTCGAGCACACCGAACGCATCGTGTAGCACGGCGAGATTGAAGCCGAGATCCTTCGCTGCTGCGAGCGACTCGAGCGTGCGCCGGGTGAAGTGGCCGCGCAGCGCATGCACGTCGACGAAGTCCCTCGGCGCGGCTCTGCCGAACAGGGCGAGGAGCTTGTCGCCAGCAAGGTCGTCCAGGGCCCGCACGGAGCCGATGGGCATGTTGATTGCCGCGTGCATGGCCGGATCGAAGCCGACGTCGACCTGGGTGGACTCTGCCGTGGCAGGGTCGGTCACCGACATCTTGGCGAACCCGTGATCGGACTGGTTGAGGTCGACCTCGAGGCCTTCGCTGAGCAGGCGATCGCGGATCGCAGGCCAGAGCCGATCGACAGCTGCGCGAGATGGACCGAAGCAGTCAAGGTCACGTGTGGTGCGATCCACCACCTCGTGAGCGATCAGGGCGCCGCCTCCAGCCAGGGCGAAGCCGTCGGCCTCGGCCAGCGAGAACACCAGTGATGCGACCCGTTGCTGGAACTCAGACAGCGACATGCACGCGGTGTTCTTGAATCCATCCGTCCCACGCCTCGTGGACGGCTGATGGCAACCACAGGGAGTCCCAGATGGCCAGCAGCGTTGGCCGATGGATCCACGTGCGGACATCGTCCTCTGAGCCCTCGCGCAGCACGGTGGCATACACGACGCGCAGCTCGGCAGGGTCGTCGAGATCGAAGGTCGAACTCGGGCCTGACCACCAGAGATGCTCGGGCAAGGTGACACGCCCATGCCACTTCCCGCCCGCGGTCGGCCAGTTCAGCGGCGGCGTGGCGGATCGCCACCACGACGGCCTTTCGACATCGGACATCTCTGCACCTCCTTGCATCGCGAGCCTACGTGTCCAACGCCGACACCGACGTCCACCGGGTGGCGAAGTCCTTCGCGGGAACCCTGGAGCCGTGCGCCGTCAGGGCGCCAGCAAGGAGTCGGCACGCAACGCGGCGTCCTCGTCGTCGCCGGGCAGCACGTGGGCGCACACCTTCAAGGTGACTCCGACGTCCGCGTGACCGACGCGTTGCGACACGACCTTCACCGGCACGCCGCTTGCGAGCGCAGCCGTTGCGTAGCTGTGGCGCAGATCATGTAGCCGGATCGGCGGCAACCCGGCACGCTTGGCGAGATCGACGAAAAGGTTCGAGAAGGCCTCCGGGTTCGGTGGCGAGCCATCGACATTCGTCACCACCAGCCCGTCGCGATCCGCCCACGATCCGCCCGCCAGAAGGTGATCGGCGGTCTGTTGGCGCTTCCACGCGCGGAGCGCGGCCGCGGTGGCGGGACCGATGGCGATCGTTCGGTTGCCACGGGCGGTCTTCGGTGTCGAGGTCGTGATGGTCGTCCCGCACTATCTGACGAGGCGTCACGCTTCGCGATGCTTCGGCGTTCGCGGGCGACGAGCGGGCTCGCCGGCCAACAGGTCCTGCAGACGTGCTGCTGCGTCAACAGCCTGCCTGCGCGGGACAGTGATTCGGTAGTCGCTCAACACGTCGGTGGCGATGTTGAATGTCTCGGCGCCACTCGCATCGAACCCCGCGTCACGAAGGGACGCAACCGTCATCGGTCCGGTTCCCAATGGGACCAAGCCGATCTCAACCAGTTCATCGGGATTCTCGGGGAACGATCCGCGACTGAGCAGCCGTTCGATGCTTTGTCGAAGTGTCATGGTCAACCTTCCGTTGGTTCAACAGGAACGCTACGCCCGGGTCACGCGTTATCGGGCGGCTGCCCAACATGTCTGTCCTTCGAAATCGGGACGGTTGATGGTGAGGAGCAACGTCGATCCGTCACCTGTTGTACCGACGCCTTCGATCAGGATGCGGCTCGAGCGAGCACCGCACGAGGTGGGGGCGAGAGCTATTGCAACGATGAACGCTCCCCTCAGCACGCCGCAAGCCTACGAAGCGGTAGCGCCGCCGCCGACGTTCGTCCTCGCTAGGAGCAGCTACCCGTCACTCGGTTGCGGCGGCGGGGCTTGTCCGGGACACGGTGCACCGAGTCCGACCTTCACGCGTTGCTCTGACCCGCCGGAGCACACGATCAGTTCGGCGCACAAAGGGTCCGCCACCCAATACCCACCTGGCAACACGACCCACTCTGACGGGACGTCACTGCACTCACCAACCACGACGCGCCATGACCGCGGCGACGCCCAACCGATCGACAACCGGTCTCGAAGTTCGTCGGGGACGATCAGCTCGAAGGCATGCCCGGGTTTGAACCACCGCCCAGTCTTGGCAAACAGACGACTTGCCCGGTCATGGCTGAACTCGCCTTGTGCGCCGGTCTAGAAGAACAGTGCTCGAAAGATCACTACCCACGGACACTACGACCCCACCATTTGTTCCATCGCGAGCAAGAAGTTCACTTTTCACAATCGCACGCGCCCTGGGGAGTGCGCGTACGGCTCGAATCGGCAATTTTGGGTGGTCACAGTTGAGGCCTGCAATCCTTGGACGCATCGCGAGGCTCGGGGGTGTTGTAGCCACCCTTCGGAACGAAGGATCCCAGCGGCCGGCAGCCGAGCAAGCGCCGTGTACCAAGAGAAGCCGTCAGTTCGACAGTCGTTGACCGCGACGCGTAGGCCGTTGGACATGAAGCTTCTTCGTCCCCCGTAAACCCCACCACCACTCGAAGCGAAACCTCGTCATTCCGTTCATCGATATCGACTCGTGAGAGAGCGAGAGAACAACCTGGTTCGTTCACGTAGTACTGCAACTCGATCCGGGAACCATCGACGCGCACCGCATCCCAATCGACCAACGTGCAATCTCCCCGCTGCGGGGCTACATCGCTGGAGGGAACTGGACGACTCGAGGAAGCGGAAGAAGGTCCCGTTGTTGCGGGCGCCACGGTCGATTCCGACGTGGCGGTCGTCGACACTGCCGGTGGGGACTGCGCGTTCAAATTCGAGTCATCCCCGCAACTGGTTACGAGCGCGAGCGCGAACACTGTCACGCACCGGAAAGGCGACGTGATCGTCCGACGTCGGAGCCACTTCACCCGGCTATGCGTCCGCCAGAAGAAGTGTTGCCGTCCAGGTTCCGTCCGGAGGCCAGCGAGCAGTCACGGTCACGCAGCCCGGACCGCTTGCAGCAACAGTCGACGGATACTCGTTGAACTTCGCATCGCTTGACGAAGGAAGTGCATTAGCTGGCTCCAACGTCGCGGTTTGAACTGCTGGTTGGTTGCCGACAGCCAGTGTCGCGTCCAAATTCGCAACGGCGATCGTCACGGGCGCCGTCATCGAGGTCTCGACGACCCACAAAATCTTGCCTTGAAGACGGCCGGAGATGATGCTGCCCTGCACGACCCCGGCTGAGTCCATTCCCGCCGCGAAGACGGGGGAAGTGCCGATCACCTTCGCGAAGGCCGTCGACACTTGTTGGAGCGTGAGGGCGGACTGGCATGCAGGCGACGCAGTGCCGACGCTCGTTGAATCGATCGCGGTCGTGGCGGTCGTGGTCGTGAGCAGAGTGGTCGACTGGACATCGCTGCATGCAGCCAGCAACAGAACGCCGATCATTGAGAGTCGTTTCGCGTCGGTCAACACGGGCCCGGCAGTGGCAGTCTTACTGCGACTGACTCTGACGAGGCCTCGCCTTGGACCTCGATCTCCACGCATCCACCCGAGGCAAGGAGCACTCCTCCGAAGTAGCCAGTGAGGTCGGTGTCGCAACGGGACACGCGCACCGACTTCGTCGCGGTGCGGATCATGGTTGCATCATCTGTCGGCGACTGCCACGTGTCCGAGTCGGTGTAGTACAGGTACGCGTCCGCTGGTGCGATCAGTGTCATCCGTGTCGTCAAAGAGGCCGACATCGAGACATGGAGGAAGACCTTCTCGAAGAACATTTCCGTTGCCCCGTCGGTCACTGGCATCGGGCTGGAGAGTCGTTCGTGGATGGGCTTCACTCCGCTGAATGTCAGCCCGCTTGCCTTGACATCATCGGCACTCGGGGGCGTAGTCGGATGCCCTGATTCGGCGCACGTCAAGACCGTCGTCTGATCGCTCGCTTGGTCGGAGGCGTTCGCTGAGCACGAGGTCACGAGCAGCACAGCCGCCAGCACATATCGGCCCGCTCTCACGAGCGCATAGTGCATCGCCCTGGCGTGCGAGCGCAAGGGTTGCTCGCTACGACAACGAGCCGAGGATGTCGGCGACCAGCGAGGGGCGAGAGACGTGCGGACAGTGACCTCCGGGAATGATTATCGGTTCGACACCTAATCGGTCCTGCGCGGCCTGCTTCATCCATTCGGCTCGCAGTGTTCGGTCGCCGTCGGGAACAATCGCAACGGCGGGAATCTCGACAGGTGGTCGCGCCACCTCGGCGTACGCGGCCAGCGGTTGGAACCGGCGCAAGGTACCGATCGCCCAGGTGGCGACATGCGAGCTGCAGTCGTGGAACAAGAACTGTCGCGCCGCCTGGTGGTCGACGGTTGGATCGACGCCGATCCAGTCCGGATGAAAGATCGATG
>JANMRB010000019.1:0-4872 GCA_031370825.1 Ilumatobacteraceae bacterium
TCGAACGCCAGCATGCGATCCCAGTCGAAGACGTAGTCCTTGATCCGATCGGTCGAAAGATCCGCGTACTTCAGTGCACCAACGCCGACCATGCGACCGATGTCGATCTGCTCATCGGGCGGCAGGTTCGGGTTCTTCTCACGGACGCTTGCGGTCGCCCGCTCGATGGCCTCGTCCAACACATCGACGAACCAGACAGGTTCGCCGTCCCGACTCTTCAGCTTCTTGCGGTCGGTACCCAGAACAAAGCCGAAGGCAACGTGCACGGCACGTGTCGGCGGTCGCAGCCACCCGGCCATCGCGGCGACGTCGAACACCATCGCCAGGTGCTGCGATTGCTCAGCCCCGACGACGTAGAGCAACAGCGTCGCCTTGACTCGCTCGACGCGGTCGAGCACGCATGCGAGATCGCTGGTTCCGTAATTGAAACCGCCAACCCTGTTCCTGACGATCAGCGGCAGCGGCTCGCCCTCGCGATTGGTGTAGCCGGGAGGGAACACGACCTCGGCACCGTCGCTGACCTGCAACAAGCCGGCGGTTCGGAGCCGCTCGACGACCTCGGGCAGCAGATCGTTGTACATGCTCTCGCCGGCGAGGTCGTCGTCGGTCAGCAAGACACCGAGCTTGCGATAGAGCCGATTGAAATACTGCATGCTGAGATCGACCAGCAGTTTCCACAGTCGCAGCGTCTCGGGATCACCGCTTTGCAACAGCACGACCCGGTTGCGGGCCCGATCCTGGAACGCTTCGCTGGAGTCGAACTTCGCCCTGGCCTGCTTGTAGAAGCCGCCAAGGTCGCCCACGCTGAGACCTGCCGCTGCCTCGGTCTCTCCGATGTCGATCAAGTGCTCGATCGTCATACCGAACGGTGTGCCCCAGTCGCCGACGTGGTTCTCGCGGACAACTGTGTGGCCGACGAACTCGAGCATGCGCACCAGGGCGTCGCCGATCACCGTCGTGCGCAGGTGCCCGATGTGCATCTCCTTGGCAATGTTCGGTGCCGAGTAATCCACAACGACGCGCTCGGGCGTAGCCGCGAGTCGCACGCCGAGACGATCGTCGACGGCAAGCTCAGCCAGTTGCTGCTTCAGGAAGGACTCGTCGAACGTGACGTTGATGAAGCCAGGCCCGGCGACTTCGAGAGTTGCCTTGCCGGTGAGATCAGCGGCCGCTACGACATCTTCGGCTACATCGCGCGGCTTGCGGCCCAACTGCTTCGCCAGCGCTAGCGCCCCATTTGCCTGCGCGTCGGAGCGATCGCTGGGCCGGACCACCGGATCGACACGGTCCTCGCCCGCGACTGCGGCGAATGCCGGTGCCAGCAGGTCGGCGACGATGACGAGCGGATCAGCCATGAAGAATCGATCGTATCCGTGCGGCTATTCGTTCGAATGCCGCATTCACAGGCGCTTGCGTGAGCGGCGGCGCTACGTCGCTATCCTCGCTGGCATCCCGCCCTCGTAGCTCAGGGGATAGAGCATCGGTTTCCGGAACCGTGTGTCGCATGTTCGAATCATGCCGAGGGCGCCAGGTTTGATCTCCTTAAGCGTCATTGGCCTCCGTCAGTTGCACATGGTGGCGGGGGGCAATGGTGGCGGGGGCAGGATTTGAACCTGCCCACCTTCGGGTTACGAGCGGTTCGCGTTGACAAGCCGTTGACAGGCGGCGCTGCGCTCCGCGCACGAGCACCTACTGGCGCCGACGAACGCTGGTGCTGACATAGTTGCCGAGTCAAGGTGGTCGCCGAGCGAGATGTACGGCGGCCGCATTGATCGGAAGTTGGAGATTGCGGCCTCACGTACGCTCTCGGCGATGTTGCAGGGTCGAGGAATTCCCGCGCCTGGAGACGCGAGGTCCGCTGTTCGGGCGTCGGATGAGGGAACGCCGCAGGGGTTTTAATCCGAGCGTCTACGGCGGGAGCCGACTGCCCACACGATGAGGCCGACGCCGATGGCACCGCCGATGGTGGCGATGTTGAACGGTTCGCCGGCGTAGAGCGCGGCAAGGGCTGCAAAAGCGATCAACGCCACGCCGACCACAACGAGGAGTCTGTAACGGGCACGGCTCATTCGATGAAGCACCGTTCGAACGGGACGCCCATCGCGTCGATGTGCTGCTGGGCACGTGCTTGGAGGTCGAACAGGGCCTCGGATTGGGCCGCATCGTCGCCCGCTTCGGCCTGGTCGAGCTTGTCGGCGGAGTCCTCAAGCAAGTCCAGCGCGGCGCGCCAGTCGTCGGCGACCGCCGCGGGGGCGGCGAGAGTGCGTAGCTCGGTCGCCCAGTCACGGACGAAGCCACCCAGCCCGATCGGCTTCGCGCCGCCTTCGCCGTCGGGGTCGTCGAGTTCAACGAAGCGGCTCGCGACATCGGCGCAGATGCGGTCGGCGGCAGCGATGAACTCCGCCTGCGAGAGCTCGGAGCCTCTGCTATCCGCGGCAGTCGTGCCGTCATCACCGCAGGCGACAAGTAGCAGCGCTGCAGCTCCGATAAAGCCCAACGCAGCACGAGACAACATGGCCACGATGATCTCCTTACAAGGGTGCGGTCGTAGTGGACGTTGGACGGCGACGGGTCAAGTCGTGGTGAACGGTCCGCCGGGAGGCGTCGTGGTCGACCGCAGGCTCGCGCCAGAGGCGCCATCCAAGCCAAGCAAGGCCAACCGCGGTGATGCCCACCGGCGCCAGAGTCACCACGAGCGGAATGTCTCCACCGTCTTGACCGGCTACGGTCACCCCCGCGGCCAGCGTGGCGATACCGAGGGCGCAGATCGGACCGGCCGCAAACAACACCAACGGGACGACGGGTAGCACCGAGGCGCGCAGCAGCTCGATCGCGAAGACCACCACAGCAAGGCTGAGGAGCACCACGAACGCGACGTACGCCGCCCAGCCCGCGGCGAGCGACAAGATCGGCGACAGCAGCGCGAGCACGAACGCGGCAGGTACCAGAGGCCCAAGACCACCGTGTCGAGCCCGCAGGCCCCACAGCCCGAACAACAGCGCCGGGAACGCCGCGACAAGCAGGGCAATGGCTACGCCATGCGCAATGCCCCGTTCGATGCTGAGGTTCCCGGTTTGCCCTGCCACCAACAGCGTCGGCGCGACAAGCCCGGCGAGGCCGGCCTGGCGGGTCCGGATGGTCGGCACGGCCGCACCCCGCCCCGATTCGCTGATGCACACCCGGGCGACGAGGGCGGCCGAGCCGAAGCGGGCCACAGCCTCGGCCTCGGCTTCCGGGCGGGTGCGCCCGTGTGCCAGAAGGCGCTCCGCCACCTCGAGCAGATGGTCCTCGGCTTCGGCGAGGCAGTCGTCCGCGTCGGCGAGCGTCGCCAAGCTGTAGCGCAGCTCGCGCAGATAGGCGGCGATCAGGCCATCGTGGGCCACGCCGGCGCTCCCACCACTCGTTGCACGGTGGAAGCGAAGGCCGTCCACTCACGGCGCTTCTCCCGGGCGGCGTGCCGTCCGCCAGACGTCAGGGAGTAGCTGCGTCGTCGGCGACCGTTTACCTCGTGCCACTCACTGGTCAGCAGACCGGCGCATTCAAGACGATGAAGGGCCGGATAGATGGTGCCCTCAGGTAGATCGATCGCGCCGTCGGTCCTGCGCCGCAGTTCCTCGATCACGGCGTAACCGTGCTTGGCGCCATCCTCGACGATGGTCAACAACAGCAAATCGAGGTGACCCTTGAGCACATCAGCTCGCATACCTCGCCACGCTACCCCTAGAATCCCTAGGGGTCAAGCCGCGGTGACCGCGGCGCGGACAACGTGTTCGAAACCGACTTGTCAAACCCCGCGTCATCCAGAGAAACTCGCGACCAAGCGGGTGGGGCCAAGCCATCTCGAAATCAGGCCAGCGATCCTCGTGGCGTCGCCGTGCTCGACCGCAATTTATCTGACAGGTCGGCGAGAAGTCCTGCAGAGATGAGAGGCCGCGCGCCGAACACAGCAGCGAGATCGGCGGCAGTGCGGGGCATCCATGAGACGTAAGCGGTCGTGAGCGGGGGTGCCCGACTGTGGACGAACTCGTTCTTCGGATCGTGCGCAGCATTCTCCGACGAGTCACGCAAGGTCGAGCACGCGACGGTCAGCCATGAAAGGCCGTCGACGTAGCGAAAGATTATGTCCCGATGGCGGCGCTCACGCAATCCTCCAGCCGTCACCGTCAGATCGTCGGCGCAGATCGCGTGTCAGATCGCGCCTCACCTCGCGGTCGCGGAGAATCTCAACGCTTCCACCATGCCGGAGGCGACCGTCTCCCTCAAGACCGGCCTCACGCAGTCCTACACCGAGCAAGGCGACCGCGCCGGTCCAGTCCTCGTGTTGTTGCTGGGTCCCACTGACTCGTGGCGGTCCTATGGGTCGGTCCTGGAACGGCTGCCCGAATCGATCCGGGCCGTGGCTGTGTCCCATCGCGGCCACGGCGACTCCGACAAGCCCGTACCGGCTATCCGATTGATGACTTCGCCGCGAATGTGGTGCCGCTACTCGACGCCCTCTTCATCGACGCGCCGTGCTGGCCGGGCACTCGGGTTCGTGCCTCACCGCCCGCCGGGTGGCCATCGTCACCCCGATCGCGTGAAGTTGGCCGTCACGGCCCGCGAGTACCTGACGGCGTAACCGACCGACATCGATTCCGATGTGGATCGTCGGGTCGGTGAGCAGTCCTCGCGTGTCCGTTCTGGGCTCTGAGCACCGACCTAGGATCGGCATCTCAGCGATGTGGAGGAGAACCGATGGATACGACTTCAGCTGGCGCGCTGGCAGGTATCGGGAATACTCCGCTCGTCGAGCTCGTCCGTGTGGTGCCCGAAGGTTCGGCGCGTGTCATGGTCAAGCTCGAGTTCGCCAATCCGACGGGCAGCATGAAAGAC
>JANMRB010000315.1:0-6361 GCA_031370825.1 Ilumatobacteraceae bacterium
ATCCCCCTGGTGCTGCTGGCTGTGATCGCGGCGATGATGGTCGTCGGCCGTCGCGCCTCCAGGATTCGCATCGCCGGCACGATTGCGGCTGCCGTGGCAACGGCTCTGGCGGTTGGTGTTCCGGTGCATGCGGGCATCTTCGGACACGCCGGTCATCACGGTGCGGTACCACCGTTGCTGCTCTCGACGCTCGCGGAGTTCTTCATCGATGTTCCCGCAGCGCTGCTCATCACCATTGCCCTCCTCGGTGTCGGCGCGATTTCGTGGCCTTCACGTCGTCCCCTTTCGGTGCGCGAGCGCGGAGCGTTGGGGTTGGCCGCGCTGTTCGCAGTAGGGATCGTCACGATTCCCACGTCGCAGGCCAGCGCGGTCACTCCGCCCGGCGTATGCGTTGCCGGCAGTGTCACCCGCACGTACGCGGTGACGATCATCGATGTCGACATCCCGTTGAACCGTTGGGGCGATCACGACCCCGCAGGCAAGATGTACGCCCTCACCAGCCAGATCCCCGCGATTCGTGCCGAAGAAGCCAGCCGCGAGGTGTCGCTGGGCCTCCGCGACGACCCGATCCAACCGCTGGTGATCCGCGCCAACCAAGGTGACTGCGTCGAGATCAACGTCACCAACAGCGCGTCCGGCGGAAGTTTCGGTCTGCACATCGATGGTCTTCCGTACGAGCGTCCCGGGGACAGGGTCGGCAACAACGGCAGCGGCGAAGTGGCAGCGGGCCAGTCCGCCCTGTTCCGCTTCTTCGTTCCGAACGAGAAGGCACTCGAGGGCGCGCATTACATGAGCCCCGGTGCCGGCCACCGTGCAGCCATCGACCATGGTCTGTTCGGTGTGCTGTCGGTCGAGCCGCCGAACTCGGTGTGGCTGTCGCCGAAGGATGCGGCCACGCCAATCGAGTCCGGTTGGGAAGCCATCATCTGGCCCGCCGGTGCCCCGTCGTTCCGAGAAGATGTGCAGATCCTGCACGAGGTCGGCAACGAGAAGGACGTCGTCTACGACAAGAACAACCTGCCGCTCCCGACGGTCGATCCCATCACCGAGGCTTACCGGCCGGGTACGCGAGCCTTCAACTACCGGTCCGAACCGTTCATGGACCGCCTCAACCTGAAGCCGCACGACAAGGCGCACGCGTACGCATCGACGGTCTTCGGTGACCCGGCCACGATCATCCCGCAGGGCTATCTCGGCGATCCCACCAAGTTCCGTGTCGTCCACGGTGGTGCCGAGGTGTTCCACATCTATCACCTGCACGGTGGCGGCGACCGCTGGCGCACCAACCCCGAAGGCGACCCGACCAACACCTACGCAGACACCGGATTGCACAAGACACCGGTCGAGGTGTCTCAGTCAGATCGTGTCGACGCGGTCAACACCGGTCCCGGCGAGAGCTTCAACGCTGAGATCGAAGGCGGCGCCGGTGGCGTGCAGCAAGCCGCGGGCGACTTCTTGTTCCACTGCCACATCGCCGAGCACTACCCCTCGGGAATGTGGGGAATCTGGCGAGTCTTCGACACCCTGCAGACCGACCTGGCTCCCTTGCCGGACCGGGTGGGGCCTGCCAGTGCTGTCACATCGGCTCAGTTGATCGGCAAGACCATGCCGAACGGCACGGTGCTGACGAAGGACAACCTCGCTGCTTGGATCACGCCGCAGATCCCGCCGCCGGGCGTCGAGATCGGTACGGAGGATGCCACGGTCTGGGATTGGACGGTCGACAACTCCGATCCGCTGAATCCGTTGTACCTCGGCGAGCCCGAGCCAACGAGCGCAGAGACCCCCAACTTCACCCAAGGCGTGGCCGGACACTTCGGCTCGCGCGCGGGAGACGTGTTCGACGGCAACAGACCGGTGATCCTGTTCAACCCCGTAACAGGTCGACCGACGTTCCCACTGCTGAGACCTCATCTGGCGCGGCGACCACCGTTCTCGCCGAACCTGCACTCGGGCGCGCCCAGTCTCGGCGAGACCGGAGATCGACCCATGAACCCGGAGTCTGCCAATCCTTGGCTCGGTAGACCCGACGGGCTGTGCCCCGCCAACGCGCCCGTCAAGAAGTTCAACGTCGTTGCTATCGGCACCAGCGTGGATGTGACGCCGCGCCTCAGTGATCCGCAGGGCATGCTGTTCACATTGGCGCAGAACAAGGACGCAATGCTCCGCGGACAACTGAAGAAAGAGCCCTTGGCCATACGTATGAACGTCGGCGACTGCGGCGCGATCACGTTGACGTCCGAAGAACGCGATCAAGACGTCTTCGGTGGGTTCGCCAAGGTCGAGATGCACATCCATCACGTGCAGTTCGACCCGACCGGTTCCGACGGAACTTCGGTCGGGTTCAGCTACGAGCATTCCATCCGGCCATACACGATCGAGGACACCAAACTCGCCGTTGCGGCCGCACAAGGCGCGACGTCGGTCAAGGTCAACCGCGTCGATCCGAAGTACCGCCCCGGTGTGGCGTTCGGCATCGGCCTCGGAACTGAGAGCATCGAAGAGGCGTACATCGTGTCAGTCGATCCGTCGACCAAGACGATCGTCCTCGACCGAACGCTCGACAACGACCACGTTGCCGGTGAGGGCGCCGGCGTCGAGTTCGTCCGTTACCGCTGGTACGCCGACGCATTGCTCGACAACGTCTTCTGGCACGACCACGTCGATGGCATCCATGGCTGGGGCCACGGCGGCGTTGGAATGTTGATCATCGAGCCGCGCAACTCGACCTATCACGACCCGACCACGGGCGCGGAGGTTGCATCCGGCACTGTTGTCGACATCCACTCGCATCCAGAGGTCGATGGAATGGCCCACCCGCTGGCAGCCGGACTCGTCAACGGCAGTTTCCGTGAAATGGTCATCTGGACGTTGGACGACAATCCGGTGACCGACTCGACGATCAACCTGCACTCGGCGCCGTTCAGTGATCGCGGCACCGACCCATCCCTGCGGTTCAGTTCCTACAAGTGGGGTGATCCTGGGACACCACTGTTGCGGGCCTATCCGGGCGACCCGGTTGTGATCCGGGCAATCCACGTCGGGCCGACGATCGACAGCTTCCGCGTCGACGGTCACAACTTCTACATCGAGAAGCGATCGAGGAACGCGACCACCGGCGAGATGTACAGCCGGGTCACCGACACCATCCACAGCGGTGTGTCGGAGCGCTACACGTTGATCCTCGACGGCGGCGCAGGCGGCATCAACAAGCAACCTGGCGACTACCTCTACCACAACGGCATCGCCCGCCGTTTCAGGCAAGGTGCGTGGGGCATCATGCGGGTGTACCCGAAGACCTCGCCAGATCTCAAGGCTCTGCCCTCGTACGCTGCGCCTGCGGGAACCTACATCCCGCCGGCGGTCACGGGCGCTCGGCCACCGATCACGACCAGTCCAGGTGATCCATGCCCGGCCGGCTCTACCGACAAGACCTTCGCGATCAGTGCGGTCGATGTGCCGAACAGTGTTCAGGGCACGTCCGGTAGCGGAGGCACGGGCACGTCCGTGACAGGTACCGTCACCGCGGCCTACGTCATGACCGCAAATGCCACGCTCGCCAAGACGAAGGGTGTCGTCGATCCGTTGGTCGTGCACATCAACGCCGGTGATTGTGTGACGGTCAACTTCACCAACCAGCGAGCCCTCGATCGTGCCAGCCTCAGCGTCGGAGAGCTCAGCAAGGCCGGCGGCTCATCGGGCGTCAATGTCGGCTTCGACCCGGAGCAGACGCTGTTGCCCGGCAAGTCGCAGATCTACAAGTTCTACGCAGAGAGCCAGTCGATCGAGGCGGCGCAGTTCTCCGACTTCGGTGGCGAGGCCACGGGAAAGATCGGGCTCTACGGCGCGTTTGTCGTGCACGAGAAAGGTGCTTGGTTCACCGATCCAGTTACCGGAACCAGGACGACAACGGGTGTGATGGTCGACGCACATCTGCCTGGCATGCCCGGCTATCGCGACGACACGTTGTTCTTGCAGGATGACGATCCACAGATCGGCTCCGACTTCATGCCCTACCCGATCAAGGTCGATGGCTTGACGTTGATCAACTACAAGAACGCCGGTCGTCGAACGGACGACTTCAGCGGAACGGTTGCCACGCCACTGTTGCGGGCATACGTCGGCGATCCGATGAGGATCCATGTGCTGTCTACTCCCGGGTCCGAACAACCCCACGCGTTCCGAGCGGGTGGTCTCAGCTGGCTGTCCGACCCGTACATGGCCGGCTCTCGTGAGGTCTCGACGCAAGGTGTCGCTCCCTTCGAGGGAATCGATGTTCATCTGATCGGCGGCGCCGGAGGACGAGGCCATCAGATCGGAGACTTCTTCTACGGCGACAACCGCAGGCCATTCACCGAAGGTGGCATGTGGGGGGTCATCCGAGTTCTGCGGCTGCCGGTCTGCGGAGGGACCAACCCGATCCGTCCCCTGGACGGCGTCAGCTGCGGCTAGTTCGCGACCGCAGTCACGCCATTCGAACGATCAGCTGTCTTCCGGGGGAAGGTGCTTTGTCGCCCAGACCGCTGCTTGTGTGCGATCCGAGACGTTGATCCGCTGGAACAACCTGCCGCAGTGCGACTTCACGGTCTTCTCGCTGATGCCCAGCTCGCGCCCGATCTGTTTGTTGCTCTGGCCGCCGACGATCAGACGCAGGATTTGACGTTCGCGTTGTGTCAGCGATGCTCCCGAGTTGGGTTGGCTCGATGCGTTGCGGATGAGTTGCGCCGCGACCGACGGGCTCAATGGAGCTCCACCGTTGACGGCGGCGCGGATCCCGGCGACCAGCACCTCGGGCTCGACGTCCTTGACGAGATAGCCGCGGGCGCCGGCGGCAAGGGCAGCCGTGACCTGTTGCGGTTCCTGAAAGGTCGTCAGCGCGATCACCGCGATCTCCGGATTGCTTGCGGCCAGAATGCCGATGGCAGTGATGCCATCGACGATCGGCATCTGCAGATCCATCAACACCACGTCCGGGGTCAGCCCGCGCGCGAGTTGCAACGCTTCTCGCCCATCCGACGCCAAGCCAACGACCTCGATGTCGGCCTGCGCGTCAAGCAGTTGTGATAGTCCGGTTCGGACTAACGAGTGGTCGTCCGCCAATACGATGCGAATCATCGATTCTCCTCCAACTCGAGATGCACGGTAGTTCCCGACCCCGGTGTGGAATCGACCACCAAAACCGCGCCCATGTCTTCGGACAAGTCGCGTAGAAGTTGCAGACCGAGGTGACCGACCTGCCGCTGGGATTGTGCCGTTTCCCTGTCGAAGCCGACCCCGTTGTCGACGATCATCAGCTTCACAGCTTTTCCGTTCGTTGTCATCGTGATGTCGACGCTCGATGCGTGTGCGTGTGCGTCGACGTTGCGCAGAGCTTCGCGGCCCACCCGCAGCAAGAGCAGCTCGCTGGCCGGTGAAAGGCGTAGTTCGGGAACCTTGACGACGACAGCTACACCACGCTGACGAAGAGCGGCGATCGTCTCGTCGAGACCGGCAGCCCAACCGTTCTCGGGAACCTCAACGGGATAGATGCTGTTGAGCAGCGAACGAAGGCTGCGAACCGTGTGTCGCGTAGCGACAGCCAATCCACCGAGACGTTCGTGCATCGGCGACGGCGCCTCGTCGGCCGCTGCCGAGAGGCTGAACGTGATCCCGATGAGCTCTTGCACGGCGCCGTCGTGAACCTCGGCGGCAATTCGCCGTCGCTCGATGTCGCTCGAGTCGATCACTCGCTCGAGCAAGTCTTCTCGTTGCGCTTGCAACTTCTTCAGCCGATGCATCAGTGCCCGCGCGAGGGGGATCTGGGCGACGGAGAGCAGCCCGAGACCACCCAGCAGCAGCGGCAGGAAGCTACGGCGCTGATCCGCCGCGCGTTGTTCGACCAAGCTGATCGGGTAGTAGGTCTCGACCACCATCGGCGTGCCCGACGCGGTCTTCATCCCGAAGTAGACCTGCAGCAGGCGACGTTCGCCCGCGGCGATCTCGAACTGGTTCTCGTCTTCGTCGAGCTTGCTGACGTTGGCTAGTAGACCTTCGCCGTGCAGCAGCTTCTTTTCCTCGTCCCCGAATGCAAACGTGCGCCCGATGAGCTGTGGCTCGTCAGCCCACAGCACTCGCCCTTCGACGGACCAGACCTTGACGTGCGTAGCGCCGCCCTCGTTCATCAATGCAGTGCCGGCGAGAGCCACCCGGCCGAGGGCAACCTCGTTGCCGGTCAGCAGATCGTCGGTGATGAATGGAGCCAGTGCCGCGCGGCCGCTGAGTGCGCCGTACTGGCCGGCATCTTCGATAGCCGAGTTCTGTGACGTTCTTTGGAAGAGCCAGGTCCAGCCGATGCCGAGCCCCACGATTGTGAGCGCGGTGA
>JANMRB010000059.1:0-13010 GCA_031370825.1 Ilumatobacteraceae bacterium
CGACGGGCTTGCCGCTACCCAGGTCCAGTTGGATTCCATCGCGTTCGAACGCGGCCGACGCCGTGCCGTTGCGCGCTGCGAATACGATGCTGGGGTCCCATTGACCACGGTTCTCGACGAAATCGACCGGAAGCTCCGACACCGAAACACCTGCCGCCGTGCTGTCGGTTACGGCGGACTCGGGAGCTGACGGGTGGGGTGGGGACGGTCCGTCCGCGAATCGCGGCCCGATCATGGAGCCGATGACGAGCACCGCCAACATCCGACGAGTGGTGACGGTTGGGCGCATGTGAACCCCTTCGGGATTTGCTGTTCGCCCGCCCCCTACTCGTACATGAGGGTGGCGGGGGTGACCCCGCACGTCAATCAGACAATGGTGCTAGTACCTCTCGCGGAGCAGCGGCCCCACGTCGCCCACGCGCGTAGACTTCCCTGGCCCGGACCAGTACTGCGTCCGGTGGCGCGGTCGTATCGAAATGGGTCGTCGCCATGGACTTTCAGATTCTCGGTCCAATCCACGTGAGCGATGCTGGTCGGATCGTTGACCTCGGCAGCCCAAAGCAGCGCTGCGTGCTGGCTTCGTTGTTGCTCCGCGCCAACCGGGTCGTGTCCCTCGATCGGTTGATCGACGACGTGTGGGGTGAACTTCCTCCCCTCGACCCCATGGCGGCGATTCACGCGTATGTGTCCCGGTTACGCCGCGCCCTCGAGCCGGACCGGCCCGCCAGCAGCAGGGAGAGCATGCTGATGCGGGTACCGCCCGGCTATCGGCTGGAGGTCGCCGTCGACGCTGTCGATTCGCACCGGTTCGAACGCCTCGCCCAGGAGGGGAGCCGCGCCCTCGAGCAAGGTGACCCGGAGCTCGCCGCGGGCCTGCTCGAGAGCGCTCTGTCGATGTGGCGAGGCGACGCGCTCGCCGACCTCCGCGGGCCCGACTTCGCGCGAGCGGAGGCGATCCGCCTCGACGAGATCCGCCTGCGCGTGCTCGAGGAGTCCTTCGAGGCCCAGCTCGCCCTCGGCCAACACGAGTCCGTCGTCGCCGAGGCGGGCAGCGTCCTCGCCGATCATCCGTACCGCGAACGCCTCCGAAGTCAACTGATGCTCGCGCTGTACCGTTGCCACCGGCAGGTCGACGCGCTGCGCGTCTACAGCGAGGGACGGGCGGTCCTCGCGGACGAGCTCGGCCTCGAGCCCGGCCCGGCACTCCAGCAGCTGGAGGACGACATCCTGCTACAGAAGTCGTTCCTCGATTGGCGGCCCGCCCTCGAGCGATCCTGGGCGAGAGCCGTCGAGGCTGGCTCGGACGCCGCGGTAGCGGCCCGATCGCGCGCCATGTTCGTCGGCCGCGATCCGGAGCTCGCCGCATTGATCGCCGACTGGAACCGAGTTGTCGAGGGCGAGCGACAGGTCGTTGTCGTGGCCGGCGAGCCCGGGATCGGCAAGACCCGTCTCGCCGCCGAGTTGGCGGTGATTGCCCGGCGCGGCGGCGGCACGGTGCTGCGCGGCGAGGCTCATCCCCACACCGTCGTGCCGTACGAGCCCTTCGCCGAGGCGCTCGCGTCGCTCGCCACGGAGGCACCGTTGGCCGAGTTGCGCGGCGACGTGACCGATGCCGGTGCCACGATCGCCCGACTGGCGCCCGACCTGGCGGGCCGCGTCATCGACTTCGCCGAACTGGACCGCGCCGACCCGGCGACGGACCGGTTGCGCCTGTTCGAAGCCGTGGCCAACCTGATGCAACGTGTTGCTGAGCGAGCTCCATTGCTTGTGATACTCGATGACCTGCAATGGGCCGATCGGGGGAGCTGGCTGCTGTTGGCACACCTCACCCGGCCCCGAGTCGGAGGTCGCATCTTCGTTGTCGTGATCGTCCGCGACACTCAGCCCCTCGCGGCGACCGAAGAGGCGATCCTCGCCGGCCTGCGCCGCGACGGCGCAAGGCATCTCAAACTGTGTGCGCTCGACGACGAGGCTGTTCATGACCTAGCCGTCGCACGTTTGGGAGCCATGACTGGCGACGTGCCCGGGATCATTGCGTCGCGTTCGTCGGGGAACCCCTTCTACGTCGAACAGATCCTGGAGTCCATCGGCGATCATCCGGCAGATGGGGGAGCGGCGCCGCCGTTGGAGAGTGCCGATGTGGCCGGGTTGGATGTGCCCGAGGGCGTCAGCGATCTGGTCGGACAACGGGTGGATGCGCTCTCACAGGACGCTGCTCGGGTTCTCAGAATCGCATGCGTAGAGGGAGCGACGTTTGATCTCGACGTCGTCGCCGAGGTGAGCGGGATCGGTGCGGACAAACTCCTCGATGCGCTGGACGAAGCGCTCATCGCTCGACTCATCGTCGAGGAACCAGGATCTGTCGGGCGCTATCGCTTCGCTCACGCGCTCACTGTCGATGCCCTGTACGCAGGAATCTCGGCAACACGTCGAGCCGCAATCCATCACCGGGTCGGGCATGCCCTCGAATCGGTCCCACGCGTTCGCGACGAGCAGCCCGGTGTGCTTGCTCACCACTTCCTGACTGGCGGGCGCGACGTGGTTCGCGGCGCTGCCTACGCTGTCAGCGCGGGCAATCGCGCGCTGATCCAGCTCGCTCACGAGGACGCGGCGATGCTCTTCGAACGTGGTCTGCTAGCGCTGGAAGGACTCGACGACGGCGCACCCGTGCGCACTGACCTCCTCCTCGGCCTCGCCGACGCGCGGGGCCGGGCCGGGGACGTGACGGCGGCGCGCGAGGCGCTTGCGAGCGCCGCAGCTCAGGCCCGGCAGATCGGCGACTTCGACCGCCTGGCTAGGGCGGCGACCACGACGGCGCGCGGATACCTGACGGTGCTTCCCGAACCTGATGACATCCCGGTCGCGATGCTGGAGGAGGCGCTCACACATCTCGGACACGAAGACAGCACAACGCGCGTTCGAGTGATGTCGCGCCTCGCTGTCGGGCTCTACTTCAGCTCGGATCGAGACCGCGCTGTTGCTATCAGCCGTGATGCCGTTGAGATGGCTAGGCGGCTGGGATCAGACGAGGGGGTAGGCCACGCTCTGCTCAGCCATCATTTGGCGCTCCAAGATCCCGCGCATATCGAGGATCGTCTTCACGTTGTCGCCGAGCTGAAGGACATCGTTGAACGAACCAGCGATCCCGAGCTCGACCTGTGCAGTCAATATCTCCCGGTGGCCGACCATCTCGAGCTGGGAGATCTCGACGCGGCAGACGCGGCGATGTCGAGCTGCGAACCGATGATCGCTCGAACACACCAGCCACTCCTGCGACTGCTGCCTGCCCAACATCTGGCGATGAGGGCGATCCTCACCGGCCGACTCGATGAGGGGGAGCGCCTGGCCAACACGACGTTGGAGCTCGCCCGCGATGGCGGCTACCACTACGCCCGGACCTTTGGGTCGCTGCTCTTCGAGCTGCGCTGGCTGCAAGGACGGCTCGCCGAGCTGGAGGACCGCCTGTCACGGTACGCCGATCGCCAGCCGGACTTCACCGGATGGCGCGCCGCGGTGGCGATGGTGTGCAGCGAGGGCGGCCGGCTGGACGAGGCCCGGGGCCACTTCGAGGATCTCGCCGCTCACGACTTCCAGGACTGCCGCTTTGACCACACGTGGACCAGCGTGATGCTCACCAATGCCGAGGTCTGCGCCGCGTTGGGTGACGCACCCCGCGCCGCTGTCCTGTACGAGCTCTTGATGCCGTGCCACGACCGTCTCGTGGTGCTCGGGAGCGGCGCGGTCTGCATCGGTGCCATCGACCGCACGCTTGGCCAACTGGCGACCGTGACAGAGCAATTCGACGACGCAGAGAAGCACTTCCGTCGCGCCGACGAGCTGAATCGCCGGGCATTGGCGGCGCCGTTCGTCGCCCGGACCCAGGTCGATCACGCAGAGATGCTCCGCATGCGCCGGCGCCGGGGCGATGTTGCCCGAGCGGAGTCGCTGCTCGGAGCGGCTCGGGCGACCACTGACGAGCTGGGACTGGGCGGACTCCAGCAGCGACTCCGACGACTCGCGGGCTGAGCAGCGCCGGCCTGCAAGCTTTTGTCACAACTTCTTGCAAGCGCGCCAGCGGATGCTCGCCGTACGGCACATCCCGCCGTTACAAGGAGGTAACAACATGCGTTCACTCATCATCGGCAGTCTGGCCGCTGCCGCCATCCTCGCCCTCGCCAGTCCGGCGTCCGCGGGGAGTCCCCCACTGACCGAGCAGGAGGTGCAGCATCGGGTCACCTTTGTCGACCCGGAGGTCAACCCGTGCTCAGGCGAACCGGGCGTGGTGACGACCGTCGTCAACGCCGTGTTCCACATCACCCTGTTCCCCGACGGCCGATACCACGTCACGGGAACCGCGACCGGCACGTTCGAGTTCGACACGACGAATCCCGCCGCACCGGACTACTCGGGCCGGGTGACGAACTGGTTCGGGGAGAACTCCAACTCGAACTCGTTGACCAGTTCGTTCACGTTCAGCGTCCGCGGGACCGGAACCGACGGATCGACGATCCGCTTCCACGAGACGGCCCACGTTTCGATCGTTGGTGGCGAGATAGTCGTGGAGTTCGACAAGGTCCGCTGCGGCTGAGATGCACTTACGGCGCCGGTACTACGGTGGCGAGCGGTTGACCAGGAGGGAGAGCAACGTGTCGGAGTATCCCGGAGGTAACGAGGGGACACCGATCCCGTTCCTGAAGGTCTACGGCCAGCCTGTCGTGGCACCGGCGCCGGCATTCATCAAGAGAGCATCGACATCCCGCCGGTCGAGCCGGACGGCGGCATGTGGAAGTGGGCATTCACGTTCGACGGGCGCTTCGTGATGGCTCCCAGTTCACGGTGTACGCCAGGGAGTGAGCCGGACACTTCATCTGGGGACCACTGGTTGCGGTCCGATGTAGTCTCTGACGAGGGGGAGGGTTTGACTTGGGGAGTCCGTCTCTACTCGACGTAAGCGAAGTGTCCGTGCGATTCGGTGGTGTCGTCGCGCTCGACGATCTGTCGTTCTCGGTCGATGAGAACGAGATCTGCGGGCTGATCGGACCAAATGGCGCGGGGAAGACGACGCTGTTCAACGTCGTGTCGCGGATCTACGAACCGAACACGGGTCACGTGCTGCTCGACGGGACCGATCTCTTGGACGTCGACGCTCACGAGATCGCGGATCTGGGAGTTGCGCGGACGTTCCAAAACCTGGCCTTGTTCCCTCGCCTCACCGTGCTCGAAAACGTCATGGTCGGAGCGCACAGCTGCTGCAAGGTCAACTTCGCGTCGGCGCCATTCCGGATAGGCGTGAGACGCGAGGAGCAGCGTCTCACCCAGGACGCGATGAACATCCTCGGCTGCCTCGGTCTCGCGGACATGGCACTTCGGCCGGCAGTCGGTCTGGCGTTCGGAACGCTCAAGAGGATCGAGCTCGCTCGAGCGATGGCGGCCAAGCCACGACTGCTCCTACTCGACGAACCAGCATCGGGACTGACTCACGCCGAGGTTGAACAACTCGGTCAGACAATTCGGGACCTCCGCGATCAGTTCGGTCTGACGGTGCTGCTCGTCGAACACCACATGCAGCTCGTGATGGGCATCTCACACAAGGTCGTCGTGCTCGATTTCGGACGCAAGATCGCCGAGGGCACTCCCGCCCATGTACAGAACGATCAGAGGGTCATCGAGGCGTATCTCGGAAGCAGTGCCACGTGAGCGCGAGCCGATGACAACGATGCTGCAGGTCACGGCGCTGGATGCCGGGTACGGACCCATCCAAGTTCTGCGCGGTGTCGACTTGCATGTTGACGAGGCCGAAGTCGTCGTCTTGCTCGGCGCCAACGGGGCGGGCAAGACAACCACGATCCGGGCCATCTGTCAGATGGTGGACAGCAAGGGCAGCGTCAACATGTGCGGTGCCGAGCTCGTCGGCATGCGCCCCGAGAAGATGGCCGGACTCGGCATTGCGCATGTGCCGCAGGGACGTGGCACCTTTCCAGAGCTGACGGTGGAGGAGAACCTGCACGTTGGCGCGTACGTGCGCAAGGACCGCGCCCAGATCCGCAGCGACATCGATCGGAGCTACGCCTTGTTCCCGCGTCTTGGCGAACGTCGCATGCAACTAGCAGGCAGTCTGAGCGGCGGCGAACAGCAGATGCTCGCGGTGGCACGGGCGCTGATGAGCCGGCCTCGCTTGCTCTTGCTCGATGAGCCATCGCTCGGCTTGGCGCCGCTTGTCATCCAGGGCCTGTTCGCCCGGTTCAACGAGCTGAATGAGGAGGAGGGCGTGACGCTGTTCATCGTCGAGCAGAACGCGAACCTCGCCCTCGACATCGCGGACCGCGCCTACGTGCTGGAGGCAGGCCGCATCGTCCTTTCCGGCAGCGCGGCCGAGCTGCGTGCGAACGACGGCGTGCGCCGCGCCTACTTGGGTTTCTAGGGGAGATGAGATGAGCGCCGTACTCGCGATTCCGGGAATCGAGCACAACTTCTTCACACTCACCCTGTTCCTGCAGAACCTTACGAACGCCTTGGCCAACGGTGCCGTATACGCGCTCATGGCGTTGACAGTGGTGATGATCTACAAGACCACCGGCCATCTCAACTTTGCGCAAGGCGAGATGGCCATGTTTTCGACGTTCATCGTGTACGTGCTCGCGATCGAGCAGGGCCTCAACATATGGCTGGCGATCGTGATTGTCGTAGTCGGTTCGATGGTGCTGGGCGCGGCGATCGAACGGGTCCTGATACAACCGCTCGAGAGCCGAAGTGTGCTTGCTCCTGTCATCCTCACACTCGGCTTGTTCTTCATCTTGAACGGTGGCGCGGCGACCATTTGGGGGACGCAGCCGAAGACGCCTATCCCGGCGCCGTTTCCAGGCCACCTCGACGACAAGGTCGACATCATCACGAGCCGGGTGCCGCACTTCTTCGTCACGTACAAGGCGCTCGGAGTGTGGGCCACGGTCATTGTCTTGGTGGTCTTGCTCAACCTGTTGCTCAAGCGGACAAAGCTCGGTCTCGCATACCGAGCTGTCGCCGCGAACGCTGAGTCGTCGCTGATCGTCGGCATTCCGGTGAAGCGGATGTTGATGCTGGGCTGGGCGCTGGCCGCGGGAATCGGCGCGATCGCGGGAGCCATCATCGCTCAATACCGAAATGTTCTCGATTTCAACTTCATGGCGGCGGTGCTCTTGTTCGGCTTCGCGGCAGCATGCGTCGGAGGGTTCGACTCCATCATGGGCGCAGTTGTCGGAGGTCTGCTCGTCGGCGTCGTGGAGACCTTCACGCCGGCCCTGTTCACCTTCGTCGGCAGCGAGTTGTCGCTCGTAATGGTGTTGTTGGTCATCCTCATCGTCTTGTACGTCCGACCGCAGGGTTTGTTCGGGTCGAAGCGGGTGGAACGGGTATGAAGTCGCTGCCCCTCGTCGTCGAGCGCAAATCGCCGACTCATCGCGCGTTCCAACTCCTGGGCGTCCTGGCGGTGTTCGGCTTCTACTTCTACGTGGTCAACGTGGTCGAGAACTTCAGCGCCATCCGCTGGGCAATCGCGGTCACTCTTTCCGTGGCGATCCTCGGATTGAACATCGTGACCGGCTACTCCGGGCAGATCTCGATCGGCCACTCGGCCTTCTTCGGAATCGGCGCGTACACGACCATGATCTTGATCGCCGACCATGGCTGGCCCTTCCTGGCGACGCTGCCCGTTGCCGGTGCGCTCGGCTTCATCGTCGGAGCCGTGATCGGCATTCCGGCGCTACGAATACGAGGCCTCTACCTGTCGCTGATCACCCTCGGGCTCGCGCTCGCCTTCCCGGCGATCGTCAAATCCGACAGTTTCTTCGGCATCAACTTTGCCAGCATCACCGGAGGCAGCAACGGCAAGGTCATCAGCAGCGGGGAGGTCACGACGACGCGAGGCTTCCACTGGAACCCGCCGTCGTGGGCTCCGGATGGTTGGACCACGAACGACTGGGTCTTCACGACGGTCTTCGTGATCGCCGTTGTTCTGTTCGTGCTGACCTCGAACCTGATCCGCAGCTCTGTCGGTCGAGGCCTGATCGCGATGCGCGACAACGAGACCGGTGCCGCGGTCTCAGGCGTGTATCCCGCGCAGTACAAGGTGCTCGCCTTCGCGACGAGCGCGCTCGTCACCTCGATCGGCGGAGGTTGCTTCGCGTTGGCTTCGACGACGATCGGGCCCGACACGTTCGGCCTGCAACGCTCCATCGAGTTCATTGCCGGACTCGTCATTGGAGGCGTCGCTACGATCCTTGGGCCGGCGATCGGCGGTGTGCTCGTCGAATGGCTGCCCTATTGGGCGTTCGAAGTCAACTGGCCGATCCTGGGCAAGCTCGAGGGACCGCAAGCCGGAATCCTGTACGGATTCATCCTCGTCCTCATCATCTTCTTCATGCCGGGCGGCATCGTCTACGGAATTCGCCAGATTCGTTCGAAGTTCGTGGTGTTCGTCCCCCGTCTGCCGGCTCCTCAAGAGATCTACGCGGCTCGTCCGGCTGACGTCGCGATCGCAAGCGTTCAGCAAACAACAAGGGAGAGGTACCAATGAGACAACGTTCAACCGGAACTCGATTCGGATTTGCAACCGCAGTCTGTTTGTCGCTCGCCGTCGCTGCCTGTGGCAGCGACAACAACTCGAGCTCAGCCACCACCGCCGCTGCTGTGGCGAGCACCGAGGCTGCTTCCGCAGCGACCACAGCGGCTACAACCGCGGAGACCACAGCTGCGACCGCGGCCGAAACCACTGTGGCCCCGACCGAGCCCGCCGCGGCGGCCTTCAAGGTGCCCACTGACAGCTGCCCGGCGGACACCACCGCCCCGCTGGCCGCCGGAACCTCGGTCAAGATCGGCTTCATCGGACCGCAAACGGGCCCGTTGGCGGGATTCGGCGTCATCGGTCAGGGCATGAAGATCTACTTCGACAAGATCAACAAGGAGCAAGGCGGGGTCGACGGCCACCAGATCGAGGTCGTGACCAAGGACGATGCCTATGATCCGTCGAAGTCAGCACCTGCCGTTCAGGAGGCGATCGAGGGCGACAAGATCTTCGCCTCGGTGTTCCAGATCGGTACGCCCAACGTGGCCGGCACGAGGCAGTTGCACGCGGACGCGTGCGTGCCACAAGCGCTCGTCGGCTCTGGTTTCCCGGCGTGGGGTGACCCGGCGCATTTCCCGTGGACAACGGGAGGGATCCCGTCATACACGGTCGAAGCGAAGGTCTGGGTGGAGTTCATCAAGCAGAAGTTCCCCGACGCCAAGAAGGTCGCGATCCTGTCGTTCAACAACGACTTCGGCAAGACCTACAAGACAACGCTCGACAAGGCACTGCCCGACGCCGGCTATGAGATCGTGGCCGACGTCGCCCACGAGGCCACGTCGGATCTCTCCAACGAGGTCACCCAACTGCTCGCGGGCGGACCCGATGTCATCATCGGCGGCACGACGTCGACTTTCTGCACGAACCTGATGACACTGGCCCGCCAGGGTGGTTTCACGGGACCGATCCTGAACTCCTACACCTGTCAGTCGATCCAGCAGTTCATGGTCCCTGCGGGCGAGGCAGCGGCGAACGTGTTTACCCTCGTCGTGGCAAAGGATCCGTCTGACCCGGCTTATGCCGACGATCCCGACGTCAAGCAGTACATCGCCGACGTGGGCACGTACGGCCCGGGCATTGATGCAAAGGTTGGAAACGTCTTCACCGGTTACAACGCGGGGTTCTACGTAGTCGATGCGCTCACCCGAGCGGCGAAGATGGACGGAGGACTCACTCGAGCGAACCTGATGAACGCCTTCTGGTCCTTCGACCTCAAGGGACCGATTGCGATCGGCGGTATCGGCCATGTGGACGGCATCACCGACGGCTACATCGCTGAGTTCGGCGTCATGTCCGAATACGACCCCGCTGGGCAGACCTACAAGGTCGGCGAAGGTGTCAAGATCGACGTCGAAGGTAAAGGCGGGTTGTACTCACCCTGATCGCTCGACAGCAAGACGCGGCCGATTGGCATTGTGCCTTTCGGCCGCGTCTTGTCGAGATTCAACAGGCCCACATCTAGCACCTGGTGTAGACGAGTTCGTCACACGGGATGCCCTGGTCAGCGCCGCCCAGCGGATGTGCTGGCCCAACGATTGTCGCCGAGGTTGTCGCCGCCGCCTGCGAGGGTATGGCCGAACCCACATCGTCGCCGACGATGGCGATCACCGCCAGAACGGCGGCACCACTTGCGAGCAACAGGTTGAACGTCGGTAACCATGACCGGCGATGATCGACTACTGCAGTGTTCATGGTTGATTCCTCCATCTGTTTGACGAGTTAGGTGCGCAGGTCGATCGGCGGTTGATCGATCCAGATGCCGCCCAGGAACTGGTGGACATCGACGAACTGAACGCAACTTCCCGGTTGCACGCGTTCCGCGAGCTTTCCCGTAGGCGTGCAGTCGAGCTGCCCCGCTCCGGCGGGCACCGGGCCGGTGAACTCGCGCATCGCCCGATCGAGCGCGGCGGGGCTTGCCTTGTCGGGGCCGCCCAGTTGGTTG
Organism: Ilumatobacteraceae bacterium; assembly: GCA_031370825.1. Classification (GTDB taxonomy): domain Bacteria; phylum Actinomycetota; class Acidimicrobiia; order Acidimicrobiales; family Ilumatobacteraceae; genus JAENVT01. The sequence goes on from JANMRB010000059.1 coordinate 10,542, forward strand.
ATCACCCGGACCACGGCCAGCAACGCCCCCTGTTCGCGAACATCGCGGGTCGCGGGGCCCGCAGTCGTGTCGCCCACGCCGTGCATCTTGGTGATGATGGACAACGCTCCCGACTGCAGTGCAGGTGAAGTCTCATTGAAACTCGTGTCGAGCTTGTACCAACCCTCATGTGCCTCGCAGGCCCCTGAACACACGGACGAGCCGCCAACTCGGTTGCAAATAATCAGACCGCGACCAACGCGTCCTTGGCGACATGTCCGATCTCGCTGCCGTCAGGTCGATAGATGTGCCAGTGCCCATCGTCATCGCGCGCTGTTCGGTAGCCGCGCTGTTTCCATCGGTTGTGGCGGGCGCACGTCGGTGCACCGTTGTCGGGCCGGGTAGGGCCGTGGCTTGCCCAGGGTGTGGAGTGGTCGGTCTCGCAGCGCCCGGAGCGAAGACCGCATCCGGGCCAGATACACCATCGATCTCCGAGCAACACCGCGTCGCGCGCGCCGCCGGTGAACAATCTTGATCGGCGGCCGAGATCGATGACCACGCCGGCGGTGTCGAACACGACTCGGCGAACATGACCGCACACCGCGGCAGCGAGCATGTCGGCGGGGTCGAGTTGGTGACCGGTGGAGGTCTCGCAGCGACGGCGGTCGACGGACTCCGGATCGAGCGGTGGAATGTCGGCGCCAGCGAGTGTGGCGAGGTGGTGCTCGAAGGTCAACTGGTCGACGATCACGTTGACCAACGGATCGATCCTGCCCGCCGAGCCTGAGGCGGCGGCCGCGCTGAACACCGCGAGGAGGGCATCGAAGCGTCGCTGAGCGTCGCTGCGGTCGAGCAACGCCGGAGCCATCGTGGCGCCGTGTAGAGCGACGCCGGCATCCCAGTCGGCGTGGAACTCGGCATCGCAGAACCGGCCGAAGATCTCCTCGATCATCGCCCCGGCAACAACACCACCTCGAGCATCCAAGTACACATGCTCACCAACGATGCTGACGTGGGCGTCGCGACGGGTGTGTGCGCGCTCGTGAGCGCCATGAGCACCATCGGCGTCGGCGAGCGCCTCCCAGCGCCTGACCACGACGGCGAACTCGTCAAACCACAGGCTGGCAGCATGACCGAGCAACAGCGCTGCCGAATCGTTCAACTGATCGGCACAGCGCGGGTTGGCAAACAGACGAGCCAGCAACCGCATTTGCGACAAGCCCAGCGACCCCGAATGCGCGGCCTCACGCGTCGCTGGAACGGCATGCAACACCCGAGCGGATTGCACCGCTGCCTTGGTGTCGCCGCCCGACCAATTGCACGCCGCCTTGACCCACCCCGAGACCGAGGCGTGACCATCCTCGCCAAAGGCGCCGCTGCGCTCGGCAATTCCGACGGTCTCGGCGATCAATGCGTCGACTCGCCGCCGCGCCACATCCAACTCGCGCAGTGTTCGCTCCAACTCCCTCGCGCCCAAACCCTCGAGATCGGCAAGCTCGGGCAACTCGATCGAACACATGATCGAAGTATGACAGAGGGGTGTATCAGAGTACTTTTGGACTCGACTACACCGCCGACGGTCGCGCGTTGATCGTCCGCGATGCGGTCATGCCGAGGATCAATATCGTCGACGCCGGCAGCGGTGAGATCCTCCATCAGATCCCGGGCGCCGACGGGGTTAGGCCGACCACTGACCCGAGCTGTCTCGTCGGCTTCTTCGACGATCACACCATCGGCTGGTACGACTTGCCGCATGACGCACGCATCGGAACAGGTGTCGACCCCGGCTTCGACATCCGGGACTTTCTGGTCATAGGAGCCCGGGTGCTCGTCTGGCCCTTCGACGGACCACTCTCGGAGATCGACCTCGACGCCGGGACCATCAAGCCGTTCGGCGACCCGCAAGCTCACGTCTTTTGGGGAAACGCCGCGGGGCCGGATCGGTTGCTGACCATCCCCACCTCCGGAGGTGTGACGCGACGCCATCACGGGCGCGGCCCTGGCCCAGACCGACGAGCCGTTCTACCTCGCAGTGGTCGCCAGCAGCACGAACGTCGTCATCGGAGGCGTTCCGGACGGGCGTTTGATGCTGCTCGACCCGGACACCTTGAAACCGGTCGGCCCCGAACTCCCGACGGGCAGGGGAATTCTGGCCGCCGCCGGTCTGAGCGCGGACGAGCGCAGGTTGATGGTGCTCGGCGACGATTCCGCCCTGCGTCTCTTCGATATAAACAGCAGGAGCCAACTCGGTGATGACATCGACACACCGGCTCCTTCGAGGGCGCAGCGATGCGTTCGGATGGCCTTGAAATGGCTGCGGCCAGCGATCACGGCATCGTCGTTTGGGATCTCGACCCCAACCACTGGGTCACTGCGGCCTGCGAGGTCGCCGGACGCAACCTCACCCGCGAGGAGTGGGATCACTACCTCGGAGTGCTCTGCAGCTACCGGGCCACCTGCCCGGGTCTTTGACGATCACTGCGGTCGACC
>JANMRB010000083.1:0-1954 GCA_031370825.1 Ilumatobacteraceae bacterium
GGGCATCGCTACTTGAAGGTCACGTTTTTGACGACGAGGACAGCAATGTCGTCGCCATGACTCCCGTCGCCGATGAGGGTGTCGAGAATGAGATCAATCAGTTCGCTTGGCTGGTCGAGCGAGGGGTGGGAGGCCAAGACGGCGATCATTTCGGCGATGCCAACGTCGAAGGTGCGGTCGCGTCGTTCGACGAGACCGTCCGTGTACATGAGGAGTTGAGTTCCGGTCGGAAACGGCAGGATGACCTCGATCGGGCACGGTTCTGCTATTCCAAGCCAGGGCCCGTTCGCGGCATCGAGCAACGTGACGGCTCCATCTGGATCGATGAGCAGCGGTGGCGGGTGTCCGGCGGTTGCGTACGTCAGCGTTGAGAGTCTCCTGTCAACGACGACGACGGCCGCGGACGCGAGGATCTTCTCGCCTCGTCGGGCGAGAACTTTCGTGAGTCGATCGAACACATCGGCCACTGCCACGCCTTCGACAAGCAGAGAGGTGATCATTCCGCGGATGAGTGCCATGTCGGCAGCGGCCGACAAGCCGTGTCCAACCACGTCTCCGACAACCAGGGCGAGACGGCCGTCGTCGAGGATGATGCCCTCGTACCAGTCGCCGCCGACGGACGAGGATGTGCCGGCCGGGAGATAGCGGGCTGCAGTCTCGAGTCCATCAACCGTTGGCAGTGCACTGAGCAGCCGAAGATGAAGCTCTCCGATGAGTTGATGCTCTGCCTCGTATGTCTCGGCGCGTTCAACGATCTCGGTACACAGCTCTGCGAGCGCTTGCAACGCGTTGTCGAGGTTCACGTCGAAAGACGGGGCGACCGTCCACGCGAATCCGAGCGCGCCGATCGGTGTTCCGTCGGCGCGGATCAGCGGCAGCGAAATTGTCGCCGCGATTCCGGCAGCCACAGTGTCGGCCCAAATGTCGGGGAAGTGGGCGGCGTAGTCATCGGCGCCCGATAGCGAGATCACCTGGCCAGTTCGCACGGCAGCGGCGATGGGGAACTGAGAATCGATGTCGAAGGTGGTGTATCGGTCGGCGATTGAGAGTTCGAGGAAGAGTCCGTGGAATAGTCGTATGGTTCGGTGATCGGTACGGTCCAGCAGGGCGAAGTTCGAGTAGTCCGCTCCAATGCAGGCGGCGGCGCGCAGAGCGACGAATTGCGCCATATCGATGCCGGACGGCGTCGGCACTCGCGGAGCGTCGCTCACCGCAGTTCCGGCGGTGCTCTCGCCGGCACTCACATCTACCGGCGGATCAGCTGACACAGCGCGAACGGTACTCCACTGACGCCTAGTCGTGGCCGACGGCGAGGCCCGAGTTTGCGGCGATGTCGTTCGCCCGGCAGGCTTGTCGGGCATGGATTGGCCGACGTGGGATCAGGCTGCGGTGGTGGCTGTCGTCTGCGGGCTGGCCTACGTCATCTTGCGGCGGACACGTCCCACTCGGCTTCGAGTGATGATGATGTCTGCGACGCAGGAACTGACCCTCATGGCTTCGCTCTACTCCGTCTGGCGCGTTGCCAGAGTGCTGCCCCTGGCGCAACCCGAAGGCGCCATCGACCGAGCCCGGCAGATCGATCGACTGCAACACCGACTGCACATGCCGAGCGAGTTGTCGCTGCAGCACCTCGTGCTACGTCACGAGTGGTTGGCGTGGTTCTCGAACGCGTACTACGCGATTGCCCATGTACCCGCTCTGATCGCCTTTCTCGTTTGGCTGTTCGTTCGCCACAGGGACATGTATTCACGGTGGCGCAACGCGCTGGCAATACTCACCGCCTTCTGCGTGGTCATCCGATTTGTCAGGGTGGCGCCCCCACGTTTCCTGCCTGACCTCGGTTACATCGATCTTTCGACGCACTACGGCATGTCGCTCTACGGACCGGTCGGCACTGGTGTCTCAGATCAGTTTGCGGCAATGCCCTCTATCCACGTGGGTTGGGCGGCCCTCG
>JANMRB010000163.1:0-22347 GCA_031370825.1 Ilumatobacteraceae bacterium
CGGTTTGCCGAACTTGCCGGTGGCGAGCCCGAGGTTGATCGCGGCGAGCACGTTGTCGACGCCCTTGGTGTGCTGCTCGATCCCGCGGGCGTGCAGCATCATCCCGGTCGCCGAGGTTCCCCACAACTCTGCGGCCTGCTCAATGCGGGCTGCTGGCACGCCGGTGATGGCGGCTGCCCAGACCGGTGTCATGTCGGCGACCGCCGCGGCTGCGTCGTCGAAGTGGAGGGTGTGAGCGTCGATGAAGTCGTGGTCGAGCCAGTCGCGTTCGATCAGGGTGTGGAGTACGGCACCGAACAGTGCCGAGTCGGTGCCCGGCCGTACCGGCAGGAACAAGTCAGCCGTGCGGGCAAGGGGCACGACGCGAGGGTCCTGGACGATCAACCTGGCACCACGATCGCGGGCTCGCCAGATGTAGCTCGTGGTGATCGGGAACGTCTCGGCCACGTTCGAGCCGGCCACCCACACCACATCGGCGAGGGGGATGTCGCTCCACGGGTTCGGCGCCCGATCGACACCGAGCGCTTTCTTGTTCCCGGTGCCGGCCGAAACCATGCAGTAACGGCCGTTGTAGTCCAGGTTGGCGGTGTGCAACGCGAGTCGGGCGAACTTGCCGACGAGGTAGCTCTTCTCGTTCGTCAGCGAAACCCCGGACAACATCGCGAACGCGTCGTCGCCGTATTCGGCCTGGATTCGCCGGATCTCGGAGACGACACGATCGAGCGCCTGGGCCCAGGTGATGTTGCGGAAACCGCCTGGCGCGGTTTCGTCGCGTTCCATCGGGTACAGCAGCCGATCAGGATGCCCGCCCTGCAAGTAACGCTTCACACCCTTCGGGCAGAGCTTGCCTTCGTTGAACGGGAAGTCATACCACGGCTCGAACCCGACGACGGTGTTGTCATGAACCTTGAGCTTGATCCCACACTGTTGACCGCAGAAGCAGCAGTGCGTGTTCACCACCTTGTCGATCTGGAGACCCGCATCCCATCCGCCAGGCGGGGCTTCGTTGAGGTGCGGCCCGTAGCGGGCGATCAGCTCGTCATCGGTGATCGGTGGTCGTGCCATCAGCCGAACCCTCCTACCCGCGCCGATTGGGCGAGGGTGACGTGTGCGCGACGACAGCGAGGGCAGGTGTCCTGGTAGTTGCCGCCGCCATCGATCGAGTAGTCGAACCCGACCTGTGGAAGCACGTCTTTGAGATCTGCGATCTGCTGCGCGCTGGCGAACGGTTCACCGCAACGGCGACACAGCGCCGGTTCGCCTTCGTCGTTGGCGCGCTTGTAGTAGGCGACACCGAGGTTGCCGGGGCGTTGGAAGATGTGGAACAGCTTCCCGAACGGCAGGTACATCAGCCCCAGGATCACCGTCAGCGCATGGATCGTGTTCAACGCCGAGTAGAAGCGGCCCTCGAGCCACATGCTCGACACCGTCAAGAACAGCCCGGAGACCGAGACGGCGAACAGCCCGGCGAGGGCGAGGAAGTCGCCGGAGCGTTCCGTCGCCATCGCGCCCGGGTCGCGTAGCCGGCGGCGCAAGAAGATGAACACCCCGGCGAGCACGAGCACAGCGGCGATGTCAAGGGCGTGGAAGATGAGCCAGCCGATGATGCTCTCGGCATCGAAGCGGAGCGTGCCGACACGCGACATGTACACCTGGTAGCGGTCGGCCTGCTGGCCGACGCTTTCGAAGTGCAACAAGCCGAGTGTGAGCGGGATCGTCACCAGCCCGGCGAGGATGCACCCCCAGAACACGAGTTGGTGGGCAAGCCAACGCGCACGAGACCGGCGACGGATGAAACCTTGCGTCAACAAATGCGTCGCGACGAGCGACGGCAACGCCGCGACGTTACGGGCCTTGCGTTGCCGGAACGCGTCCCAGCCACGGCGGTTGAGCATCGCCGTCGACGGCCGCCGCAACCACACGGCGTACCGATACACCACACCGAACACCGCGAAGATCACCCCGAACAGGTAACCGACGAGCGCCGCGTCGAACCAGACGAGACGATCGCTGCCGATGAAGGTCAGTGCGATCACGACCGCAACACCAACAACACCCCACACCAGCCCGCGGCGATCCAGACGATTAGGGGAACGGCTCACGCCGACACCCTAGATCCGACCTGAGCAGCAACGTTTCGGGTCGCGTCAGGCTCGATCACCGCGCCGCCACATTGGTTCGATCGGTGCCATACCGCTGCCCGATACGCCCGACAGCAGCCGTTCCATGGCCGCCGCCATCTTGCGTCCCCGCCCCTTGGCGATCTCGGCATGCAGTCCCTGGAACGACGCGTCGATGGTGTCGCAGAACAGTTCGACCCACCGCTCGTAGTGCGAATGCGAAAGCGGTGTCCGAGCGTGGACTGGTTCGTGCGCTCGGAGAGGTTGGCCGTCGCAGCCGGGTTCACCCAGCAGCTGCCAGGCCCAGAAATCGATCGGCGTCGCGATGTGCGTGTTCCAGTTCACGTGGGCGGCTTCGAACACCGGGCCGAGCACATCATCCATCGCTGCATCACGGTAGAAGTTGCGCACCAACAGCTCGATGTCGTCGCGGTCGACGATGTCCTCTCGAGTGACCTCGAGCAGGTGACTCCAGCATGGTGGATCGCCACCCTCGGTCGGTGGCACCGGGTTCGCGGTTTCAATCACCCGCTGACCATCGCAGCCCGTTCGGCTTCCATTTGCACGACCATGGGGAACAGCACGTTGTTCTCCTTGTGGATGTGCAGGTGAGTATCGGCCTCCAACTCCGCCATCGCCGCGAAGCACGCCACATACGACGCGCAGCCGTCCGCCGGCGGCGTGTAGCCACCGGTCAGACGACGCAGTCGGGCCAGCAGGTTGCCGACAGCGTCGTGTTCGCTCAACATCACTGAGATCGGGTTCAGCAACGACCCGCAGTGGAACGACGGTGTGCCAGTCGAGGTCGCCAACTCCCGGATCATCGGGAACAACGTGCGCTCCTCTTTCAGCATGTGTGGTTCGAGATCGGCGCGCACGTGCGCGAAGCACGACGCAACGTCCACGAGTTCGGGATGTCGGGCGCGATGGACCGCCACGATCTTGTCGACCAGCGCGGCGACCCTCGGCATCTCGTCCCACAGATACCGGTGATGGGTGGCCTCGAGGTGATCGACGAGGACGTCCGCCGTCATCGTCGTCCACTCGGCGGTGCCCGACGTAGTTGCCGCCGCCGAGAGTTCGGCAACAGTCGCGTCCGGATCCAAGCCGATCAGCGCACACGCTTCGCCGAGAGTGCGGCGACCGCCACAGCAGTAGTCCAATCCGCGACGCTCGAACTCGCGCGCCAACTGGGGAGCCGCGTCCACCGCCTCGGCCAACGTCATCGACACATCGATCTTCACCATTTGATTCTCCTTCTCGAAGAGCACGTACCAGATCGGTTCACCACAGCACGCCCACAGCGGACACCGCGACCAGTGCAAGCCCCATACCCATCTGTCGCAGACCAACCTGATTCGCCGGTATCGGCGCACGACGCACCCATGCGGATTGCATGGCCGCCAACACCACGACGCCCACGAGACCGAGCAGCAGCCGCCGATCGGCGATCACCGCTGCCGTCGCCAAGGCCACGCTCACAACCTGCGCCAGATTGCTCTGCCACACCGGTCCCTGACCGCGGCGCAGGCGCAAAATCTGAACCCGAACGAACGGGATCGCTCCGACAACGCGAGCGGCCAACACGAGCCAGACGCCGGCGGCGAGCGCGTCGCTGTGCCCCGCGGCCAGCACGATCGACGCAGCGACCGAAGTGATACCGATTGCCCCGCACAGCTCTGGCACCAATCGACGGCCACGGCTTCGAACGTCAAAGGACAACTCGATCGCGACCAGTGGACCCGCAACAACCACTGGGGCCAGCCATGACCACCCCGCCAGCGCGACCGCCACAGCCACGGTCGACGCGAGCACGACCAGCTCCACGATCCCGATCCGAAGCGCCAGGCGAGATCGGTCGAGCCAGCGCCCGCGTCGAAGGTCGACCGCCACCAACCTGAGGGGCGTCCGAACCAAGAACGCAGTGAACGCCGCCACCCCCAACGCCACACCCGCACCCGACCAGGCAACGACCAGACCCAGCAACACCGGCTCCAGGGTCAACCCCCAGCCACCGTGTTCGCACGGCATGGCCACCGCACGCCAGCCAGCGCGCACGCCCACATCACGCTCCGCCTGAGCAACCGACATCACGCGACCGCCGATTCGACACCCGACATCGTCGTCGACTGCAACACCGCGACCAGTTCGGTTCGGGCGTGAGCCCACGCCACGTGCAACACGCACGGATCAGCGGCCTGGCACGGCCGATCAGCAACCACACAGCGTCCAATGTCGGTCGCTTCGTCCACAGCCTCGATCACCTGCAACACATTGACCTCGCTGAGCGGGACCTGGCAGCGGTAGCCGCCAGTCGGCCCCGGATCCGACTGCACCCAACCTGCCCGCACCAGCGGACCGAGGACCTGCGGCACGAACGAGACCGTGGTCCCCAACCCCTCGGCCAGCACCAACGCCTTCACGCGCTCCTGGGACTGCCCCAGCAACGCCAACGCCCGAATCGCCAACTCGGCCCGACGCGTGATCTCCAGTCGCACACTGTGAGACTCATGGATTCAACCGGCGAAGGATAGGGCACATGGACCCTTTGGCAGGTGTAGCGGCCTGAGCGGCTGAACGGCGCCCGCTGTGGAATGCTCAGTGGGATGGCGCTCAACCGGTGGATCGAACTGACCGAACGGAACCCGGGACACTCCTCGTGGTACGTCGAACGGTTTCGGTCGATGGCTGCGGCCGGTGACGATCTCGACGGTGAGGCACGCTTCATCGACGCCATGCTGCGCCGGCACTCCCGAGTGCTTGACGCGGGGTGTGGGCCGGGCCGGGTGGGTAGCCATCTCGCACACGCGGGTCACGAGGTCGTGGGCGTCGACATCGATCCGGTGTTGATCGCCGCTGCCGAACACGACCATCCCGGCCCGACCTGGCTGGTAGCAGACCTCGCCGAACTCGACCTCACGGCGACGGGAATCGAGGAGGGCTTCGATGTCGTGGTGTGTGCGGGCAACGTCATGACCTTCCTCGATCCGGACACCCGGCAGCGCGTTCTCGATCGCCTCGCCACACATCTGCGCGTCGGTGGCCGCATTGTGATCGGGTTCGGATCGGGACGTGACTACTCGTTCGCCGAGTTCTTCGCCGACGTCGGGCATGCTGGGCTCGTGACCGAGGTGCTGTTCTCGACGTGGGACATGCGACCGTTCACCACAGAATCCGACTTCCTCGTCGCGGTGCTGTCGCGGGATGCATCGACGACCTGATTGGCTCCCGTCGACCAGCCCCGAGGCAACGTGGGTACTTGCCGGGCCGGCACGGGTCCCTACGGCCGCTCGCTGACCACGGGTCACAGTTCGTCACCGTCGAGGACTCGATGGGGCATCGTCCACAGCTCGACCGGTGCCCTCACCCCGCCGTCACGTGACCTACGCAGCGAAGTGTCGATCATCTGTGACCTCGCTCTCCAACTGCTCGGCCCCGAGCACCCCGTCGCCTGGGCTCGGCTCCGTAGCGACAACGACCTCGTACGAGACCATGTCGCTGCGATCATCCCGCCCGCTTCATCCGTTCATCGACATACGTGAAGCGTTTCGAGTCCCGCCGACGAATTTCAGGCTCTTGATCAGAACCGAAATGAACCGGCGGTTTCGGACGTGTCCATATCGGGTCACCGGCTGGCCCGAACGTTGCCTAAACGAGGCTTCCGCTTCGCGGTCAGCGCATGACGAACGGGTCGGGGATCGGGTCGTCGGAGGTTCGTAGCCAGACCGTCTTGGTGTGGGTGTAGTCGAGTGCTGCGGCGAGACCGCCTTCGCGGCCGTGGCCGGACTTGCCGTATCCGCCAAAGGGGGCGATCGGGGAGACGGCGCGGTAGGTGTTGACCCACACGACACCTGCGGTGATGCGTTTGATCATGCGATGGGCACGGGTGAGGTTTTGGGTGAAGACGCCGGCGGCGAGCCCGTACGGGGTGCTGTTGGCGAGGTCGACGGCCTGCTCCTCGGTGTGGAACGACTCCACGGTGAGCACCGGTCCGAACAGCTCGGTCGTGGTGGCCGCCGCCGCGACGTTGTCGCAATCGAGGATCGTTGGCGGGTAGTAGAAGCCTGGGCGATGCGGTGCTCGGCCACCGGTGACGAGGCCGGCGCCGGCAGCGATCGAGGCGTCGACGACGGATTCGATCAGGCGGCGCTGGCGATCAGTGCACAGCGGGCCGATCTCGGTCTCGGGGTCCTGCGGCGGGCCCATCTGCACCGCTTCGGCCTTTGCTTTCAGGATCGCAAGGAACCGCTGTTTGCCGGATGCCTCGATGATGAGCCGCGAACCGGCGACGCAGCTTTGCCCGGCTGCGGCGAAGATGCCGGCGACCTGGGCGTTGGCGGCACTGTCGAGGTCTGCATCGGCGAACACGACGAACGGCGACTTCCCGCCGAGCTCCAGCGACGTACTGGCCAGGTTCTCTGCCGAGTTGCGCACGATGTGCCGAGCGGTGGCGGGGCCGCCGGTGAAGGCCACGTGGGCGACCTTCGGGTGGCGGGTGAGAGCCGCGCCGCAGTCATCACCGAACCCGGTGATGATGTTGACCACGCCCGGCGGAAACCCGGCCTCATGCACCAGGTGGGCGAACTCGAGCAACGGCCCCGGGCCGTCCTCGGATGCCTTGAGCACCACGGTGCAGCCGGCAGCCAGTGCTGGGCCGAGCTTCACAGCGGCAAGGAACAGCTGGCTGTTCCATGGCACGATCGCGGCGACGACGCCGACTGGTTCTCGACGGATCCAGACCTCCATGTCGGGCTTGTCGATCGGCAAATAGGCACCTTCGATCTTGTCGGCCAGTCCGCCGTAGTAGGCGTAGTAGTCGGCCACGTACGCGATCTGGGCCGACGTCTCGCGAATGATCTTGCCGGTGTCGCGTGTCTCGACCTCGGCAAGGGCTTGGGCGTTGATCGCAGTCAGGTCCGCGAGTCTCATCAGCAACTTGCCGCGCGCCGTCGGGGTCATCGCCGGCCACGCGCCGACGTGAAGGGCGTGGTGGGCGGCTTCGACCGCCCGTTCGACGTCGTCGGATCGCGCCTCGGGCATCATCGCCCAATGCTCGCCCGTTGCGGGATCGATGCTGGGGAAGGTGGCGTCGGCGTCCTCGAACTGCCCGTCGATGTATTGCTGGAAGTGGCGCATCACGTAGGGACGGCGAACGCCGGCATGACGTCGTCGATGAGCCGTCGCAGCGACTCGCGCTTGCGCTCGAAGCTCATCCCCGTGTCGATCCACATCGAGTACTCGTCGTAGCCGAGCGACTCGCAGTGCTTGAGCCTGGCAATCACTTCTTCAGCGGTGCCGACCACGGCGTTCTTGCGGATCACTTCGGGCGCGTACGCCGGATTGGCGGCGAGTTCTTCGTCGGTGAGTCGCTCGATCAAGCCCTGCGTGATCGGCTTCTCGTTCTTGAACCACGCGCCGAAGTAGTTGTAGTAAACGCTGATCTCACGCGCCGCCTGCTCGATGTCCGCCTCATCGGACCCGACGTAGGTGTGGCGCAGGACCATGATCTTGGGGCGCGGGGTCTCCGGATGGTTCGCGCATGCCTCGTTGAAGCGCTGCATCAAGCTGTCGATCTCCTCATCGCCGAGCGCGAGCGGAGTGACTTGCACGTTGCATCCGTTGGCGACGGCGAAGTCGTGGCTGTTGGGGTCGCGGGCGGCGATCCAGAGAGGCGGGTGCGGCTGTTGTAACGGCTTGGGCGCGGAGGTGGTGGTGGGGGACGACCACGTCTCACCTTCGTGCGCGTAGTCGCCGGCCCACAGCCCCTTGATCGCCGGGACGAGCTCGCGCATGCGTTGGCCAGCTGTGGCGGCGTCGAGGCCCGGCGAGAGGCGTTGGTATTCGAAGTTGTACGCGCCGCGAGCGATCCCGATGTCGAGGCGACCGCCGGTGATGATGTCGGTCATCGCCGCCTCACCGGCAAGTTTGATCGGATGCCAGAACGGGGCGATGACGGTGCTCGTTCCGAGCCGGACGTTGGTGGTGCGACGCGCCAGATCGGCCAGGTTGATGAACGGGTTCGGAGCGATGGTGAAGTCCATGCAGTGGTGCTCACCGGTCCAGATCGCGCTCATGCCGCCGCGGTCGGCCATCTCGCAGAGCTCGATGTACTCGTGGTACAGACTCTCGTGACTCTGACCGGCGTCGAGCCGCTCCATGTGAACGAACAGGGAAAACTTCATATCGTCAAACCTTTCTTGTGAGCCAGTGTCGAAGTGCTGCCGTGACCTCGTCGGGTGCCGTCATGTTCACCATGTGCCGATGATCGGCGATGGTGCACGCCTCGCCGTGCGGTGCGGCGGCTGCGAGGTCGAGCGTCATCTGCGGCGTGGAATTCGGATCGAGCTCGCCGGTGAGGAGCAACGCCGGACAGGCCACGCCCGGCCAGAGATCCGCGTACAGGTCGTCGCCCTCAGCGAACGCTCCGTAGGCAGTTGCGTACGCCTCCACGTCGACCGTGGACAGCCAATTCTGCACCAGTAGATACGGCTCCGATGTCGCGCACTCGTTGCCGAACCAGCGCGCGAGGGGAGCGATCGGATCGACCTTGCCGCCAGCGATCTCCGCAGCGCGCGCTCGAACAGCGGACGCCGCCGCGCTATCCCTGCGATGAACCGCACTGAGCAGCGCGACGCGTCGCACACGCTCTGGTGCGGTGACGGCGCAGCCTTCCGCGATCAGCGCACCCATCGAATGCCCGGCGACGTTCACCGAGTCGAGACTCAGATCATCCAGCGTCGTCGTTAACCAGTCGACGAACGCGGCAAGCCCCGACCCGTTGCCGATCGGGGAGCTGGCGCCGTGCCCAGGCAGGTCGACCGCGATCACCCGGTGAGTCGCAGCGAGGGCCTCGATCTGTGGTGCCCACGCTTCGAGCCGAAGCCCGACACCGTGCACGAGCACCACCGGCTCGCCCTCGCCGGCATCGACGTAGGCGGCGCCGTGGATCGTCTTAGATCGCGGCCGGGTTGGAGACGTCATGTCCGAGGTCCTTCAGGTCCTGGTAGCGGTCACCGATGCGATGATGCGGCCGGCCGCCGACCGACGCACCGAGGGCGACGACGATCTCGCCCGACGCTGGCGCATCGGGGATGGCGCACTGGATCGTGAGGTAGTGCGATCGGCGCCCTTCGTCGTTCTTGTCCATCAGCGGGATCGTCACGGGCGCGTTGGCCGGACCACGTGTGTTGGAGAAGGCAAGGTACGACTTGGCGCCGACGGCCTCGCGATAATGGTTGCCGAAGCGAAGGGTGTGGATCAGCGCGGATGCATGTTCGATCTCGCCGTCGAGGCCGACGACCGCCGCCTTCCCATACGCCTCCACGGCGTCGCCGGAGCCGACGGTCTCGATGATCATCCGCGTCAGCAGTTCACCGAGCACCGGCGCTATGTCGTGGATCTCGGGCTTCAGGTCCTCCACGAACCCACGCCCGGCCCAGGGGTTGCGCACGACGGCCAGCGCGGCGATCAGCCGCAAGGGGACTGCGGCAGCTCGACCGCCCTCGATGAACGTCGTCTCGACGTTCAGCACGATCTTGCGCAATTCGATGGGCATCACATGCTCCTCATTGGAATACTGTATGATGGTATACCAACCGCCAACGACATGCAACTCTGAGGTGGTGGCCGGAGAATGGACAAGGATGAGCCGATGACAACTCGCCAAGCCGCGATCGCGTCGCTGAGGATCGACAGCCCACCCGTGACCCTTCGCGAGTTGGCCCTCGACCGGATCCGCGAGGCGATCGTCGCCGGCACGTTCGAGCCGGGGATGCGACTGGTCGAACGGACCCTCTGCGACCAGCTGGGCGTGTCCCGCTCGGTCATCCGCGAAGTGATCCGACACCTCGAGACCGAGGGTCTCATCGAGATGGCCAAGCAGGGACCGATCGTGGCCCGGCTCGACTGGAACGATGCCCGCCAGATCTACGACATCCGTGCGCTGCTCGAGTCGGCGGCGGTCGCTGACTGCGCGTCGCGGGCCGACTCGGTGACCAAGGCGCTGCTCGCCGCGATTCTCGACGATCTCGACCGCAATGCCGCCCGCCACGACCCACCGACCATGCTCGACGCCACCATCGAGTTCTACGCAGAGATCTTCACCAGCAGCGGTCACGACGTCGCGTGGGAGATCGTCGCCCGGCTCAACAGTCGCATCTCACGGCTGCGAGTGATGACGCTGGGCACCGCGAATCGAACCGTGTCCGGTCCCGCTCGACTGCGCGAGATCTTCAACGCGATCGACCGCAACGACCCCGACGCCGCCGCAGCCGCCTGCCGTCAGCACATCGCCGAGGCAGCAAGGATCGCCGAAAAGATCCTGACGAGCGCAACAAGCACGGCTGAGGGATCCAGATGAGCAGACCACCATGACCAGCTCGCGCGCCCGTCAAGAACACTGCCATGGTGGCGGACGTGCAAAACGACGTCGTGACCAAGACCCTCCACCGCGACCAGGTGATCGCGAACGGCGGCCTCCAGTCGAAGTGCCTCAGGCGCCCGCCTTCGCTGCGCACATGTGCGTGCACAACATCTTCACGTCAAGTGACAGCGTCTCGCATCGCTTGCCTCACGAACGATGCCATCAATCAGGAGAGTCCTGACGGTACATAGCTTGGCTGTTCCGCCACGCAGCACACGTGTGTTGACCGTAGATGGGCCTGACGACACAGTTGGCGAGCGCGCTGCGCCGCCCTGAGGAGGAGCCCAATGTCTCGGATGGCACCGGTACCCATTGAGGAGTGTCACGATCCCGAGCTCCGCCAGACGCTGGAGCATTTCGTGAAGACGTTGGGTTTCGTGCCGAACAGTCTGCTGACGATGCAGCGGGTCCCGGCCATCGCCAAGGCGGTGGTGCAACTCAACAAGGCAGTGTTCGATCCCGCCGGCCGCGTCGATCTCGGCCTCAAGCGACTCGTCGCCCACATGGCCAGCTATGCCGCAGGGTGCCAGTACTGCCGGGCCCACACCACGGTCAGTGCCACCCGCCTCGGCATCGCCGACGAGAAGATGTCGGCGATCTACGACTACCAGACGAGCCCGTTGTTCGATGACCGAGAGCGGGCTGCGCTTGACTTCGCGCGTGATGCCGCGTCGATCCCCAACGGTGTCACGGATGGGTCCTACACGGAGCTCACTCGACACTGGAGCGACGACGAGATCGTCGAGATCTTGGGCGTGGTGTGCATGTTCGGCGTGTTCAACCGTTGGAACGACTCGATGGCCACGCCGCTAGAGGCCGAGCCGATCGCCCGGGCCGGGGCACTGCTCGGTGACGCGGGATGGAACGTCGGCAAGCACGCCCCGTCGCCTTGAGCGCCTCGGGAGGGCAGATGTCGTTGACTTCAGCCGAGATCGCCGAGTGGGCTGCCGTGCTCGCGGCAGCGCGTCTCAATCGCGTGGGATGTGACCCGATCTCGTCGTCGATCGATCTCACCATCGACGACGCGTACGCGATTCAGCGGGCTGGTGCAGCGCTTCGGCTGGAGCGCGGCGAGAAGGTCGTCGGCTGGAAGCTCGGCTACACCTCGCTGGCGATGCGCGCCCAGATGGGGATCGATCAACCGAACTTCGGCCCACTCACCGACGCAATGCTCGTGGCTCACGACGGCACTGCGAGCCCGGCGCTCATCCAACCACGCGTCGAACCGGAGATCGGGCTGCGCTTCGACCATTCGCTGCCCGCTGACGCGAATCTGGATGAGGTGCTCGGCGCCGTCGGCGAGGCGTTCGCCTGTCTCGAGATCGTCGACTCCGTGTACCCGGACTATCGGTTCCGTCTCGAGGACAACACGGCCGACGGCTCCTCAGCTGCACAGGTCGTCATCGGACCCGTACTCAGCAGCATCGAGCACCTGAACGACATCTCTGTCGTGCTCCTGCACAACGGCACGGAATGCGGTTCGGCGACAGGGCAGGCGGCGTCAGGTCATCCCGCAGCGGGTGTTGTCTGGCTGGTTTGCCAACTGGCCCTGCAGGGTCGGCACATCGAGGCTGGCGACATCGTCATCACCGGCGGACTGACTCGCGCCGTACCGCTGGACTTCGGAGATCACGTGGAAGCAGTGTTCGATGATCAGACTCGAGTCGCGGTACATCGCCCACCACTCCCGTCCCGAGGTACCAGACATGACACCTAGGTCCGACAGAGTCCATCCGCAAAAGCGAGGGTGGACGGCGAAGAACTGCCTGCCGCTCGGAGACCTCGATCGGGAACGAATCGCCGACATCGATCGAAAGCTCAGCCTCAAACTCGACGCATCCCAACTCGCGGCCAATACCGCCAACCGCATCCGCATCATCGCTCGAGCCTCAGCTCAATCGGCAATGGAGGCCGGCGCGGTCGCCGCAGACGTGTGGCCACAGCGATCGAAGACACGAGCACGACGAAAGGTCGCCCGCACCAAACGGAACGTCGACGTCCGCGCGCTGCCGAGCCCGACCGCGATGGCGCAGGCGATCGACCCGATCGTCAGGCAGCAGCCCGGGCAGACCTACCGGGGTGATGACCGCGGTTGTCTACTACGCCGGCTTGCGGCCATCGGAAGTCGGGAACAACGACGGTTACGAGACGTCGACGCGGGTCCGCACCAGCCCGAAGGCCTGGCGGGCAGCCTCCGGCTATGACGACAGGATGATGCGCCCCGGGTGTGGTTGTAAGCCCTCGATTTGTGAGCGTCGCGGGTCGTGCTGGCACCACGTCGACGGGGGGCTGGCATGGTTGATCGGGTCGGCGCCCATTGCTTTACTTGGCTGATGGAGTGCCGCGCCGTGACGGGTATGCACCCTTCCTGTGCGTCCCGAAGCATCTTGGTACAGGTCGGACGCCTGTGGCTGGCCCGGCACTGGCGGTCGTTCGTCTCGGCTGCAGTGACCATCTCGGTGTGCTTCGGACTGGCGTTCTTCGCGATCGCCGGAGCCCGCAGGACGCAATCGGCATACCCACGATTCCTTGAGCACGCGCACTCATCAACGATCTCAGTAGGGACGTCCCGGGTGTACGACGACGCGACGGACAAGGCAATCGCTGCGATCCCAGAAGTCCGAGAGTCACGGACCAACATCGGCGTCGGCCTGTACCCACTCGTTGGCGGCCAGCCTGATGTAGCGCAGTCGCCCGGGGTTGATGGAACCTTCAACGGGCGATACTTCGATCAGGACAAGTTCACACCGACCCAGGGGCGAATGGCCGACGCCGATCGCAGCGACGAGGTGGTGGTCAACGAGTTCGGCGCCCAGCGACTCGGCTATCACGTTGGACAACACTTCGATCTCGGGCTGTACACCTTCGACCAATTCAGTGAGCCGACGTTCTTTGCGGCGCCGCCACCGCCGGTGCAGATCTTCCCGGTGACGTTGGTGGGCATCGGCGTCTTCCCCGACGAGATCCTGCAAGACGACGCCGACCGGACATCTCGATTCCTCGTGACTCCGGCGTTGAGCCGGTCGTTGATCGGATACTTCACAGGGCAGGGACTGATCCTCGAGCATGGAGACGACGATGTCCGAGGGTTTCTCGACCATCTCGCCCAGATCGTACCGCTCGGTGATGTCGACATCCGCCTGACATCAGTCGACGAGGCCAACGCGTTGACCGCGACCCACCCACTGTCGCTAGTGCTCGGAGTGTTCGGCGCTATCGCAGCCGTCGTTGGCACCGTGCTGTCGTGCCAGGCGTTGGGCCGATCGATTCGCAGCACGCGTGAAGACATGCGCCTGGTCGGCGTGTTCGGCGCGTCGAACCGCGACATCGCCGGCTTGTCACTGCTGGCTTCCGCTCTCGCTGCGACGTGCGGCGTGATCCTTGGGGCCATGGTCGCGATTGCAGCATCGCCATTGATGCCGATCGGACCCGTGCGCCGAGTCGATCCCGGTCGCGGCCTCGACGTCGACTTCACTGTGGTCGCGGCCGGCGGACTGGCAACGATCGCTGTCTTGATCGCATCCAGTGCATGGGTGGCGTGGCGCGTGACGAAGCCAGCAGGCCGACGCTCGACCGCCCGTGCAACCACAACGCCAAACGTCGGACATCCAGCGGGTGCGCGCCTTCCACCGCCTGCAGCAACGGGCGTGAGGTTCGCTCTCGGCGATACGAACAGGATCGCGGCGCGCTCCGCGATCATCAGTGCTGTGGCCGCATCGGTGGCCGTGGTGGCAGCCGTGACATTCGCGGCCAGCCTGTCGCGCCTCGTGAGGGTGCCCTCGATGTTCGGTTGGGATTTCAACGCCGCAGTCGTCTCGGGCAACGGCTACGACAACCTCGACGAAGCCCGGGTCCACGAAATCTTGGACAACGACCCTGCAGTCGCGACATGGTCCGGCGCGTACTTCGGTGCCGATGCGGTTGGAGACGTCGACGTCCCGCTGATCGGAATGCAACCCGACAGCACCGTGCGACCGACGCTGGTCGACGGACGGTTCATCGACAACGACACCGAGATCGTCCTGGGACAGGCAACCGCACGAGATCTCCATGCCCACATCGGCGACGAGATCGTGCTGAGAGGCGACGGATCTCCCCACACAGTGCGGGTGGTTGGAATCGCCGTGCTGCCCACGATCGGCAAGACCCACGCGCAGCACACCTCACTCGGTCGAGGAGCGATCGTCGTACCAGGACTGGTGCCGGGATCGGATCTCAACATCTTGGACGCTCCGGCAGACAAGCCGCTTGGTCCCAATGCCGTGTTCGTTCGATTCATGCCCGGCGTCGCTGCCGGCACCGAACTGGCACACCTTCGTCAGACAACCGCGCCGTTGACCGGATTTGCAGGCCTCGACGTGCTAGCCGTGCAGCGACCAGCAGAGATCGTCAGTTCGGGCGAGGTTGGTGCGGCACCCGTGCTGCTTGCGATCGGTCTCGCCGTCGGCGCCACGATTGCGTTGGTGATCGTGCTCGTCACCTCTGTTCGTTCGCACCAAAGGGAGCTTGCCGTGCTCACCGCACTCGGATTCACCAGAAAGCAGCGAGCAGCGACGCTGATGTGGCACTCGACCATCGTGGTCGCACTCGGGCTGCTCATCGGCGTTCCGCTCGGCGCACTGGTTGGGCGGGCGTTGTGGCAGCTGTTCGCGAAGCGGATCGACGTCCCTGCTCCAGCGGTGGCTCCGTGGGGGGCGACTGCGCTGATCGTGTTGTGCGCCTTGTTCCTGGCGATCGCCCTCGGCCTCGGCCCCGCTCGCGCAGCGCGGCGGCTGAACGTCTCAGCGGCACTCCGCGACCAGTGACACCTTTCGCGAAGTCGAGCGAGCGCACCTGAAAGACTCGACCCGATGGCATTCCCGAGTGCTCGACGCCGGATGCGGTCCCGCGGAAACGTCCTGACCTTCCTCGATTCCGACCGTACGCAAGCCCGTCCTTGACCGGCTCGTCGCACATCTGCACACCGATGGCGCATCGTCACCGGATTCGGGTCCGGCCGCGACTACTCGCGACGCGCCCGTGCCTTGGTGGTGTGGGTCTCACCCGTACAGCGCTGTCCACGTGACTGCAGCACGTTTGGCCGCTCCTTGGATCGAGGGGTGGTTGCCGTCTGACGTGAAGTCGGTCGCATCGATCATCATGCGTTGCCAAGCTCCCTGGTCGTCGCTGCAGTTGGGGAACTTTGCGCACCGGTCCGCTTGCACGGCGAAGTAGTGGTCAGTGATGTCCTGCAGCGCTGCGATCTTGTCGTCGGCGCGTTGGCCCAACGGATCGAACGCGTCGCAAGGCCCATCACCTTGCCAATTGCTGACCCACGAAGGATTCCCCTCGGTGGCGTCAGCGTTGCGGGCGACGGTGCCCGGTTGCGTCACGACGAAGACCTTCGCGTCCGGCGCTCCGGTGGCCAGGATGTCGAGTGCCTCGGTGAGGATGTCGCCGAACGGTTGATAATTTTGCGGATCGGTGCCGTCACATTTGATGTCGTGGTCGATTGTCTGGATCAGGATCAGTTCCGGGAGTGGGACAAGGGCCACGGCCCCGCGTGCTTGTCCGATCAGGCCGTCTACCGTCGCGCCATCCGTGGCAAGGTTGAAGTTGTGGCCCGCTACCGCTGGGTTGATCGCCAGCACCCGGAGGTACACGCTGTTGACGTCAGGATTCGTGCCTGTAGCCCAAGAGTTCTCGCGAACATCGAGATTGGATTTGGCTGAGTCGGAGTTGAAGCCGGTGGCTCCGGAGTGACCGATCACCACGATCGAGTCAGGCCACGATGACGACGCGCTGTCGGCAGACGCCGCTGCAGTCTCTGCGGAATTCGCGACTTCGGTTGGCTTGGCAGGCGCGGATGTACCGTTCGAGGGGTCGCGGCCGCATGCAGCTATTGCCGGAATGACACTGCTCAGGCAGAGAGCGATGGTTGCCGAGCGCAGTGCCGATGCGAGGCGACTGTTCGTCGTCGTCATGCTGCCATCGCCTCATAGGTCGTGCGGCCCACGATGTGCGTGCGGGCTTTGCGCAGCGACGCCACCTTCCAGACGCCCAGCAGAGTTGCGCACGCGTTCATTGGGTTGCCGACCCGCAGCCACCAGCCGACGTCCCCGGCAACAACCGTGTCGGCATCTGCCACGAATTGCAGCGGCGAATTCTCTCGCGGCCGTGTGGTCGGCGTCGTCGTCGATCGACAACTCAGGTGTTTTCTGGTCGTCATTGGGTGCTCCAGTCGGGCGAGCTGTCGGGTTGTTGGGCGTTCGTCAGCGGCCGCACGCCGGAGCCGTCACCCTTGGCGATGAACACCTCGTTCCGGCCGTTTGTTGCGGTGTTGGCGAACACGATCCACAGGCCGTCGGGGGAGAAACCGACTTTGTGGCTGATCACCGTGTCGGTGAGATCGGTGATCTGAGTGAGGGTCGTCCCGTCGGGGTGAATGGTGAAGAAATTGCCTATCCCGGCCTCCTCGTTGGCAACGGCGCGGAAGACGATCAGGTCTGTGGCTGGCGACCAGTCAGGCGTCCCACCGGCGCTGAGATCCCACGGTGTCAGCTGGTGTTGATTGTTGCCGTCGACATCGATGATGAACAGCGCCCGGCCATTGGGCGGGTCCGCGGCTCCGCTGTTGGCGCGGGCGTAGACGAGTTTTGTGCCGTCGGGTGACCAGGCGACTCCGCCGGAATCTCCTGAGTAGGCGGCGTCATTGGTTACTTTGTGGCGGTTGCCGCCGTCGGCGTCCATGACGACGATGCTGGAGAACTCGAGCTGATCCGAGCCGACAGGTATCCCGTGGGTTCCGCCTTCGGCCACCTGCCCCTGCGCGTAGCTGAAGGCGATGCGGGTCCCGTCGGGAGAGAACACACCGGTGTCGTCGAAACCTTCGACGACGTCACCGTGGGCTGCAACGTCGGGACTCAGCGGTGTCAGCCCAGTGCCGTCGGAGAACACCGTAAACAGTCGGTGCGACTCGTGGTCGGTTCCGAGGTCGGCGTAGCGGGTGAACAGCAGGCGGGTGCCGTCGGGCGACCAGTCGGGGAAGTCGTCGACCGCGGAGGCTGGCGGGTCGGTGATCTGCTGCGCGCCTCTGCCGTCGGTGGCAGTGGTGAACAGGGCTCCACTGGTCTCGGCGGCATCGAGGTAACGCCTGAACGCGATCCGGCCGGGCGGCGGCGGACCGGACGCTTCCGGAGTTGACCCGACGGGCGATGTCGATGTCAGGCTGCTGTCTGACCCGGCGGTCGAGGCGACTGTGGTCGCCGTGCTCGACCCGCCACTACCGCATGCCGCGAGCGTCCAGGCGACGATGCCGACCACCACGGCCGGCGCCCGTCGCTGCCGCGTCGAACGTGGACGTTCGGTTGCTGTGCTTGTCATCTCACGGTCCTTTCCACCAGTCGGAGAGCCGTTTGTACCCTGGCCCGACGATGAGAGGGGTCAATTGGCTGCCGTCGGCGTTGATGACGTCGATCTCGTTGTCTGGGTGCTGGAAGGCGTCGTTGATTGGGTTCATGGCGAACATGACGGCGCTGCCGTCTGGCGACCAGACAGGCCCGACGGGGAACTGGGTTGCCGATCCGCGCACGAGGACCGTCAGCGAGGATCCGTCGGGCTTGATGGTCCAGAGCCCACCTTTCGGCTGCAGGCGCTCGGCGCCGAAGACGATCTTGGACCCGTCTGGTGACCAGCGCGCCCACCACCACGGTCGCACGGTTCCGGTGTCGAGTTGATCAGCGGCGGTCCCGTCGGCGTTCACGACCCAGAGCGATCCGCCGGTGTCGATCGGGAAGTCGGGTTCGGCGCGCACGGCTCTATAGAACACGAGGTGCTGACCGTCAGGTGAGTAGTCGAGCGGGATGTCGTGCGCACGGCCTGCGACAGTCGTGACCCGTATCATGTCGGCTCCCTCCGCGCTGGGGGAGGTGTAGATCCCTGTTCGATTCGGGTCGGAGTCGTCCCAACCTTCGAAGGCGATCCGTGTTCCGTCAGGCGACCATGCCTGTGGCACGAGGTTTAAGGTCGAGTCGCCGACGGGCAACCGGTCGAAGTTGGGCTGTTGAAGTGTGAGCGTGCCGCCGGTGACCGCTCCGATCTGGTCCGTGCCAGGCATCGTCAAGATGCGCAAGTGGTCAGGGGAGATTCGCGCGAGGCAGCAGTACTGGCGGGGGTCGCCGAGCTGCTCCACCGCTGATCCGTCAGCATTCGCCAGGTAGAACGTGTCCCTGTTGCCCAACAGGATGCGCCCCTCGAGTGCGGCCGGCACAGCCTCAACGGTGGACGTCCTCGGAGCAGACGAAGGTCCTCCACCCGTTGGCGTCGGCGCGCCCGCCGTCGGCGACGCGGCGCAGCCGACCAGTGCGAGCCCGAGCAGAGTCGTGAGGCGCCTCATGTGACGGCTCCGTCAAGTCGCGGGTTCGTGTGCCGAATCTCGGTCACGCCAACCACGATCGCCCAGATCGACAGCAGCGAACCGACCTTGAACAGTGGGTCGAACGTGTCGATGTACGGGATCGTTCCCGACGCGACTGCGAACGCCAGCCCGCCGACGAGGCCGAAGAGGACGGTGATCCGGTTGCCGACGATGCGGGTCAGGCCTCCGACTACAGCGAGCGTGGCGATCGCGAGGCCCCAGGCCGCGTCGACGACCGTCTCGTTCACCGTCTGTACTCGGGACACCAACGACTGCTTTCCGTCGGCCAACGATTCGGCGTCGAGCGCCGCGAAGAGGTGGACGGCCATGGCGACCGTGGCGATGCAGGCGATCACGAAAACGAACCTGAGGAGGCGTCCCATACCGGGGTTCAGATCGCGTCGCTGTCGCAACGCGAGGATGCCAATGGCGAAGAGTGCCATCGCCGCGAGCAGCACGGCATGTGACGGATACCAACTGGAGTCGACGAGCATGTCGTGCAGTTGCTGGACCTTGTTGCCCTCGCCGCTATCGCTCGGGTGCGTCACGCCACCAACGAAGAAGGCAACGCCGCCAAGAACCAGCGATGGTCCAGCGAGGCGCGCCAGACCTCTCGTGCGCACAGCGTCCGGGCGTGCTTCGATCATTGTGTTCATCGGGTCTCCTTCGCGTCGTGAGAACGTCGCCCAACAGTGCGCTGCGGCCTGGTGCTGTGCAGCGGTGCCCGCCCTGTTCTTTCTCAGGGAGAACCCTCATGCGCACCCCGTCCGCATCTGAGAGGATTCGATCGTGTCGACCGACGAAAACGCGCGCGACGACGCGCCGTCGGCCGCCAGGGAAGCAGCAGTCGCCGTCACCGCATTGGTGGTCGCAGCACTCGTCGTCTCCGGATGGAGCCTCGGCTTCCACCTCGACAACGCCCACAACGCGCTTCTGGGGCTCTCGTTCACCGCCGTCGGGCTCTACGTCGTCCGCATGCGACCGCGTCACCGTGAGGGCGTGCTGTTTGTTGCAATCGGGATCCTGCATGCGTTGATGTTCTTCGGCCGCCAGTACGGAGCGAACGAGCGACCGCAACCCGGCGCCGAGTGGATCGGCTGGACAGGCGTTTGGCCGCTCCCCCTAGCGATCGCGCTAGTGGCATGGACACTGATGGCCTTCCCGGATGGTCGGCTGCTCTCGCCACGGTGGCGTCTCGCCGTGTGTGGGATGATGGCGGTGGCCTTCGGGCTTTCGCTCGTGTCGGCGCTGTGGCCGGTTGACTACGACCGCACCGCGCTGGTGGCCCCCCATCCGTTGGACGTGCCAGGCGCTGGTCGCGCCCAGACGTTGTGGGATGGCGCCCGCGTGTTCTTTCTGCTTTTCCAGGTTCTGTGGACGGCTGCGATCCTTGTTCGCGTGCATCGGGCGCGAGGCGACGAGGTTCGCCAACTGCGCTGGCTGATGTACTCGGTAGTCGTGGAAATCGCGCTGCTGGCCGGTGGGCTGGCCATCGCGGGTAGCCCCGTGCCGGGACTCCTCGCACTGCCGCTCGTCCCGGTGGCCGCTGGAATCGCGATTCTCAAGTACCGCCTCTACGACATCGACCCAGTGATCAACAAGACGATCGTGATCGGCGCAATGGTGCTCGTCATCACCGCCGGCTACGTCGCGGTGGTGCTCGGCATCGGCGCCCTCGTGCCCGCAGGACGCAGCCTGCTCTGGCTGATCACAACTGCAGTCGTCGCAGTGCTCGCCGAACCGCTGCGGCGGCGCGCCCAGAACGTCGCCGACCGACTGGTCTACGGCCACCGAACCACGCCGTACGAGGCACTCGCACAGCTCACCGCCGGCCTCCATGGCGCGCCGGAAAACCTGTTGGCCGGCATCGCCACGACAGTCGCCAACGCCGTTGGCGCGCGCGAGGTGGTGGTCTGGGTCGGTGACGAGGCGGAGCTCCTGCCCGCGGCAGCGTGGCCCGCCGCAGTCGACGACCAGGCGCGGACGCTTCACGACCTCTACCGACCCCACTGGGAGCTGCGACCCGTGGCCCACCACGGAACCGTCCTCGGTGCGCTCGCGCTGCGCAAGCCGGCAGGCGAATCACTGACGGTCGCCGAAGATCGGCTGCTGTCGGATCTCGTTGCGCAGACGGCGCTGGTCATCGTTCAGCAACGGCACGCCGAGCAACTGCAGGCCGCGGCGCGTCGCATCGTCACCGCCGAAGACGTGGCGAGGCGACGGATCGAGCGGAACCTGCACGACGGCGCCCAACAGCGCCTGTTGACACTCGGTCTCGAGCTCGGTGTGCTGGCCGAGCGAGCCACGGCAGACCCGGCGCTCGCCGCGCGAGTCAGGGACGTGCGCACACATCTCCTCGACGCGACCGCCGAGCTGCGAGACCTCGCACGGGGGTTGTACCCGACGGTCCTCACCGAGCAAGGGCTCGGAGCGGCGCTCGAGGCGCTCGCCGACCGATCCCCGGTACCGGTCAAGCTGTCGGTCGATTTGGACGCTCGGTTGCCGAGAGAGATCGAGGCGACAACCTATTTCCTCGTCAGCGAGGCGCTCACCAACGCCGCCCGCCACGCAGACGCGCGTCTGGTGACCGTGTGCGTGACAAAGGTCGAAGCGGGGCTGAGAGTGCAGGTGTCCGACGACGGGTGCGGCGGTGCAACCCGGAGTGTGGGGGGCGGTATCCAGGGAGTGACCGACCGGCTCGCGGCACTCGGTGCATGGCTGCAGCTGGATAGCCCCATCGGGCACGGCACTCGGATCGTGACGGTGCTGCCGTGCGGGTGATCGTCGCTGATGACTCGGTGCTGTTCCGCGAAGGGCTGGCGCGAATCCTCGCCGAAGTGGGGTTCGAGGTGGTCGGCCAGGCTTCCGACGCGGCGAGTCTCGTCGAGCTCGCCCGCCACAATGCCCCGGATGTCGTGGTCACCGACCTACGGATGCCTCCCGGCTTCGCCGACGAAGGCATCGAGGCCGCCACCGCGATCCGAACGATCGCGCCGCACGTCGGGCTGATGCTTCTCTCGCAATACGTCGAGGTCCACCACGCGTTACGACTCATGACCGACTTCGACGGTGGCGTCGGCTACCTGCTCAAGGACCGAGTGTCAGACCTCGGTGCGTTCGCCGTCGATGTGCGTCGCGTCGCTGCGGGAGAAGTGGTGATCGACCCCGAGTTGGTCACGCGGCTCGTCGGCCGCCGCCGCGAGCAGGACCCTCTCGCGAGGCTGAGCGATCGCGAGCGCGAGGTTCTCGGCCTCATGGCACAAGGGCTGACCAACACCGGCCTTGCCGAAGAACTCTTTGTGAGTTTGAAGACCGTCGAGGGCTACGTGCGCAATATCTTCATGAAGCTCGACCTTCCGCCAGCCGACCGCGATCACCGCCGAGTACTTGCCGTACTGCGATTCCTCCGC
>JANMRB010000011.1:0-26260 GCA_031370825.1 Ilumatobacteraceae bacterium
CGGGCGTTGTGGTGGTTCGTAGCAGTCGCCGAGCTCACGGTGTTCGTGCAGGTGACACTCGGTGTGATCCTGGTGAACAAGTACAAGTTCCTCTTTCCGAAGTTCCACGCCTTCTACGGATTCGTCGCGATCATCGCCGTCGCCATCATCTATTCGTACAGAGTGCAGATGAAGCACCGGCTGTACCTGCTGTACGGGCTCGGCAGCCTGTTCATCGCCGGCTTGGGCATCCGGGCGATGCTCGTCGGTCAGCTCCGCTGACCCACCGCGAGCTCAGCCGAGATCTTCTTCAAGTGAGTCGAGGGCCATTGAAAGCTGCGCCGGCATCTTGCCGTCGAACTGTGCGTAGTGCTGCCGGATCTGGGGGATTGCCTCACGCCAGCCAGAAGTGTCGACCGCTAGCAAGATCCGAAGGTCCTCGTCGCTGATCGTCAGTCCCGAGACATCGAGGTCATCGATGCCCGGCAGCAGCCCGATCGGGGTCTTCACCGCCTCCGCCTCTCCCGCGACACGGTCGAACACCCACTTCAGCACTCGACTGTTCTCGCCGTAGCCGGGCCAGACGTAACGGCCCTCGTCGTCGCGACGGAACCAGTTGACCATGAAGATCTTCGGAAGGTGAATGGCGTCGCTGTTTTTGCCGATCGCCAACCAGTGGGCGAAGTAGTCGGCCATGTTGTAGCCGCAGAACGGCAGCATCGCCATTGGATCGAAACGCAGCTTGCCGACGGCGCCTTGCTGAGCGGCCGTTGTCTCGCTGGCCATGATCGATCCGAGGAAAACACCGTGCTCCCAGTCGAACGCCTGCGTGACCAGTGGAACCGTTGTGCGGCGGCGGCCACCGAACAGGATTGCGCTGATCGGCACACCGGTCGGCTCCTGCCATTCCGGGGCGATCGACGGGCACTGCGAAGCCGGAGCAGTGAAGCGGGCATTCGGGTGCGCAGCCGGGGTCTCACTCTCGGGAGTCCACGGCTGTCCGCGCCAATCGGTGGCTCGGGCGGGCTTGTCCGGGCTCATGCCTTCCCACCACACGTCGCCGTCACTGGTCAGCGCAGTGTTCGTGAAGATGCAGTTGCCCAAGAGCGTCTCCATGGCATTGGGGTTGGTGTCGTAACCAGTGCCCGGTGCGACACCGAAAAATCCAGCCTCAGGATTGATGGCGTAGAGCCGACCATCGGCTCCGAACTTCATCCAGCAGATGTCGTCGCCAACCGTTTCGGCTTTCCATCCCGGAATCGTCGGCTGCAACATGGCCAGGTTGGTCTTGCCGCACGCCGACGGAAACGCCGCGGCGATGAACTTCGATTCGCCTTCGGGATTGGTCAGCTTGAGGATGAGCATGTGCTCGGCCAGCCAACCGTCGTCGCGCGCCATGACCGAGGCGATGCGTAGCGCGAAGCACTTCTTGCCCAACAGGGCGTTGCCGCCATATCCGGAGCCGAACGACCAGATCTCGCGCGTCTCGGGGAAATGAACGATGAACTTGTTGTCGGGGTTGCACGGCCAGGCGACGTCGGGCTGGCCGGGCTCGAGGGGAGCGCCGACCGAGTGAAGGCACGGTACCCACTGGTCGTCGCCGAGCACATCGAGGGCCGATTGACCCATTCGAGTCATGATCCGCATGCTGGCGGCGACGTAGGCGCTGTCGGTGAGTTGCACCCCGATGTGAGCGATCGGTGACCCGAGCGGGCCCATGCTGAACGGCACGACGTACATCGTGCGGCCGCGCATGGACCCCGAGAAGAGAGTCGTCATCTCGGCGCGCATCTCCGACGGGTCGCGCCAGTTGTTGGTCGGGCCGGCCTCGGCCGGATCCTTCGAGCAGATGAACGTACGGTCCTCTACACGAGCGACGTCACCCGGATCGCTGTGCGCCCAGTAGCTGTTCGGTCGCTTGGCCTCGTCGAGCTTGGTGAACGTGCCGGAATCAACCAGGAGTTGGGAGAGTTGCCCGTACTCCTCCGCGGAGCCGTCGCACCAATGGACGGCATCCGGTTGCAGGACGGCGCTCCACTCGTTCACCCATGATTTCAGGCGTTCGTTTGTCGTGGAAGCACTCATCGGATCGACTCCTTGGAGCCCGACGCGCCGTTGCGCCGGATCGCTGTGGCAAGGGTACCTTCAGGCCCCGGGGGTCTTCATATCCGCTTCGGACCCGAGACGAAGGTGGGTGGCCCTGCCGTCATCGTCGATGTTGAAGATCACCCGTTGACCTTGGCGCAGCATTCGGAATATCGAGCCTTCCAGCGCGCCGACTGCGAGATCGAACTCGGCCAGCGTCGTGTCGCTGACGACACTTCCGTCTCCGGTCGAGGGGTCGTAGCTCTTGATGACGCCTTGCATGACGTCGCGGCCTCAGCCGGCCTTGACGATCTTGCCGCTCTTGATGCAACCCGTGCAGACGTACATCCGCTTCGGGGTGCTGCCGATGAGAGCCTTGACACGCTGGATGTTCGGGTTCCAGCGGCGCTTGGTTCGCCGGTGCGAGTGCGACACGTTCATACCCCAGCTGGGGCCCTTGCCACACACTTCACATACTGCTGCCATGACGGTTCTTCCTCGACGAGATCAAACGAGCTTGGAGATGCTACCAGCGGGCAGCAGCCATCGACACGCCGGGCTCGCCCCTAGTCTGTCCGCGTGCCCACATTGGAACGGTTCGGTCCCGAGGCCTTGCGAAGCACCGTGATCGCCTTCCGCGACACCATGAAGGTGCACGCTGCCGGCATCAATCGGCTCAACGTGTACCCCGTTCCCGACGGTGATACGGGCACAAACATGGCCCGTACGCTCGATGCCGTCGTGGCCGAGCTCGACCTGGCCGACGTCGAGCTCGATGCGACATGCAATGCCATCAGCCACGGCAGCCTGATGGGCGCACGCGGCAACAGCGGGGTGATCCTCAGCCAGATCCTGCGCGGGCTGGTCGGGACGCTGAAGGGTGCGACGGATCTCACGGCGACCAAGGTTGCGGAGGGATTGAGGGCCGCGTCGGCAGCCGCATACCAGGCGGTGCTCAAGCCGATCGAGGGCACGATTCTCACCGTTGTGCGCGAGTCAGCCGATGCTGCCACCGCAGCCGCGGCCGATGGCGCCAGCCTCATCGGCATGCTCAGGGCGGCGCGTTCCGCCGCCAAGACGGCGCTCGACAACACCCCTGAACTGCTTCCGGTGCTGAAGGATGCCGGCGTCGTCGACGCCGGCGGGGCGGGGTATCTGCTGTTCCTCGACGCTGCGCTGCACGTTGTCGATGGCGATCCCTTGCCGGAGCCGGACGAAGGTGACGGGCCGACCGCAGAGCAGCTCGAACTGGTGACGCGTCGCCACGCCAAGGACGGCGAGCTCGATGTCAGCGAGCAGCGATATGAGGTGATGTACTTCGTCGATCTTGCCGACGAGCGGATCGAGGAGTTCAAGCAGTCGTGGGGGGAGATCGGTGACTCGATCGTCGTTGTCGGTGGCGATGGTCTGTGGAACTGCCACGTGCACACGAACGACATCGGCGCAGCGATCGAGACCGCGCTGACGCTGGAGGGCCGGCCGAAACAGATACGGGTCACGGACCTGTTCGAGGAGATGGCGGAAGAGCACGCAGTGCGCGAAGCGGTGATGCAGGCGCAGTCACGTCGAGAGCGCACTGGCTTCGGGATGCCGGAGGTGCGGTGTGCAGTTGTTGCCGTCGCCAGTGGTGATGGCTTGGCTGAGCTGTTCGGACAGCTCGGCGTTCAGGGGGTGGTGACGGGCGGGCAAACACTGAACCCATCGACCGCCGAGCTGCTCGCTGCGGTCGAGGCCGTCAATGCCGATGAGGTGGTGATCCTGCCGAACAACAAGAACATCATCCCTGTAGCCGAACAGCTCGATGCGCTCACCACGAAGTCGGTCAGGGTCGTGCCTACCACCTCGATGCCGGCCGCGCTCGCGGCACTCGTGGTCTACGACCCCGAGGCAGATGCTGAGGCCAATGTCGAGGAGATGACCGATGGAGCCGAGTCGGTCGCGACCGGGGAGATCACCCGGGCGATCCGCGACACGAAGAGCGAAGCCGGCTCGATCACCGCCGGTGACTGGATCGGTCTCGTTCGCGGTGACGGCATCGTGACCGTCAGCGGCTCGCTCACCGGCGCGGCCTGTGCATTGCTCGATCACCTCATCACGCCCGGTCGAGAGATCGTGACGGTCATCACCGGTCGCGACGCCAGCACTGCCCACACCGACGCGCTGCTGGCGTGGATCGTCGAGAACCGTCCTGACGTGCAGGTCGAGGTGCATCGGGGTGGTCAGCCGCTGTACCCCTACCTCTTCGGCGTTGAATGATCGAACCCCTGACGCTGCGTGATCTCGACGCGATCGGTGTCGAGCGGATCAAAGGTGTCGGCGAGAAGAAGCTCGCCTCGTTGCACGATGTCGGCATCGACTCCGTGCTCGATCTGCTGACGACCTATCCGAGGCGCTGGGTGGACCGGACCAACGAGGCCCGCATAACTGATCTGTTGCCGGGACAAGAGGCGCTGGTGCTCGTCAGCATCCGCAGCGTGACGAAGCGGTCGATGCGGAACCGCCGCACGATGGTCAACGTCCTCGTCGGTGACGGCAGTGGCCGGTTGCAGGTCGTGTTCTTCAACCAACCGTGGCGCGAGAAGCAGCTACGAGAAGGCATGCAGGTCGCGCTGTTCGGTA
The DNA here is from genome assembly GCA_031370825.1 of Ilumatobacteraceae bacterium. Lineage (GTDB taxonomy): Bacteria > Actinomycetota > Acidimicrobiia > Acidimicrobiales > Ilumatobacteraceae > JAENVT01. The sequence continues at coordinate 4,684 of JANMRB010000011.1, forward strand.
AGGCAGACGTCTATCGCGGAGGCCTGCAGATGACGAACCCTGTGGTCGACCTGATCGGCGACCGCACGGGTCGCATCGTGCCGGTGTATCCGCAGAGCGAGAAAGCCGCTTTGATGACGTGGGAGATTGCCGGTTGGGTGGAGGACGCTCTGCGCAAGTCCTCGCCGCGTGGGATCGCCGATCCGCTCCCCGGGGCAATGCTGCGCCGGCACGGATTGGTCTCCCGTGGCGCCGCGTTCCAATCGATCCACGCACCCGAGACGATCGCCGTGAAGGAACAGGCTCGACGCCGTCTTGCCTTCGACGAGTTGTTGCGCGTGCAGACGATGTTGGTGATGCGCAAGCGCATGCTGGAACGCGAGTCCAAGGCGATCCGTCATACGGTCGACGGGCCGTTGACCGAGCGTCTGTACTCCAGCTTGCCCTTCGAGCTCACCGCAGCTCAGCGCCGGGCAATCGCCGAGATCGAACACGATCTTGCCGGGCCCCATCCGATGCACCGGCTGCTTCAGGGTGACGTCGGTTCAGGCAAGACGTTGGTCGCGGTCAGTGCAATGCTGACGGCCGTACAAGGTGGTCATCAGGGAGCACTCATGGCTCCGACCGAGGTGCTGGCAGAGCAACACGCCACCAGCGTGCGACGAATGCTCGAGGGAGTGACCGTTCCCGATCCGCAGAACCTCTTCGGTGATCGTCCGTTGCGGATCGAGTTGTTGACGAACCGCATCACCGGCGCCGAAAGGCGCGACGTCCTGGCCGGGCTGGCCGGCGGCACGGTCGACATCGCCATCGGCACCCACGCGCTGATCCAAGAGGGAGTGCAGTTCCACAGCTTGGGTGTTGTCGTAGTCGACGAGCAGCACCGGTTCGGGGTCGAGCAGCGGGCGGCGCTGCGATCGAAGGGCGATGACGATGCGGTGCCCGACGTGCTGGTGATGACCGCCACGCCGATCCCACGAACCGCAGCCATGACGGTCTACGGCGACCTCGACGTCAGTGTGCTCGACGAACTGCCGCCCGGTCGGACCCCGATCGTGACCCACTGGGCCGACGGCCCTTTGATGGAGCAGGCCGCCTGGGCGACAGTCCGCGACGAGGTTGCTGCCGACCGCCAGGCATACGTCGTGTGCCCGCTGATCGAAGAGAGCGAGAAGTTGGAAGTGGCCAGCGCGCAAGAGACGTTCGATCGTCTGGCACGCGATGAGTTGAAGGGCCTTCGCCTCGGGCTGCTGCACGGGCGGCTCCCGTCTGCTGAGAAAGAGGCCGTCATGGACAAGTTCCGCGAAGGCCGGCTGGATGTGCTTGTGGCGACGACCGTGATCGAGGTTGGCGTCGACGTGCCCAACGCGACAGTGATGGTGATTCTCGACGCAGATCGTTTCGGGATCGCTCAGCTCCATCAGCTTCGCGGCCGTGTCGGGCGCGGTCAGCACGCCTCGACATGTTGGTTGGTCACCAGTGAGGTGCCGGCTGGTGCTCCGTCAACCGGTAACCCGCGCGTCGAGGCCCTGGTCGCATCCACCGACGGGTTCGCGCTGGCCGAGGTCGATCTCGAGCTCCGCGGCGAAGGCACGATCATGAACACCGCTCAAAAAGGACGCAACGACCTGAAGCTGGCCTCGCTGAGGCGTGACCGCGAGCTGGTCACGCTTGCTCGTGAGGCCGCGTTCGAGATCGTCGATGCCGATCCTCTTCTGCACGATCATCCGATCCTGCTCGACGAGCTGCGCCTGCTCTTCAGCGCGCAAGACGAAGAGTTCCTGTTCAAGAACTGAACTTCGCGTATATCTCCTGGTCAGCGGGCAGACGAACACGGCTCGTTTCGTCGACACGTGCGACGTACTGCGAGACGACACCTCACGCGCAATGCGCGATCTTAAGCCCTTTGTGGCAATTGACCCGCACGACGCAAGCGCTCACAATCCGGTGTAAGAAGGCGGTGAGCCTTGTAGTCGCACCTCCGACGGGCCCACCGCCAGTCGCGTTGGCGCGCCCGACCCATGCGCCAGTGACGCACCGCGGGACCGTCCCCTCGCGGTGCAATGCGCACTTTTACGGACCTCTGGCCAGACTGTGGGCATGCGTCGCCTGGCACTGCTCTTGATTCCGTTCGCGTTCGCAGCGTGCAACGCGGACACCGTGACGTCGATCACGCAACCACCGGCCAGTTCAACGATCTCGTCTGGTGGCGTGGACCTGCACCTGCCTGGGGAACCAGAAGGCACACTGACCTTCACCGGCCTCGCCCGCAACCACGTCGACACCCCGATCGAATACCCGCAAACTCCGCCCGTTGGTGGCAATCACAGTCCCGTCTGGCAGAACTGCCAGTACTACGACACGTCGGTCCCCAACGAGCGTGCCGTGCATTCGCTGGAGCATGGGGCCGCGTGGATCACCTATTCGCCGGACACGTCGGCCGCCGATCGGCAGGTGCTACGCGATCTGGCTGACACGGGCGATCACATCCTGGTGTCGGAGTACGAGGGTTTGCCGTCACCGATCGTTGCGACGGCATGGGGCAAGCAGCTGCAACTGCAATCCGTCAACGATCCGAGGCTGAAGGAGTTCATCACCGCCTTCCAGAGTGGGCCGCAAACCCCCGAGCCTGGTGTGACCTGCCGCAACAGCACGAGCGAAACCACCTGACGGGTCCGGTCATGACGCGGTTCAGATATGTCGGATATGCGGCGAGCGCGAGTCGGCCGAATGTGGTTGTCGACGGCTCACCGAACGAAACCACGGTGCTGACCCTGACCCATTGGCCCGGCTATCCACAGCCGGCCGGGTTCCAGTTCGATCTGTCAGCCGAGATGGCGTTTCGCTACCTCGATCGACCAATCGATCATCCGCCGGCCGAAGCTGTGACCAACAATCACTTCGATCAGGACGGTCTGGTAGGTCTCCACGCGCTCATCGAACCTGAGTTGTCACTGCGACATCGTCAGCTGCTGATCGAGGTCGCCGCAGCGGGGGACTTCGCGACCTATCGGGATCGACGAGCGGCACGGGCATCGATGACGATCGACGCGTATGCCGATGCCGAGCGGTCACCCATCGCTGCTCAGCTCAGCGGGCCGTACGACGCCCAATGCGTCGTTCTGTACGAGGAGACACTCCCTCTGCTCGTCTCGATGGCGGTCGACGGAGAGCGGTTCCGCGAGCTGTGGAGCGACGAGGATGCGGAGCTGACAGCCAGCGAGCAGGCGATCGCCAATGGCGTCGTGACCATCGAGGAGGTGCCGGACGTCGGCCTGGCGGTTGTCACGATCCCTGAGCTCGAGCCCAGCCGCCGTGGCCACCGTTTCGCCGGCAACTCGTTCGACGAAGTACATCCGATGGCCCTCAACAACGCGACCGACTGCCTCCGATTGCTCGTGGTGCACGGTCGGCGATATCAATTCGTCGACAGGTACGAGACCTGGGTCCAGTACCGGTCGCGACCAACGCTGCCACGAGCCGACATGCGGCCGCTGGCCGATCAATTGGGCGCAAGGGAGACAGGATCTGCAACGTGGACGTCCTCGGCCCCAGGCAGCCTGACGCCGACGCTACGCGTCGTCGAGGAGTCTTCGCTGCCCGCGGATGTCGTTGAGGAGATGGTTGTGTCCCATCTCCGGGCCGCCCCCGCAGCGTGGGATCCGTATGCAGAAGGCACCTAAAGACGCGACGTCTGACCGGAATCCTGAAAACTCGGGCCGGCCCAGAGCACGGCGGTCGTAGGGTCTCTGGCGATGACCCTGACATTGCCACCGCGTGTCACCACCGGTTATTCCGTCGCGCTGGTCAGCCCGTCGTGGTTCGGGGCCGGCGCGTTCCCGCACCGCGTCGATCGCGGGCGGGTGTACCTCGAATCGCTCGGGCTGCATCTCAAGGTCATGCCCAATGCCCTCGCCATGGGCGATTGGACTGCGGGCACCGCCCAGCAACGAGTCGACGATCTGCACGCCGCGTTCGCTGACTCTGATGTCGCAGTCGTGCTGTGTGCGCTCGGGGGCAACCACTCGAACGAGCTGGTGGACCTGCTCGACTACGACCTCATCCGTAAGAATCCGAAGATCTTCCAGGGCATGTCGGACATCACGGTGTTGCACTGTGCCCTGCAGCGGCATGCAGGTCTGTCAACGTTCTACGGACCAAGCCTGGTGACGAACCTCGGCGAGTACCCGAGCGTGTTCGAGCTCACCGACCGATCCATTCGCGCCGCGTGGTTCGGCGACTGTCCGATCGACTTCGAGCCGGCCACCGAGTGGACCGATGAGGTCCTCGACTTCGCGACGAAGACCGATCTCACCAGGGCAAGGAAGCGCCAACCCGGCAACGGCTGGTTGTGGCTACATCCCGGGAAGGCGACCGGAACCGTGCTCGGGGGCTGTCTCGAGTCTCTGTGCTGGCATGTGAAGGGATCACCGGAGTGGCCTGACCTGGATGGTTCGGTCTTGATGCTGGAGATGTCTGAGGACGCACTGCCGCCGGCCGATGTCGCCTCGTCCCTGACCGATCTGAAGCGATTTGGTGTGATGGACCAGATCGCGGGACTGGTCTTCTCGCGCCCGATGAGCTATTCACCGGGTGACACCGAAGTGCTGTGGAAGGTGGTCCGCGCTGCCACCGAAGGGCTGGGCATTCCCGTGCTCGCGAACGTCGATTGTGGGCATACCGAGCCGATGCTCACCGTTCCGCTGGGGGTCGAGGCACGGCTCGATTCAACCGACAACGCGTTCGCTACGACGGCCGCGCCAACCATCGGCTGACCCCGCCAGGCCGTCACGCGTAGGGCTGGTCGCCTTCGTCGGAATCACCGGGTAGTACGAGATCCCAGCGGTCCAGGCAATCCTCACACCGGTAGGCGACGAAGTCGCCGGGCAGCCAGACACCGTCTTCGGGCGGGTGACTCAAGAGGTGACATCGACCTCCGCAGTCGACGCAGACGATCGTCGGCTCAGGTTCCAGTGCGATGCCGCGGCACGTTATACGGTGAGGCCCGTGCCAGCAGCCGCAGTCATCGACGACGCCGGCAAGCAGCTGGCCGACCTGCTCTCGCAGCTCGTCGCGTTCTCGACCGAGAGCAGAACACCGAACCTCGACCTGATCCGCTGGGTCGCTGAGCACATCGAGTCCAACGGCGGCAGGGCAACCCTTCTGGAGGGCGCCGAGGGCCGCGCCAACCTGCTTGCTGCCTTTGGCCCGGAAACTGCTGGTGGGCTCATGCTCTCGGGCCACACCGACGTCGTTCCCGCCGGCACGGGCTGGGCGACCGACCCGTACTCGATGACGCAGCACGACGATGTGCTGTACGGCCGCGGCACAGCCGACATGAAGGGCTTCATCTCCGCAGTCATCCGCGTCGCCCAGAAGCTCCGAGGCGTCGAGCTTTTGCGACCGTTGCACGTCGTGCTGTCGTTCGACGAGGAGGTGGGTTGCATCGGGGTCCGTCAGGCGCTCGACGTGATCGTCGATTCGGATGACCTGCGCCCCGATGTCGTGGTCATCGGCGAACCGACGATGATGCGCCCGCGCAACAGCCACATGGGCAAGCTCGCCTACGAAGTCGTGTGCACGGCGGCGGCCGCTCATTCCAGTCTGTCGCACAGCAAGCCCAGCGCCATCGCAGCCGCGGGTCGGCTGCTCGCCGTGTTGGACGACCTCCAACGATCCCACCGCCCGGTCGGCGAACCCGAGGTCACGTTCAACTGCGGAACGATCGCGGGCGGCACGGGACTCAACGTCATCGCCCAGCGTTGTGAGCTCACCTTCGAAGTCAGACACACCGTCGACCACGACCCTGATGCGGTGCTGGAGCCATTTCGCCACGCCGTCGAGATCGAACGTGCGGCGCTGGCCGACAACGGTGGTTCGGTCGACGTCACCGAGATCATTCGCTATCCGGCGCTGCGCACGGCCCCGGACGATCGGTGGCTCGTACTCGTGGAACGGATCGCCGATGCGGGTGCCGCCGGCTCGATCGGGTTCGGCACGGAGGGCGGTCTGTTCGCCGCCGCGCTCGAGTGTTCCGTTGTGATCTGCGGTCCTGGCGACATCGCTGTGGCCCATCGGCCGGATGAGCACGTGACCGTCGATCAGTTGCTGCGTTGCGAGCGGTTCTTGAGCGCGCTGGTCCACGAGATCTGTGTCGATCCGGCCGCTGAGGGCTAGACCTACGGAGCCAAAAGAATTGAGCCAAAACTAAGGAGTCAAAACTAAGGAGATGGAGAACAGGGTGACGTTGCCGACAGATGACAGTGCTACGGATCGCTTGCTTGCCGCGGTTGAGGAGCTCGGCCCGCTGTGGCGCCAGCGCATGGCCGAACACGACAGGACCTCGACCTTCCCGTACGAGAATCTGGAGGAGGCGAAACAAGCTGGTCTGAACCGCCTCACCGTTCCGGTGGAGTACGGCGGCTTCGGATACTGGATGCCTGGCAACTTCAGTGGTCTGTACCGGCTGCTCGAACGCATGGCGTACTGGGATACGAACACAGCTCAGCTGCTGCAGGTCCACAATCACGCTGCGGGGATCATCGCGTTTCACTCCTCACCGGAGCAGCGTGACCGCTACCTGCCGCAGATCGTTGATGGCGCCTATTGCGCGTCGCTCGGCTCCGAGGCGCACCTCTATGAGAACGGCGCAGAGGCCTTGGCCTCCGAGTTGACAGCAACTGAAGGCGGCTACCGGCTCACCGCTCGCAAGGCCTTCGCGTCGGTCGCGGCGATCGCCAAGTATCTCATGGTGTGGTGCGCTGTCGAGGGCGACACAGCGTACGCATCGAGGATGGTGTTCGCGGTCGTGCCGATTGACGCACCCGGCGTGAAGCTGCTCGACGACTGGCACATGCTGGGCATGCGATCGACTGTCTCGTGCAGTGTGGCCTTCGACGACGTGTTGGTGCCCGCCGCCGACGTGGTCGGTGAGCCCGGCGGATGGATCGACAACGATCCGCGCACGTTCTCGTGCGGGTATGCGTCCAACCACCTTGGCACAGCACAGGGTGCGTTCGACTTCATCGCCGACTACGTGGCCAGCCGTGACGATCTCAGCGGATCAGAGGCCGTCAAGGTACGACTCGGCAGGATGGACGCCCAGCTCTTCGCTGCCCGCAGTGCCCTGCGCTCCACCGCCGCTCGCCTCGACCGCGGCGACGACCCCGACGAGTGCGAGGCCGACGCCATCCGCACGATGCACCTTGCCAAGAACGCAGTGCTCGACATCCCCTATCAGGGATTTGACATCGTCGGAGCGCGCGCTGCCCACGAGCGCTACCCGCTCGGTCAGATCATGCGCGATGCGCGCACGTTCACGCTGCACTTCCGCGACGATCTGTACGTGCAGCGCCTGGCCGACATGGCGATGGGACGAGGGTTCTCGGCCAAGAAGGCCCGGAGCGGCTCGACACCATTCGATCAATCGGCCGCAGGGGCGTGAGGTGCACGACGATACGGCATTGCTGATCGACGTCTGCTCGATCGATTCGATCTGGGGCAAGGAGCGCGAGCTCGCCGAGTTCTTTGCCGGCCGGCTCGCGGAGTGGGGATGCGATGACGTCTCGTTGATCGAGTCGAGACCCGGACGGCCGTCAGTGGGGGCGAGGCGGAAAGGTGTCGGGGGTGGGCGTTCGCTGGTTCTGAACGGGCATCTCGACATCTACGAGCTCAGTGAGGACTGGACCAGAGATCCGTTCGCTGCGGCACTCGAGGATGGCAAGGTCTTCGGCGCCGGCATCGCGGACATGAAGGCTGGTACCACCGCAGCTGCCGCCGCCGTGCGTCGCATAGCGCGCAGCAGTGACCGGTTGCGTGGCGATGTCGTCTTTCAAGGCGTGTCATGCCATTTCGAGGGTGGCGTCGGTACTCGATCGCTGTGCGCGGCCGGCTTCATCGGCGATGCCGCAATCGACTGTGAACCATCCAGCAACACCATCGGCGTTGCCCACCGCGGCGCGGCCTACCTGAAGATCACGACCAAAGGGCGTCAGGCGCACACGACCTACAAGCACCTGGGCGTCAACGCTATCGAGACGATGGAACCGATTCTGGCCGGGTTGAGAGAGTTGGAAACGATCCTGCCGTACGACCCTCACCCGTTGCTGCCCGGGGGACCGATCCTCAACATCGGCACGATCAGCGGTGGCACCAAGCACAACCAGGTTCCCGATCGCTGCACGGTGACCCTTGACATTCGGTTGCTGCCCAGCCAGGACCCGCACGACGTCAAGAAACAAGTCGAAGCGATGATCGAAGAGCTGCGCACGTCGGTCGATTCGCGCATCGATGCCACGGTCGAGTTCAGCGAGCATTGGTTGTCCGGTCCGCGTCATCCGTACGAGATATCCGTCGACGCTCCGATCGTGCAGGCGCTCGATCGGGCGGTGCGTGCGGTCACCGCTGCGGAGCCCGCGTACCAAGGCGTTCCCTTCTGGTGCGATCTCGTCGCGCTGAGGGAGTTCGGGGTGGACGGTGTCAACTTCGGGCCCGGCGATCCGCCGTACAACTTTCCCGATGAATACGTCTATGAGGTGCAGTACCTGCAGGCGGTCGATGTCTACGAGCAATTGATCCGCGAGTACTGCCAGTGAGCGACCTCAACGTCGTTCACGCGGCTGCGCTGGTGCGGGTCGCCGACACTGGCCAATTGCGGCGCGGGGTCACCCAGGGTGTGCTCGACATCGTTCCCGATGGAGCGGTAGCCATCCGCGACGGAGTGATCGTTGCGGTGGGTACCACTGACGAGGTGTTCGCGGACTTTGGCGCCGACTCCGACGTGCTCACGATCGACGCAACTGGGAGATGCGTGCTGCCGGGCCTTGTCGAATGCCACAGCCACCCGTTGTTCGCGGGCGACCGTCACCACGAGTACGCCGAGCGATTGGGCGGCGCTTCGCTGGCCGAAGTGGCAGCTCGCGGTGGCGGAATCTGGTCGAGCGTGGTGGCCACCCGCGATGCCACCGACTCTCAGTTGCTGTCCAAGCTGGCGACAGCGCTTGGAAGGATCGTTGCCGGGGGAGTGACGACGCTTGAGGTCAAGTCCGGCTATGGGCTGACCGTGGCCGAGGAGCTCCGCGGGCTCGAATTGTTGCGAGAGGCACGCTCGATGACAGACATGGAGCTGGTGATCACGTTCCTCGGCGCTCACGTCGTGCCGCGCGACCTGGATGGCGAGTTCGATGAACGTGCTGAGCGTTACACGGACCTGATCGAGGGCGAGATGCTGGCCGCAGTTGCAGCCCAGGGCATTGCCGAGTTCCAGGACGTGACCGTCGAGAACGGCTACTTCACCCCGCAGCAGGCACTGCGGCTGATGCGTCGCAGCACGGAGGTGGGCTTGCCGGTGCGTGTACACGCGGATGCCTGGGCATCATCACAAGGTTGGCGCACCGCGGTGCAAGGTGGTGCGGTTTCGGCCGAACACCTCACTTACACGCCCGATGATGAGATCCGCGAGGTTGGTCGCAGCGACACCATTGCCGTGATCCTGCCGATCGCCGAGCTCGTCTACATGACCAGCCGCCGAGCCAACGCCCGATTGTTCATCGAGAACAACGTGGCGGTTGCAGTCGCCACCGATTTTTGCTCGTCCATCCACGCCACGTCGTTGCTCAACACGATGGCCACCGCGGCGCCGTGGTTTCAGATGAAGCCCGGCGAGGTCATCGTCGGGGCAACGCTGAACGCGGCATACAGCATTGGTCGGCAGTCATCGTGCGGATCGATCGACGTCGGCAAGCGTGGTGACCTGCTGGTTCTTGATTGTCCGCATCCCGACGAGATCTTCCTGGCCGTCGGCGCACCCCTGCTCGATCACGTGATCATCGGCGGCGACGTCGTTGCCAGCCCCTTGCTGGGAGGTGGCTACTCGTGATCCGCGTGGTTTCTGGCGAGTTCGGTGGCCGCAAGCTGGTCGTGCCCGACGGGTTGGCCACCCGCCCCACGACCGACAAGGTGCGCCAGGCCGTGTTCAATTCGCTCGACAGCGCCGGCCTCATCGACGGCGCCGCGGTTGCAGACCTGTTCGCCGGTTCCGGTGCCCTCGGAATCGAGGCGCTGTCGAGAGGCGCCGAATCATGTGTCTTCGTCGAACGCGATCGCGCCGCGCTCCAGGCATTGCGAGCCAACATCGCCGCACTCGGACTCGGGTCGCGAACCACGGTCGTCACCTCCGACGTACCCACGTGGGTCCCGGCTCTGCGGGGCATCGATCTCGCTCTCATCGACCCTCCGTACGAGTTCGACGGTTGGGATCGGCTGTTGACCGTGTTGCACGCGCCCTACGTGGTGGCCGAGGCAGGGCACGAGATCGAGCCGCCAGCGGGTTGGGAGGCATTGAAGTCGCGGCGATATGGCCGCACCTGGGTCACTCAGCTCGAACGAGTAGCGTGAGCCGACGCATGGCCCAGCGAACGACCTCTCCGATGATCAGCGTTCTCTACCCGGGCAGCTTCGATCCATTCCATCTCGGCCACCTCGACGTCATCGAGCAGTCCGTCGCCCTCTTCGGCGAGGTCGTGGTCGGAGTGATGCACAACCCGACGAAGCCCAGTGGCATGTTCACCCTCGAAGAGAGGGTCGAGATGATCCGCAGCAGCATCGCCTACATGCCGTCTGTCAAGGTGGTGGCGTTCGGTGGATTGGCCGTCGATGCGGCACGCGAGGTCGCAGCTGCATTCATCGTCAAGGGATTGCGCACCGGCGGCGATTTCGAAGTCGAGCAGCAGATGGCCCACACCAACCACGCCGTCAGCGGTGTCCGCACGGTCTATCTGCCCTGCAAACCGGCATTGGTGTCGATCAGCAGCCGTTTCATTCGGGAGATCGCCCACTACGGAGGCGATGTCTCGGCGCTCGTCCCGCCCCCGGTGGCGGCCCAATTGTCGCGGGTGCATCCACGCGACGAGGTGTTTTGAGGCCTATCTTGACTGCGGAAATGACGTACGACGACAAGCACGACGAGTTCGAAGACGACGAGGAGTTCGACGATTCCGACGCCTTTGTGCGCAGCACGAACGGCTACGTCGGCGATGCCGAAACCCTGCTTCGCCGGGCGATCGACATCATCGCGTCTGCACCCACGATGCCGCTCTCATCCTCCCCGCGGATCGACCGGGACGAGATCATCGAGCTCCTCGAAGAGTCGCTGCACCGCCTGCCCGACGAAATGCGCCAGGCCCGGTGGATGATCAAAGAACGCCAGGAGTTCGTCGCCAAGACGCGGCGTGAGGCCGACGAACTGCTCGAGGCGGCCCGTGTCCAGGCCGAGCGGATGGTTCAACGCACCGAGGTTGTGCGCGCGGCCGAACAGCGGGCCAGGCAGATCAGCGAGGCGGCCGACGCCGATTCACGACGGCTGCGCCACGAGACCGAGGACTTCCTCGACCAGCGCCTCGGCAGCTTCGAGATCCTGCTCGACAAGCTGCAGAAGACCGTTCACGCCGGCCGCTCGCGGCTGTCGATCGGCGCCCACAAGGGCGAAGAAGTTGTCGAAGAAGAGGATCCGACGAAGGGCTTCTTCGACCAGGATCGCTGAACGGCCGCGGCCGTTAACCTGAGGATCATGCCGAACTCGCTGCTGATCAACGCTGCCGAACTGCTGCGCCGGCCCGGATCAGAGCGGCGGATCAACCTGGAGCCGACCATTGCCGACCTCGGCATCATCGACTCGAAGTTCGACCCGGAGACGACGGTCGCCGTATCGCTGCGGTTCGAGTCGCTGACCGATGGCGTCGTGGTCGACGGAGAGCTGCGGGTGCCGTGGAGCGATTCGTGCCGCCGTTGCCTGGCCCCCGCCGATGGCGAGGTCGTGTGCGACGTCCATGAGTTGTACCAGCACGTCGTGACAGACCCCGATGCCTTCGAGATTGTCGCCGATCAGATCGACCTGGCCAGGATGGTCAGGGAAAACGTGCTCCTGGATGCGCCGATCGCACCGCTGTGCCGCCCCGATTGCGCCGGATTGTGCCCAACTTGCGGAGTCGATCTCAATCTGACCACCTGCGACTGTGTGAGCGCCGACGTCGATCCCCGATGGGATGCATTGAGCCAGCTCAAGGCGAATCTGCCCGAGCAGTAGCCGCAACCGTCGCCTATCCCGCTAACCTCTCGTAGCTCGTTTCGTCAAGGAAGACTGCCGTGGCCGTTCCCAAGAAGAAGAAGTCGAAGATGAAGACGCGCAGCCATCGTGCTGGCGCGTGGAAGCTCTCGGCACCGTCGCGCAGCGTGTGCCCCCGTTGCGCCGCCGCCAAGCTGCCGCACACGGTGTGCCCGGCATGCGGTTGGTACAAAGACCGCGTCGCCATCGACGTCGGCTGATCAGCACCTTCTCGATGTTGCCGATCGCCGTCGATGCGATGGGTGGTGATCGGGCCCCTGGCGAGATCGTCGCCGGTGCTCACGCTGCAGCGGCACTCGGTATCCCCGTCGTACTGGTCGGCCCAGCGGACCTGGAAGAGCGTGGCGACCTAGAACTGATCGTCGCCTCCGAGGTCATCATGATGCATGACGACGCCGCGAACGGCGTTCGCCGCAAGAAGGATTCGACGTTGGTCCGCGCGGCCGAGGCTGTGCGCGACGGCAAGGCTTCCGCGATGGTTTCGGCGGGCAACACCGGGGCCACCATGGCGTCAGCCCTGTTGCGGATGGGTCGGATCAAGGGTGTCAACCGTCCGGCAATCGCCACGCCGATCCCGGTTCCCGGACACAGCCCCAACATCCTGCTCGACGCCGGGGCCAACGCCGAGGTTCAACCGGAATGGTTGGTCCAGTTCGGTCAGATGGGCTCGGTGTACGCCCGTTCGAGGTTCGGGATCGACAGCCCTTCGGTCGGGCTGCTGTCGATCGGTGAGGAGCCCGGCAAGGGCGACACGCTTCGCAAAGAGGCGTACGAGATGTTGTCGAGCGCCAAGGGCATCCGCTTCATCGGCAATGTCGAGGGACGCGACGTGATGAAGAAGACTGCCGACGTGATCGTGACCGACGGCTTCACCGGCAACGTGGTGCTGAAGGCCCTCGAAGGCAGCTTGCGGGTCATCCTCAACGCGTTGCTCGAGGCCTTCGCCGAGCCGCACTACAAACCTCATGCCGATGCACTACTACCGGCGCTGCTGCCGCTCTACGCGCAGGTCAGTCCGGATACATACGGCGGAGCGATGCTGCTCGGTGTGGACGGTGTGTGCATCATCAGCCACGGTTCGTCAACATCGCAGGCGATGCTCAATGCCATCAAGCTTGCTCACGAAATGGTCGAGCATCGGCTCGTCGACGAGATCCGCACCGCGATCGCCGTACACGAGTAGACGCCATTTGACTCATCGAGCCGGCAGCTGAGGCGCTAGGCTCCCGCCCTGTTTAACAACACCGAGGAGTGTTCATCCGTGCCTGCCGAGACCGACGTGGATCAGGGTCCGCTCGACCGCAACGAAGTCTTCGAGATCGTACGCGCCAACCTCGCTGACATCCTCGAGATCGAGCCGTCGACCATCTCCGAGGGACAATCGTTCGTCGACGATCTCGACGCGGATTCTCTGGCCCTGATCGAGCTGGTCGAGGCATTGGAAGAGGATCTCAGCGAGCGCTCCGTGGGGTTTCGGATCGAGGATGAAGACCTCGTCGACCTGAAGACCGTGCGCGACGCTGTCGACTACGTCTATGACCGCGTTCGGGAAGCGTGAGCGCAACAGACGTAACCGGCGGCCTTGAGATCCTCAGTCGGCGACTTGCCTACCAATTTGCCGATCTGACCCTGCTCGAGCGGGCCTTGGCCCATCGATCATGGTGCGCCGAGGTCGGTGGCCAGCCGTCCAACGAGCGCCTCGAGTTTCTCGGCGACGCGGTGCTCGGCTGGGTCGTCGCGGAGATCGCCTATCGACGTCACGGCGATCTCCCGGAAGGCAAGCTCACTGATCTTCGCAAGAGCGTCGTCAACGCAACGGCACTCGCAGAGGTCGCCGAGACGATAGGCCTCGGTGAATGGTTGCTGCTCGGCAAGGGAGAAGACGCCGCCGGCGGTCGCCAGAAGCCATCGATCCTTTCCGATGCCTTCGAGGCCGTGCTCGGCGCGGTCTACCTGGACGGCGGCGTCGACGCGGCCAAATCCCTGGTGTCGCGGCTGTTCAGCCAGCGGCTCGAGGTCGCTGCGGGCCAGCTCGATCGTTTGGATCACAAGACTGTGCTCCAGGAGCTGACGGCTCGGCTGCACGACACAGCTCCCGTATACATCCTTACGGAGTCCGGGCCCGACCACTCCAAGACGTTCAAGGCAACAGTCCTGGTCGACGGAATCGCGCTGGGCGCCGGCGAGGGCAAGTCGAAGAAGCTGGCCGAGCAACAGGCGGCGTCCGAGGCCTTCGACGTGCTGTCCGCCGAGACCTAGTCGTGCCCGAACTGCCGGAGGTTGAAACCGTTCGGCGTGGAATGGTCTCCTTCGTCATCGGTCGTCGCATCGATAGTGTCGAGGTCGGGCGGGAGCGGACCGTGCGCCGTACCTCTCGGCAGGCGTTGATCGACGGTCTGACCGGGGCGACCATCATTTCGATCGGACGTCGCGGCAAATACATCGTCTGCTCGCTCGATACCGGCGATTCCCTGATGATCCACCTCCGCATGAGTGGACGCGTGTTGGTCAGCGACACCGGGTCACAACGGCCTGATCACACTCACGTCGTGCTTCATCTCGCCGGTCTGCCGACGCAGGAGCTGTGGTTCGTTGATCCGCGTACGTTCGGTGAGATGGTCGTGTTCGATCCCGACCATGTCGAAGTCGAACTGCCCGAGCTCGCCCGTTTGGGGATCGACCCGATCACCGATGGCCTGTCCGTCGCTCAGCTCAAAGCCATTTTGAGTGGTCGCGCCCGGCAGCTGAAGCCGTTGTTGCTCGATCAACACGTGATTGCAGGGATCGGCAACATCTACTGCGATGAGATCCTGCACCGCGCCCGCCTGCGGCCGGATCGATTGTCGAACACCTTGAGGCCAGCCGAGATCCGCCGTCTGCACGACGCGATCCATTCGATCCTCGAGACAGCCATCGAGGCGGGAGGCAGCACGCTGTCGGATACCCAATACGTCGACGTGATGGGCGATGGGGGCAGCTTCCAACTCGACCACCGGGTCTACGACCGGGCAGGGCAGCGCTGCCTCACCTGCGGCAAGGCCGACATCGTCCGGGTCATCTCCGGAGGCCGTTCGACCTGCTTCTGCCCCCACTGCCAGAAGTAACAGCGGCTGGGAGGTCCCCGGATCGAGGGTCTTATGGGGACCGAGTCGGCGCGGCTATGGTCGGGGTGCCGTGTTCTTGAAGTCGCTGACCCTCAAAGGATTCAAGTCGTTCGCCGACGCAACCACCCTCCAGCTGGAACCTGGGGTCACGGTGGTCGTCGGGCCGAACGGATCCGGCAAGTCGAACGTGGTGGATGCCATCGCATGGGTTCTGGGTGCCCAGGCTCCCAGCGCTGTGCGCAGCCAGAAGATGGACGACGTGATCTTCGCTGGCACGGCCAAGCGGCCGGCTCTCGGCCGCGCCGAGGTGACGCTGACGATCGACAACTCGGCCGGGCTGCTGCCGATCGAGTTCACCGAGGTCACGGTGGCGCGCATCCTGTTCCGCACCGGCGACAGCGAGTACTCGATCAACGGCGTGGCCTGTCGATTGCTAGATGTCCAAGAACTGCTGAGCGACGCCGGCGTCGGCCGCCAGCAACACGTCATCGTCAGCCAGGGACAGATCGATTCGGTGTTGAACGCCCGCCCGGAGGAGCGTCGCTCGATCATCGAGGAAGCAGCTGGCGTCTTGAAGTTCCGACGTCGCAAGGAGAGGGCGGAGCGTCGTCTCGATGCGACCGAAGCCAGCCTCCTACGTGTGCAGGATCTGCTCCGTGAGGTCCGTCGCCAACTCCGGCCGCTCGAACGCCAGGCCGATGCGGCGCGTCGGCACGGCGACCTCGTGGCTGAACTGAGCGCGCTGCAGATCTTCCTTCGCGGGCGAGAGATCGCGTCCCAACGAACCCGGCTCGCGGCGCTGGCCGGGGAGAAGGTGTCGCTCCACGCGGCGGAGCAGGAACTGCGTGCCGAGTTGGCAGCACTCGATATCAGTGTGATGGCGGCAGAGGCGGAGCTGACGGCACGCGGCGATCTCGATTTGTCCGACGAGATGGTGCGCGTCGAGCAACTTCGAGAGCGCGCCAGGGGCATCGCCGCTGTTCTGGTCGAGCGCCGCCGTTCGATGGAGCGGGACCGCGGTCAGCTGATGGACAGTGGTGTGGTCGCCAGCCTCGAGGCGGATGCCAACAACCTGCGACTCGAATTGCAGCGCGTGGCCGACGACCTTCGGCAACTCGGTCCCGAGGCCGACCAGTTGACGTCGGAGGAGCAGGAATTCGGCATCGAACGTGAACAGGTGCTGGTGACGATCGACAACGTCGTGCCGAGCAGCTCTGCCGCCAGCGCCGCCGCTGAGGTTCGCGGAGAGCTGCGGTCGTTGCGAGCTGGTGCCGACCGTGCCGAAGGCGAGCTGCAACGACTTCGACTCCGGTTCGAGGCAGTGAGGGAACGGATAGCTCGGTTCGATGCCGACAGCGAGCGATGGCGCGTGGAATGCGACCACGCGCAGACCATCGAAGCCGAGTTGGTTGCCGAGCAGGAAGCGGCTGAGGGCCGCCGAGTGGCCGCGGAGCGAGGCCACGAATCGGCCGTCGAGGCGCGCCAGGCGGCGGCCGACGATGCGTCGCGGTGGGGCGCCCGTCACGAGGCTCTGCATCTCGCCCTCGAGAGTGCCCGAGCCCGCGCCGGCGCCGAGCACCTTGCCGGCGTCGAGGACGTGTTGGGCACCTTGCTCGAACTGATCGAGATTGACAGTGGCTGGGAACCGGCAGTCGAAGCCGCGCTCGGTGAAGCCCTCGAGGCCGTTGTTGTCGCTTCACCGCAGGCGGCCCGTCTCGCACTCGATTCGCTGCGCGCATCCAACGTGCACGGCGCCGTCATCGCGTTGGGTGCAGCACAGCCGTCGCCAGCACTGCATCTCGCGTACGGGGCTCCGGTGCGACCGCACGTGCGCAGCGGGCAAGCGGGCGTTTCTGACCTCTTGGATGCGACCATCGGCTCGTCAGTCCGAGTTTCGACCTGGACCGATGCCATCGACCTGGCCATCGCCAACCCTGACGCGGTAGTTGTCACCGACGACGGCGATCGTTTCAGTCCAACCGGTTGGCGCGTCGGCGTGACTAGTAGCGGCGCGACGGCTTCCGCGTTGGAGGAAGCACAGGAACGACTCGGGATCGCCGACGCCGAGCTCGAAGCTCGTGGGCGCGCAGAGCAGGCAGCGCGCCTCGAACTACAGACTGCGCGCCGTCGAGAAGCCGAGCTCAGCCAGCAGCTGGACGCACACGACGCCGGTTTCTCTGCGAGCTCGAATGCCCTCGCACGGTCGCAGAGCGAGCGACGTGATGCGCAGGCCGAACTCGAGAATCTCGAGCACTCCGTCGCAGATGCGGTCGAACGGCTCGATCGCGAACGCAGCCGCATCGCTGAGCTCGATGCACTTGTTCCAGCGCTCGAGGAAGGTGAGGCAGCGGAAGCCGAAGCGGCAAAGGCGCGTGGCGAAGCGCGAGCACGGCTCGAGGCACGCGCTGCCCAGTTGGCCAACCGGCGGCAGGATCTCGAGATTCGCAACGCAGGCTTGTTCGAGCGACAGCAGTTTCTGGAGAGTCGTCGCGAGGACACCGAACGCCGTCTCGAAGTCGATGCCGTCGCACGTGCCCACGCTGGTCAACGGCGACTCGAGGTCGAGCAGTCGCTCGGCGCCGTCGAGAATCTCTCAGCGCTCGTCGATCGACACCGGCTCGTCATCGAGACGCGACACGATGAGTTGACGGAGCTGCGTCGAAAGCAGAGTGCTGAGGTGCGCGGCATTGCGCAACGTCTCGACGAAGCGCGCAGTGTGCGCGGCTCGGCGGAACGAGCGCTCGACGAGAACCGCGAACGATCGCGCCGCGTGGAGATCGACGAGGCCGAGGTTCGAATGCGGCTGGAGGGAGTCGTCGAGGCATTGCGCCGCGACCACGATCTCGAGCCCGAAGCTGCCGAGGCCGCCGAACTACCTCTTCTTCCTGAAGGGATCACCGCGGCAGCGCGCGTTCGGGACCTCGAGCGCGAACTTCGCCTGATGGGCCCGATCAATCCGCTGGCGTTGGAGGAGTTCAACGAACTGCAAGCGCGTCACAAGTTCCTCGAAGAGCAACTGGAAGATGTCCGCAACACTCGCCGGGACCTGATGCGCGTCGTCAAGGCCGTCGATCTCGAGATACAAACCGTTTTCTCCGCGGCGTTCGCTGACGTCAGCATGCACTTCACGCAACTGTTCGCGATGCTGTTCCCAGGCGGGGTCGGCAGCCTCGTGCTGACCACTCCCGACGACCTCCTCAACACGGGTATCGAGGTCGAGGCAAAGCCCAGCGGTAAGAACGTCAAGAAGTTATCGCTGCTGTCGGGCGGCGAGCGCTCGTTGACAGCGCTCGCCTACCTGTTCGCCGTGTTCCGCAGCCGCCCATCGCCCTTTTACGTCATGGACGAGGTCGAGGCTGCCCTCGACGATGTCAACCTGCACCGCTTCCTCGCGCTGATTCACGAGTTTCGCCAGGAAGCGCAGTTGCTGGTCGTCAGCCATCAGAAGCGCACGATGGAGGCTGGCGACAGTCTGCTCGGCATCACGATGCAGCCGGGTGGGTCATCGAAGGTGGTCACCGAGCGGGTCTCGGCGACGACGTGAATGGTCAGCGCCAATCTGCCAGCGACTAACGTTTCCTCGGTTGACCGCGACGTAAAGCGGGGGAGAAGCAGCACATCGTGAGTGAAACCGTGGTAATCGGCGCTCGAGACGACGAATCGCGCCGCGCCACGCCTGCGATCCAACTGGTCAGGTTGCGCAAGACCTTCGGCGATGTCGTCGCCGTCGACGACATCGACCTGGAGATATTCGAGGGTGAGTTCTTCTCCTTGCTGGGCCCGTCGGGTAGCGGCAAGACCACGGTGCTGCGAATGATCGCCGGGTTCGAACTGCCAAGTGGGGGTGCCGTACTGCTGCAAGGCAACGATGTCAGCCAGTTGGCGCCGTACGACCGCGACGTCAACACCGTCTTCCAGGACTACGCGTTGTTCCCGCACATGAGCGTTCTCGAGAACATCGAATACGGGTTGAAGGTCCGCAAGGTCGGCAAGGCCGAGCGTCGCCGACGTGCCTCGGACATGCTCGAGTCCGTGCGTCTCGCCGAGTACGGCGAGCGGCGCCCGAACCAGTTGAGTGGCGGTCAACGTCAACGGATCGCGCTCGCCCGGGCGCTGGTCAACCACCCGAAGGTGTTGCTGCTCGACGAACCTCTGGGCGCCCTCGATCTGAAGTTGCGCGAAGAGATGCAGGTCGAGTTGAAGACCATTCAACGCGACGTCGGCATCACCTTCGTCTTCGTGACGCACGATCAGGGTGAGGCGCTGTCGATGAGCAACCGCATCGCCGTCTTCAACAACGGTCGGGTCGAGCAGGTCGGTACACCGCGCGACATCTACGACCACCCGGCCACAGCGTTCGTCGCCGGATTCGTCGGCATCTCCAACGTGCTCAGCGCGGCCCGCTCGCAGCAGCTGTTCGGTGTTGCCGAGCCGCACTCAGTGCGCCCCGAGCGGCTGCGCGTCGTGCAGCACGAGACAGCCGAGGGCGAGATCTCGGTTGGCGGCGTGGTCAGTGACATCCAATATCTCGGTGCCGATTGCAGAGTTCGAGTACAACTCGACGACGGCACCTACATGATCGCCAGCGTGCCGAGCGATGGGCTCGCTGGTGTGGCCATTGGTGGAAACGTCCGCCTGGCCTGGTCGCGCTACGCGGCTTTTCCCGTCGCCAACACTGATATCTCCAAAGGGGAAGACTCATGAAAACAGCCCGGTTTTTCGCCGCTCTGGTGGCGGTCACGCTGCTCGCGTCGGCATGCGGAGACGACAAGAAGTCGTCAGGCGGTGAAGCGCTGAAATCGATCGGCGAAGGTGAGAAGGCGCTGAACCTGATCGTCTGGGCAGGCTATGCCGAAGATGGCAGCACCCTTCCCGACTACGACTGGGTGCATCCGTTCCAGGATCAGACAGGTTGCGTGGTCAAGTCGAAGATCGCCGCGACCTCCGACGAGATGTTCCAACTGATGAGCACCAATCAGTACGACGGAGTGTCGGCCTCGGGCGACGCGAGTGTTCGCCTGATCGACGCCGGGCTGGTCGCTCCGGTCAACACCGCGCTGATCAAGAACTACGCGGATCTGTCGTCGTTCCTCAAGGATCAGAAGTACAACTCCAGCGACGGCAAGAACTACGGCATCCCGCACGGATGGGGTGCCAACTACCTGATGTGGCGAACGGATGTCGTGACCACACCTCCGGACAGCTGGAGCGTCGTGTTCGACAAGTCGTCTCCCTACGCCGGAAAGGTCACGGCATACGACGCGCCGATCTACATCGCCGACGCGGCGCTGTACCTCAAGACCGCCCAACCCGACCTCGGCATCGACGATCCCTACTCGCTGAACCAGAAGCAGTTCGACGCCGCCGTCGCACTGTTGAAGGATCAGCACTCGATCATCGGTGAGTACTGGAACGACTACACGAAGACTCAGAGCGCCTTCGAGCAGGGCTCGACCGTGATCGGAACGACGTGGCAGGTCATCAAGAACCTCGCCACGACCAATGGCGCTCCCGTGGAGACAGTGGTTCCGAAGGAAGGCTCGACCGGATGGAGCGATACATGGATGATCTCGTCGAAGGCCGCCCATCCCAACTGCATGTACATGTGGATGGACTACATCACGAGCCCCAAGGTGCAGGCACAGGAGGCGTACTACTACGGCGAGGCCCCGGCGAACCCGAAGGCGTGTGCCGAGATCGCCACGCTCTACCAAGACACGACGCACTGTGATGTCTTCAAAGCGACCGACGAAGCGTTCGCCAAGTCGATCTCGTTCTGGGCAACGCCGCGCAAGGCGTGCCTGAACGGCAAGGGCAATGACTGCGTGCCGTTCGTCGACTGGATCAAGGCCTGGACAGAGATCAAGGGCTGATCAAACACCTCGCTGATCGGGCGCGGCCACCGTGCCGCGCCCGACCGGCCGGTTCATTGACCGATGACCGCCAGAACACTCCCATCGAGCCCCGGGCAATCGGCATCGCGCTGGTTGCATCGTCATCCGCGAGCCCGGCTGATCTCGCTGATCGGCGCGCCTGCGGCGTGGATGTTGGTGCTCTACATCGGCTCGCTGGCGTCGTTGTTCCTCACGTCGCTCTACCGCCTCAACGAAGACGGCAGTGGCATCGACAAGGTGATCGGCGCCCAGAATTACCGCACGCTGATCGACAAGTCGGTGTACCTCGATATCGCCGTGCGAACCGTGAAGATCGCGGTGCTCGTCACCCTCGTCGACATCGTCTTGGCGCTGCCAATAGCGTTCTTCATCGCCAAAGTGGTCGGGCCGCGGTGGCGACGGCTACTCGTCGCCGCAGTCCTTGTTCCGCTGTGGGCTTCGTATCTCGTCAAGGCCTTCTCGTGGCGGGCGATCATCGG